>JAIYAL010000215.1 GCA_027489095.1 Erythrobacteraceae bacterium
AAGGTCACAGCAAATATCGCAAGCTGGCGCCAGGCAATGCGGCTCGTCATTGTCGTCAAATTCCCCCCGTTTCCGCCGCGCGATGCCTTAAAGCATGCCACCTGAAAAGAGGGCAAATCCGGCGCTTTGCCAAGATATGGCACCATAAGTCGGCGGCTATCCGGGCGGTCGGCACAGCCCTATCATTTTGGGACGCTTGCAGTGGCTGCGGCCATAAAAGGGGGATGATGATGCGATACGGGATGATTGCGGGACTGGCGCTGATGGGCGCAAGCTTGCCGGTGCACGCACAGGTGCAGGCGATCCCGCCCCGCATTGTCGCCCCCAGCTTCGATTGCGCCAAAGCGAAGAAGGGCACGATCGATCAGGTGATCTGCAAGGACCGCGAACTCTCGATCCTCGATCGCACGATGGGCCTCGATTACGAACGCGCCAGGCTCCAGACCCCGCCAGCGGAAGAGGCCACTCTGCTGCGCGAACAGCGCGCCTTCATCGCCAATCGCAATCTGTGCATGAAGCGGCGGGAAGACCGGCAAGCATGCATCGCCTTCGCTTACGAATCGCGCATCCAGCGCCTTGGCGAATGGATCGACCGTTCGGCATGGAGCGGCGAATGATCCGCGCGCCTCTGATCGCGCTGGCCGCAGCGCTTGCCGCCGCCCCAGCTCTGGCCAACGACACCGAGGCCGAAATCGCGCTCGGCGGGTTGATCTTCGAGGCCAACGACCAGATCAGCATGGACAGCGAAGACCTGTTCATCAGCGCCGAACTGGTGCGGGTGCGCTATACCTACACCAACCATTCGGACCGTCCGATCACCCTGCTGGTCGCCTTCCCGCTGCCCGCCGTGCCCCTACCGGGTCAGGAGCCCGACTGGATCGAGGCCGCCTATCCCGATTGGGAGCAGACCATCGGCATGGAAACGCGCGTCAATGGCAAGGTGGTGGGGTTGATGCGGCTCGATATTGCCAAGGTGGCGGGCGTCGATGTCGACAAGCGCTTGAAGGAGCTGGGCTGGTCCGCAAGGCACTGGGAGGACAAGGGGTTCGCCGCTCGGATCAATGCTCTGCCGGACGATGAGAAATACGCGCTCACCGCCGAAGGCCTGCTGGCGATGGACGAGGATGAGCCCGGCCGCGTCCGCCCGTTCTGGAGCGTCGAGACGAGCTATGTGCGCACCCAGACCTTCCCGCCCGGCGTGCCCATCACGGTCGAGCATCGCTACACCCCGATGGTGGGCGGCACGGTCGCCAGCGGGCTGGACCGCGAATATCGCGGCGGGACGCTTGCCCCGGACAGCGACTATGCCACCCGCTACTGCGTCGATGAGGCTTTCGTGCGCGGCTATGACCGCAAGCGTTACAACGCCGATGGCAGCCGCAACGACAATGTCTTCCCGGTCGAAAACTGGATCGGCTACACCCTGTCGCCGGGTGCCAATTGGCGCGGGCCCATCAAGCGGTTCCGGCTGACAGTGGACAAGGGCTACCCCGATCGCCTCGTCAGCCTCTGCATGGACGGGATCAGGAAGATCAGCCCCACCCGGTTCGAGGTGATCAAGACCAATTACGAGCCGACCCATGATCTGAACATCCTGATCGTCACGCTCTCCCCCGCTGAAGGAGGGCAGTAGCCCGCTGGGTGCGGCATCCCATGATATGGGAGCCATGATGCATGGGATGCCGCCCGGCTGCCTGCCCGCCTAATCCTGTTGCCACTGAATTCATCAGCAACAGGAGAGTGACCCATGACCCGAACTGAAAGCCGCAGCCGCCTGCTGATCGCTGGCACGCTGAGCATCGCCAACCTCGCGCTGGTCGGCAGCCTCGCGCTCGCCGGGCTGGCCGCGCCCGCTCATGCGCAGGGCCAGAACCGCGAAGCGATCGTCAAGACCAGCAAGGCCGCCCCCTGCCCCTCGGGCTGGCGCCATCCTGATGGCAGCACCAGCGTGTGCGAGCCGATGGGCACCATCGCGCCCAAGGTCTACGCCAAGAAGGAAAAGGAAACCTGCGCGGACGGCTATTACGAAGTCTACCGCGTGTGGTGTTCGACCAAAAAGCCCTGATCGGGCCCGTCCCGATTATTCGCGACCTTTCAGGAGTTTCACGACATGAAGATGATCACCACGCTCGCCGCCGGTGCGGCGATGGCCTTCGCCGCAATTCCGTTTGCCAGCCCTGCGATGGCGCAGGGCGCTGAGGGGAAATTTCCCGTTCCTCGCTCGGGTTGCCCGAAAACCCATGTGACTGCCAAGCGGAGCCCGGACACAGTATATTATTGCTATCCAAAGAAGGGCTCAAACGACGATTCTTCGAGTTCGTCTTCGTCCGGCAGCTCGGGCGGCCCGGTCTACACGGACCCGACCTTCGGCAACCTCACCAAGGCCAGCGAGTATGACCGCTGCCCGGTCGGCTACCACACCAGCGACAGTGCGCGCACGACCTGCGTATCCTACCATCAGGGCAAGTCGCCTGCATCGCGCCTGAAGAAGGGCGGCGCCTGCGCGGCGGACGAGGTCGACGAATGGGGCCTGTGGTGCACCTCGAAATCCACGACCCTGACGCGCGCGCAGGCTGAGGACGAGGCGATCTCCGACGTCAACATCATCTTCGCCCCGGAAGGGCGCGGCGCGACCCAGGGGCCGGAATACCAGAACACCCCCGGCATCCTTGCGATCTTCGGCCCCAAGGGCAGTGCGCAAGCGAGCAACGCCGCCGCCTCCGGCGATCAGGCCGCAGCCCAGCAGACCGCGCAGTGCCCTGCCGGTTCCGGCTCGGCCACCGGCGCTGCGATCGGCGGCGCAGTGGGCGGGGATGCCGGGGCGGTGCTGGGCGGCATGCTCGGCGGGCTCGGCAAGAAGAAGAAAAAGGCCGCTGGCTGCTGACCACCTTGGCGGGGCCGGAGGCTGACCGTCCGGCCCGCCGCATCATCTTTCAGCTCGAACGCACGCGCCAATGCAACAGGGGGCGGGTGTTCAAGGTTCACGGGGGCCATTTGCGACCCGGCCCCCGTCGAACACTTGCGGGAGCGCGGCCGCGACGCCGCGCTCCCGCCTTTTGCCGCCTTGCCCGACCAACAGGAGTATGCCGATGCGTCTCGCCCCGATCCTCGCCGCGCTGCTGGCTGCGATCCTGACCGCCGCACCCGCCGCCGCCGAACTGCCTTCCCCGGAACTGACTGCGAGCTTCCCTGCCAATCAGGAAGAGATCGCCGCCCCGCTCGACGCGATCACGCTGATTTTCGCGGCCGACGCCGATCTGGTCAATGTCACCATTATCACCCCCGATCAGCGGCGTCTGGTGCTGCATGACGCCGCCACCTCAGACGAAGCGCGCCGGGACACGATGTTCGTCCTCAGCCTGCCCGAAGCGGTCAGCCTTCCGGGCGTCTACCTGATCGAGATCGACGCCTCGGTCACCGACCCCAGGGACAGTTCATCCTCGGCGCTCAGCACCATGAACAGCTTCATCATCACCGAAGGCGCCGCGGCCAACGAACCCGGGCCACCCGAGCCCGAATAGGGGTAAGGCTGCGAGTCTCTCGCACGGCAATCTTCCGCATTCTGGCGTGCTCTGGCTGATTTGGGATGGGAAACCGGCCATTCCGGAATCCACCCACTTGCGGCCAAAACGCAACCAGCCGCCGGCTCCCAAAAGCGGACATCACGCAGACCTGACGCACCCTGGAGTGGTCAGACCTTCGCGTGCTCCGCGCGGGCGAGCTCATGCAGCCAGTCGGCGTGGCGCGGGGCGGTCTTGGTCTGCGACCATTCCTCCAGCATCACCGGAGCGACGCGGGCGAGTTCTTCATATTGCTCCGCCGTGCCGATATCGGCGGCGAGCTCCACGCGGTGGCCGTTGGGGTCGAAGAAGTAGATCGACTTGAAGATGCCGTGGTGCGTCGGGCCGAGAACATCGATGCCCTCGGCCTCGATATGCGCCTTGGCCGCGAGCAGCGCGGCCTCGTCTGGCACCTTCAGCGCGAGGTGCTGCACCCAGGCGGGGGTGTTCGGATCCTTGCCCATCTCCGGCTGGTTGGGCAGCTCGAAGAAGGCGAGGATGTTGCCGTTCCCCGCATCGAGGAAGATGTGCATGTAGGGATCATACTCGCCGGTCGAAGGCACGTGATCCTCGGCAAAGGCGGTGGTGTAGGTCATGCCGAGCACGCGGGCGTACCACTCCACGGTCTCGGCCGCGTCCTTGCAGCGGTAGGCGGCGTGGTGGATGCCGGCCAGATTTACGGGGTGGTTCATTGCGCCGGCTCCTCGACATTGAGCACGCCGCGCTCGATCTGATCGCGCTCCATGCTTTCGAACAGGGCCTTGAAGTTGCCCTCGCCGAAGCCTTCGTCGCCCTTGCGCTGGATGAATTCGAAGAACACCGGCCCGACCTGCGCCTGCGCGAAGATCTGCAGCAGCAGGCGGGGCGAGCCGCCTGAGCCATCTGCATTTTGGGTCGTCCCATCGAGCAGGATGCCGCGCATCTTGAGGCTGGCGACATCCTCGCCGTGGCCCGGCAGGCGCTCGTCCAGCATCGCGTAATAGGTCGCGGGCGGCGCGGTCATGAAGGGGACGCCGAGCTTCTGGAGGCGGTCCCAGCACGCCGGCAGATCATCACAGATCAGCGCGATGTGTTGGATGCCCTCGCCGTTGAAGGCGCGCAGAAACTCCTCGATCTGGCCCTTGCCGCCTTCGCCTTCCTCGTTGAGCGGGATGCGGATCTTGCCGTCGGGCGCGGTTAGCGCCTGCGAGGTGAGGCCGGTGTACTCGCCCTTGATGTCGAAGAAGCGGATCTCGCGGAAGTTGAACAGCGTCTCGTAGTAGTCCGCCCAGTACTTCATCCGGCCGGTGTAGACGTTGTGGGTGAGGTGATCGATGGTGTGGAAACCCGCGCCTTGCGGGTGCTTGTCCACGCCGGGGAGATATTCGAAATCGATGTCGTAGATGGTGAGGCCGTTGCCGGTGTCCCCGCCCTCATAGCGGTCGACGAGATAGAGGATCGCCCCGCCGATGCCGCGGATCGCGGGGATGCGCAGTTCCATCACGCCGGTTTGCACCGCGACCGGCTCGGCGCCCTTGGCGATGAGGTGGTCATAGGCCTTGGCGGCGTCACGCACGCGGAATGCCATGCCGCAGGCCGACGGGCCGTGCTCACGCGCGAAGTACCACGCGGGGCTGCGCGGTTCGTAATTCGCGATCAGGTTGATGCCGCCCTGACGCCACAGGTGCACGTCCTTAGAGCGGTGCTGGGCAACGCGGGTGAAGCCCATCGCTTCGAACACTGGCTCGAGCGCGCCCTTCTCCGGCGCGCAGAATTCGACGAATTCGAACCCGTCGAGGCCGGCGGGGTTGTCGAACAGATCCTTGGCCCCTTGAGTCGTAGTCGGCGCGTTCATCGGTTCAGTCCCCGTTGACGAGATAGTTTCAATTGAAACCATTTACCTGAAAGCCGCGATTCGCGCAAGCAATTGCCAGCCGAACGCGATCAGGGCAGGTTCGCTGGCGAGAGGAGATCGCTGGCATGACGAAAGATACCGGGATCCGCACGGCAGGCATCAACCACATCGCGCTGGTCTGCCGCGACATGGCGGAGACCACGCGCTTCTACACCGAGGTGCTGGGGATGCCGCTGTTCAAGACGGTCGAGCTGCCCGATGGTGGCCAACACTTCTTCTTCGATTGCGGCGGCGGCAATGCGGTGGCGTTCTTCTGGTGGGCCGATGCCCCGCCCGCAGCGCCCGGGATTGCCTCGGTGAAGAAGTTTCCCTTCGACGCCAAGACCGCGGTCGGCTCGATGAACCACCTCGCCTTCACGATGGAGGAAGCCGAGCTTGAGGCGGCGCTCGGGCGTCTCAAGGACGCCGGGGTGCCCCACACCCACATGGTGTTCAACCACGATGACAGCCCCTCAGGATACGCGCGCGACATGCATGAGGGCGTGTTCGTGCGCTCGGTCTATTTCACCGATCCCAATGGCATCATGCTCGAATTCGCGGCGACCACCCGCAGCTTCGGGCCGGACGATGTGCGCCATGCGCCTGCCACCATGGCGCAGGACGCCTGATGCCGCGCCTCAGGCAAGTGCCCCTCGCCGAGGCTGACGCCAAGGTTGCCCAGCCGCTCTACGCCCAGCTGTTCGGGACACGCGATCCGATCACCGAGCCCGGCACCGCCACCGGCACGCGCGGCGACTGGTGGACGGTGTTCGCCAATTCCCCCGATACGCTGCGCCACGCGGCGCAGGGATTTGCCTATTACCGATCGCCCGACCGGAAGCTCGATCCGGCCTTGCGCGAACTGGGCCAGACCTGGGCAGGGTGGGCGACCGGCTCGCAATTCGTGTTCTCGCAGCACTGCAAGTCCTTGCGCGGCCTTGGGGTGAGCGAGGCGAAGATCGCAGCCCTTCCCGTATGGCAGACCTCCGACGCCTTCGATGCGAAGGAGCGGCTGGTGCTCGCCTATGCCGATCGGCTGGTGTGCCACGCCGGGCGCGTGCCCGATGCGCTGTTCGCCGAATTGAAGGCGGCGTTCAGCGACGAGGAGATCCTCGAGCTCACCTACATCACCTGCCTCTACCAGATGCACGCGGTGATGGCCCGCGCGCTGCGCACCGAGTTCGATGACCGCGATGATCCCATCGTCGAAGTCCCCGCGCCCGAGGGCTTCGACGCGCTCGACTTCTTCGGCGGGGCTAGGCGCTGACCCGCCCGACGTTCCGCCCGCGCTCGTCCTGCGTGAGCGCCAGTCGCACACCGAAGGGTTCGCCGCTTTCGAAGGCCTGCGCCGTGGCGGCATCCGCAAGGTCAGCATTGCCCACCACGCGCTCGCCCGCGTCGGAGCGGCCGATGAAGATCGCATCGGCGCCCTTGGGACCGCGGTTGATGGTGTAGGTCTCGACCACCGCGCTATCGACCGCCTCCCTCGCCACCGGCACCTTGTCGGTCGCCTTGGGAAGCTTGGCGAAGCGGTCATTCGCTGACCAATCGGCGGCCTCGGTCGAATAGATGCCGGTCGCATACTTGCTCATCCATCCGCCATTCGCGCCGACCAGCGCGTATGAGCCGCGATCCCCGCGCACACGGCTCACGGCTTCGGCGATGGCGTGGGCCGAATAATTGTTCCCCGCGCCGCCGAAGAAGGGCAGGCCGCCCGTCAGCGTCAGCCCGCGCGGATCGTCCGCCGTCAGCCCGAAATGGTCGCACTGGTTGAACACCGGAATCGCAAAGCACGAATAGAAATCGATGTAGCGCATCTCCGCAATGCCCTTGCCCGCCCGCGCCAGCGCCGCATCGACGCTGGCGAGCGAGGCGGGGTTGCCCGCGAGGTCAGGCCGCTGCGAGAGCTTGAGTTCCGTCGCGGCGGTGACCGCGTGGATGTGCACCCACTTGTCTTGCGGCACGCCCAGTTCGCGCGCCAGCCCTGCCGAAGCGACGATGATCGCCGCCGCCTGGTTCACCTGATCACGGGCCACCGTCATGCGCGGATAGGGTTCGGCGACGATGCGGTTGCGGTCGGTGACCGTGGCGAGTTCCTCGGCGCTGCGCTCCACCGGGGCCGCCGAATGCGGGTTCGCCGCAGCCACCCGCGTGAATGGCGCGAACAGCTTGCCGATTTCGAGGCGGTATTCCTCCAGCCCCATGCCCAGCTTCGCCCGCCGCGCGTTCTCGGCCAGCGCATAGAGCGGGATCGCGCCGCTTGCCCCATGGGCGAACAGCACCGGTTCGAGCAGTTCCTCGACCCCGAAGCCCTGATCCTCGAAATCGCCCGCGATCTCCTCCGACCAGTCGGGGATTTCGCCCTTGGCACTGAGCGCCAGCACGGTCGAGATCGCCTCGCTGCCGACGATCACCGCGCAGCGGCTGTCCCCCGCCGCGATAGCCTGCGCGAATTCGCCAACCAATTGCTGGTTGGTCTGCCCGCCGGTGGTGGTGAGGATCGCGCGGGCCGGGTTCGCGCCCACACGTTGCGCCAAGGCGCGCGGCACGTTGCTCGCCGCGCCGAACGGCGGCTTGCGATCGGGCCGCGACATTTCAAAGGCGCGGATCGCGGCGAGCGTGTCGATGACACCCGCCACGTCACCACTCGCCTCGCTGTCCGCAATCGCCGCCGCCAGCGCCCGGCCCCCGAGGTCCATGTAAGACAGCGCTTCGTAGCCGGGTTCTCCGACCCGTTCCGAATACTGTCCGACCCCGATGATGACGGGCGTGTTGTCAGCGATCATGTGTGCGTCCGATCAGTCAACAAAGCCGTCGACCCGCTCGACGATGATCGCCGGGGCCATGCCGCCCGCCGCGCACATCGTCACGAGGCCATAGCGCCCGCCGCGACGTTCCAGCTCGTCCACAACCGTGCCGATCAGGATCGATCCCGTCGCGCCGATCGGGTGGCCGAGCGCGATCGAGCCGCCGTTGACGTTGACCTTGTCCCAATCAAGATCGAGATCGCGCACGAACTTGGCGGCGACCACGGCGAAAGCCTCGTTGATCTCATACAGGTCAATATCGTCGGTGGTCAGCCCGGCCTTCGCCAGCACCTTCTTCGCCGCCGGCACTGGCGCGTTGAGCATCAGCGTCGGATCATCGCCCATATTGGCGGTGGCGACGATGCGCGCACGCGGTTTCAGCCCATGCTTTTCGGCATAGGCCTTCGACGTAATCAGCACGGCGGCCGCACCATCGACGACTCCGGAAGAATTGCCCGCATGGTGGAAGTGCTGGATGTCGAGATCGGGATACTTGTTGTTGATCAGCTTGCGGAAGGTCGTGCCCTCGGCATCCAGCGGAACGTCGGCGATCTTGGGGAAGGCCGGTTCCAGCTTGGCGAGGTCTTCGCGGGTCGTCTGGGGCCGGGGATATTCGTCATGATCCAGCAGCACGGTGCCATCGTCCGCCACCACCGGCACCACCGATTTGGCAAAGCGGCCCGCCGCCATCGCCTCTGCGGCGCGCTGCTGCGAGCGGTAGCCGACTTCGTCCAGCTCTTCGCGGGTGAAGCCTTCCTTCGACGCAATCGCATCGCCGCAAATGCCCTGGTGCGACTGCGGGTGCACGGCCTGAAGGCGCGCGTTGTAGCTGCCCATCATCGGCGGCTTGATCCCGGCGCGCATCTTTTCCTGAGACATGGCGGCGGTGAGGCTCATCATCTCGGTGCCGCCCGCGACGACGCAATCTTCCATCCCGCTCATCACCTGCGCCGCGGCAAGCGCGACGCTGGTGATGCCGCCGCCGCAGAAGCGATCAAGCGTGGTGCCGGACGAGATGATGTCATAGCCTGCATCGAGCGCGGCCATGCGGCCCATGTCGCCCGCCTGCATCCCGTCCTGAGTCGAGACCGACCAGATCACGTCATCGACCGTCTTGGTGTCGAGATGGTTGCGGTCCTTGATCGCCTTCAGCACCGTCGCGGCCAAGTGCTGCGGATGCTCGGCAGCCAGCGCGCCCTTGCCCTGCTTGCCGATCCCGCGCGGGGTGCGAACGGCGTCAATGATGTAAGCTTCGGCCATGGTGATCCTCTCCACTTATAGCGAAATTGCGGTTGACGCGTCCGTAAACCGACTGCACCAGTGGCACAAGAATTGCGTTTCAAATCGCAATCACAATTTCGATAGGAGAGAGCCGTGAGCGATACCGCTGCCCCTGAAGTGCTGACCGAAGTTCAGGACGGGGTCCTGATTGTCACCATCAACCGTCCCGAGGCGAAGAACGCCATGACCAAGGCCGCCTCCGAGGCGATCGCGGCGGCCATGGACCGTCTGGACGCCGAAGACGACCTGCGCGTCGGCATCCTCACCGGCGCGGGCGGAACCTTCTGTTCGGGGATGGATCTCAAGGGCTTCCTGCGCGGCGAATCTCCCAGCGTTCCGGGCCGCGGCTTTGGCGGCGTGGTGCAGGCACCGCCTGCCAAGCCGCTGATCGCGGCGGTTGAAGGCTATGCGCTCGCCGGCGGGCTTGAACTGATGATCGCCTGCGATCTCGTGGTCGCCCACAAGGACGCCAAGTTCGGCATCCCCGAAGCCAAGCGCGGCCTTGTTGCAGCGGCAGGCGGCGTGATGATGCTCCCCGACCAGATTCCCGAGCGCGTGGCGATGGAGCTGGCGCTGACCGGCGATTTCATCGGTGCGGAGCGGGCCTACCAGATCGGCCTCATCAACGAAGTGACCGAAGGTTCGGCGCTGGAAGGCGCCAAGGCGCTGGCGGCGCGAATCGCGGCCAACGGGCCTTTGGCCGTGCGCATCTCCAAGCAGGTGATGAAGCAATCGCGCGGCTGGGCGATGGAGGACCGCTATGCCAATCAGGGCAAGCTGATCGGCCCCGTGTTCACCTCGCACGATGCGCGTGAAGGCGCGGCGGCCTTCGCCGAGAAGCGCAAGCCCAACTGGACGGGGAAGTAAGCCAATGTCGGTTCTCAACGTGCCTCAGCCCGCCTTCATGGAAGACGAGGAAATCGCCATTTTTGCCGACGCGGTTGGCAAGTTCTACCAGCAGCACGCGCCGCAAAAGCGCGTCGAGAAGTGGCGCGAGGATGGCCAGGTCGAGCGTGAATTCTGGCGCGAGGCGGGCGCAGCAGGCCTGCTCGGCGTCAGCGTTCCGGGCGAATATGGCGGCCATGGCGGCGATTTCCGGCATGACCTCGTCGTGATTGACCAGCAGGCCAAGCACGGGGTCGATGGCTTTGCCGCCTCACTCCACAACACCGTGATCCTGCCCTATCTTGTGCGTCACGGGACCGAGGAGCAAAAGGCAAAGTACCTCCCCCGCCTCGTCAGCGGCGATCTCGTCAGCGCGATCGCCATGACCGAACCGGGCGTGGGTTCGGACCTCCAGTCGATCACCACCTCCGCAGTCAAGGACGGCAACGGCTACCGCATCAGCGGCTCGAAGACCTATATCTCGAGCGGCCAGATCGCCGATTTCATCATCGTGGTGGCGAAAACCGATCCCAATGAACGCGCCAAGGGCATCTCGCTGATGCTGCTCGAAACCGAAGGCGCGGAAGGCTTCCAGCGCGGGCGCAAGCTCGACAAGATCGGGCTGGATGCGGCGGACACGTCGGAGCTGTTCTTCGACAATGTCTTCGTGCCGGCTGAAAACGTGCTCGGCGGCGTCGAAGGCAAGGGCTTCTATCAGCTGATGGGCGAACTGCCGCAGGAACGCCTGATCATCGCGGTCGGCGCGATCAACGGGATCGAGCGCGCGCTCGAGACCACGATGGATTACGTCAAGAACCGCAAGGCTTTCGGCCAGACGATCTGGGATTTCCAGAACACCCAGTTCGTGATGGCTGACCTGAAGGCCCGCAGCACCGCCGCGCGCGTGTTCGTCAATGATTGCATCGCCCGCCACCTCAAGGGCGAGCTTGACGTGGCAACGGCCTGCATGGCGAAATACTGGGTGACCGAATTGCAGGGCGAGGTCGTCGACAAGTGCCTGCAATTCCACGGCGGCGCGGGCTACATCAACGATTACCCCATAGCCCGCATGTACCGCGACAGCCGCATCACCCGCATCTTCGGCGGCTCGAACGAGGTGATGAAGATGGTGATCGCGCGTTCGATGTGATAGCGCAGCCCCATCCGGGGCTGCGTCCTCGGCGCTGTTCCCGTTGCTGGCGCAACGGGGCGCCTGCGGGGCGGGCGGTCGCCCTTGCGGTCGCTAGCGCGACCGGTCCATCGTGATGATATATGGATAAGAAGGCGGCTCGGACAACCGGGCCGCCTTTTTCATGCCCCCACCAATCCTCGCCGTCTGAAACTGTAACGACGCTGCAAGCGTCGCAAGGGCGACCGCCCGCCCGCAGCGGGTCCGCAGCGAAGCGCAGGACGCATAGCGAGGACGAAGCCGCGGAGGCGGCTTCGCAGAACGGAAACCCCAAAACAAAAAAGGGCGGCTCTTTCGAGCCGCCCTCTTTCTTTGGCCGAAGCCCCTTGGCGCTTAGAACTTGGCGCGCAGGGTGATGCCGTACTGGCGCGGCGGCAAGGTGAAGGCCGAGCGCGAGTTGTTCACGCCGCCGCCACGCAGGGTGGTGCTGAAGGTAACGCCGCGCACCACTTCGTCGGTCAGGTTGTTGACCCAGCCTTCGATCGCATAGGCGCCGTTTGCAAACTTCAGACCAGCGCGCAGGTTCACGAAGGCCTTGCCATCCTGAATGTCGGCGATGATCGGAGTGGAGGCATCAACCGCAGCCTTGATCTGGGCCTGGGTCGAGCCAGCCGCCACAGTCGGCAGGTTGACCGCCTGGGTCGAGGTCCGCTGATCGCCTTCCATGCGGACTTGGCCCGACATGAAGAATTCGGTCGAATCATTGATCGGCTTTTCCCAGAGCGCCCCCATCAACGCGATGATCTGCGGCGCGTTGGTCAGGTCATTGCCGCACAGCGCCACCACCTGCACCGAAGTCTGCGTACCGGCGCAATCCTCCGGGTAGCTCGCTTCAAGGACAGTCGCCCCAAGGTTGAGCGTCAGCTCATCGCTGGGCCGGATCAGGCCTTCAATTTCGATCCCGCGGGTTTCAGCAATGGGCACGTTGAAGGTCGCAAACGCGGTGCCGGTGAATTCCAGCACCTGGAAGTTGGTGAACTCTTCATAGAACGCCGCGATGTTGACGGTGACGTCGCCATTGGCCGTCTGCGCCTTGACGCCAAGCTCATAGGCGTCGACCTCTTCCGAAAGGAACCGCGGATCGGCCCCGCCGTTTGCGGCGGTGGTATCAAGGTTGATACCGCCTGCCTTGTAGCCGTGGGTGAAGCTTGCATAGGCGTTGACCGACGGGCTGAACGCATAGGCGAGCTTGCCGGTGTAGATCAGCTCTTCATCCTTGAAGTTCGACTGGAAGGTGCGCGGCAGCGGCAGGGCGGCGGCCTGCGGCAGGTTTGCCGGAGCGGTGAAGCCGAAGCAGCCGAGCCCGATGATGTTCGGACGCAGTGCTGCGGGCACCACAGGCGCTACGCCAGTTGCCCCGACCGCAACCAGCGTAGCAGGGCAGATCTGGTTGTTGGTCGCAAGCTGGGTGAACCCGCCGGACTTGTCTTCCCACGAGTAACGCAGGCCGACGGTCAGTTCGAGCCCGTCGGTGATCTCGAGGCTGTTGTGGGTGAAGATCGCGTAGCTCTTGGCATCCTGCTGGAAGCGGTTGGTGGTGCGCGTGCCAGCCGGATCGCGGCCGGTGAACGCCGTCAGCGGGTTGGCTCCAAGCACGCCGCCAGTGGGCACGAACAGCAAAGCGCCAACATTTTCGCCATAATCCGCGCCAAGCGAGAACTGGACCGCCTGATCGATCTGCTCGTCCGAGTAGAAGCCGCCGACCATGTAGTTGAGCTTGCCGCCGAGGCTTTCACCCTGCAACCGCAATTCGGCGGTGTAGGTCTCGATCTCGGAATTGTTCACGACGTTGAAGATGTCGAGGCCGGTGAAGTCGGAGTCGTAGCTTTCGAGGGCATCATACTTGCGGTACGAACCGATGAAGATCAGGTCGGCGTTTTCCGAAACCGGGAATTCCATTTCACCGGTAACGCCGTAGTTATCGACATCCGCGACGGGCGCAAAATTGGCCGAAACGACGCGGTTGTCCATCGCCCTTTCAAATGCGCCCTGATCCCTCGGAGCGAGGGACACAGACGGCTGACCATTGCCGCCATTCGCGCCGAGCCCGACCGCGGCATAAGCCCCGCCAGTCACCAGCGGCGACTGATACAGCTCGATCGCACCGCAGCAGCTCGATTGGCTCTTGGAGTAATCGGCGATGATCCGGCCGCGGAACCCGCTTTCGGTATCCCAGCCGATCTGGCCGCGCACGACCCACTGATCGGCATCATTGGTCTCGCCAACCTTGGTGCCGGTCCGGTTGACGACATCGAGGAAGCCGTCACGCTCGCGCCAGGCACCAGTGAGGCGCACCGCCACTGTGTCCTTGATGACCGGGACGTTGATCGCGCCCTGCAGGCTCTTTTCATTGAAATTGCCGTATTCAGCATTCACGAAGCCGCCGAACTCGGTGACGTCCGGGCGGACGTTGGTGATGTTGAGCGCGCCGGCCGAGGTGTTGCGGCCGAACAGCGTGCCCTGCGGGCCGCGCAGCACTTCGACGCGTTCCACGTCAACGAACTCGCCGAGCGCCACACCGGCGCGCGACTGGTAAGCGCCATCGACGAAAACACCGACCGCGTTTTCAAAGCCGAGGTTGTTCGAGGTCGTGCCGATGCCGCGAATACGCAACACAACCGAACCCGAGGAAGTCTGCGCCTGGCTGGCGGTGAAGCTGGGGGCGAGCGCCGAAACCTGCTGGATGTTGACGACGCGCTGCGCCTCAAGCTGCTGGGGCGAGATCGCCGTCACAGCGAGCGGAATGTCCTGCACGTCCTGCGCGCGGCGGGTCGCGGTCACGATGATGACGTTGTCTTCACGTGCCGACTGCGCCTCGGTGTCGCTGTCCTGTGCAAAGGCGGGGGTGGTCAGTGCACTGCAGGCCATCAGGCCACAGGCATAGGTTGCGATCGTGCGCTTCATGTTTTCCCTCTCTCAATTTACCAACCGGTCGTGCTGCCGGAATTGGGATTGCGGGGCGGATACCTATCAGGGTCGCGCGCCCTAACAAGAGTCATAGGCAAACTTCTGTAAAGCCGTAGCAGAAATGCAACACTTCGCGTTGCGGCGCAGCATGCGCGCAGTGCAACAGATGTTTCGCGTAATAATCTTACGAGCCTGACTGAGCGTCAGAAGCCGTAGCGTAAACCAAGCCACATGGTGCGCGGCACGCCAAGGTCGATCGAACCGGCCTGATTGCGGGTCACGATCTGCGCGCCGGTGAGGTTCTCGGCGCGGGCGACGAGCGAGAGCTTGCCCAGCAGTGGTGCAGCAAGAAAAGCGTCAAGCGTGGTCGCAGGCGGCAGGCGATCGATCTGGCGGTCATCCTCGAACTGCGCGGCGACGTGGCGCAGCGTACCGGCGACGCGCCAGCCGGGGGCGGGCTCCCAGCCCAGCGTGAGGGTCGCGGCGGTCCGCGGGGTCTGCGCCGGACGCTTGCCGTCAAGATCGGCCGAAGCGCCCCGCCCGCGCACCTCGGCATCGGTCCACGCCAGCGCGCCGTCGAGGCTCACCGCCCCAAGCTTGGCCGCCACGCTCGCCTCGATCCCGCGCGCCGCGATGGCGGGCAGGTTTTCGCGGCGGCGCAGGTTGGGGGCGATCGTGACATTGGCGATGGCGTTATCGACTGTGTTGTCGAAGCCCGTCACCGCGATCACCAGAGCATCGACCGGCTGCCAGTCGAACCCGACCTCGAAGCCGCGCAGACGTTCGTTCTTCAGCGCGGCATTGGCCTCGGTGGTGACGGGAAAGACCACGAAGGGCCGGTAGAGCTCATTGAGGGTTGGCAGCCTGAGGCCGGTATAGGCCGCCGCACGCAGGTCCAGGCGACGCGTGGCATAGAACAGTGCGCCCGCGCGCCAGCTTGCCGACCAGTCGGCGCGGTCGGGGGCGATGATCGTGCTGACCGGCGCGCCAGCGGGGCTGACCGCGCGGTAGAAGCCGCCGGTGATGCTGCTGCGATCGGCGCGCAGGCCACCATTCAAGGTCAGCGGGCCGATCTGCCAGTCATCCTCGAGGAAGATGCCAAGGTTGCTGGTCGCACCGCCTGCGCGGCGGCGTTCGGTGATACGGCCGGTGACGGCATTGAGCGCCTCTTCCTGCAACTCCCCATCGGCGCTGCGGTAGTCGGCGCCGATGCGGATGTCGTGGCCTTCGAGGATCGGCGGACGCAGCTCGAACTTGCCGCCGATCCCGGTTGAAGGTGTGCGGCGCTGATCGAGGGTCGGCGTGAAGCGGGTGGCGGAGATCACGACGTTGGCAAAGTCGCGGGCCTGGACATAGGCGAGCGCGTCGAACTGCCAGCGCCCGCGCCCGACGAAGCGGATTGAGGCTTCCTGCCCCTCGCTGGTGGAATCCGCACCCTTGAAGCGCAGCGTGCGCGCATCGCGGAAGGCAGCGACACGGGCCTGCACCTCGATATCGCTGGTGAGCGGCGCGACGCCGCGCAGGGCGACGTTCCAGCTTTCGAACTGTGCCCGCGCGGTGGCGGGGACGCGCTGGTTCTCGGGCGTTGTGAAAAACCCCTGCCCCCGGTCCCAACGCCCGCTCGCCACGGCAAAGCCTGCGCCCAGTCGCCGGGTGAGCACTCCGCTTGCTTCGGTCTCGGCGCGGTTGTTGATCGCCGCGCTGGCGAGGAAGGCGCCCGCCTGCCCCGGTTCGGCGCTTTCCAGCTCGATGGTGCCCGCCAGCGCGCCCGCGCCGAACGGCCCCGAGCCGCCACCGCGCGTCACCCGGATCGTGCCGAGCGTCTCGGGCGCAATGGCGGAAAGGGGAATGTACCCGAAGAACGGATCGGCGAGCGGCACCCCGTCGAGCAGCACCAGCGCGCGGCTCGTCGCATTGCCGCCGAGCGCACGCAGCGTCACGCCTTGCGCGCTCGGGTTTGACGAACGGCTGTCCGAGCGGCGGAATTGCTGGAAGCCCGCAACATTGCGCAGCACGTCCTCGATCCGGCCCGAGGGGCTTGCGACAATCGTTTCGCGCTCAATGGTTGTGGTGGCGTAGATCCCGGTCGAAAGCGCCGGATCGAGCCCACGCCCGGTGACGATGATTTCTTCCGCTGCAGGCGCCTCGGGCATCGCCTCGGGGGTCACGTCGGGGGTCACGTCGGAGGTCGCGTCGGAGGTCATGGGCACGGCCTCCACCTGCTGCGCGGCGAGCGGCGCTCCAGCGGAAAGCAGGGACACAGCAGCGAGCAATCGGGCGGCAAAGGTCATGGGCCGCGCCCTATAGGTTCACACCGCCTGCGTCACCCCTGAGCCTTGGCCAAACTCAGTTGCACTTTGCCATTCGAGACTCGCTTTTGCCCAAGGGGTGTGCTTACATCGCTGTCAATTAGGGAGAGAGGCCCCGCCATGCTTGCCACACCGCCAGACTTCGACGTGCTGATCGTCGGTGCCGGGATTTCCGGCATCGGGATGGCCGCGCACATGGAGATGAAGGCGCCCCGCCACAGCTACGCCATCCTTGATCGCCGCGACAATCTCGGCGGCACGTGGGATCTGTTCCGCTACCCCGGCATCCGCTCGGACAGCGATATGCATACCCTCGGTTTCGATTTCGAGCCGTGGCGGCACGAGAAGAGCATCGCGGATGCGCCCGCGATCCTTGAATATCTCGACCGCATCGTCGACGAGCGCGGCATCCGCCAGCATATCAGTCTGGGCCACAAGGTGCTCTCCGCAGACTTCCGCCATGACGATGCCCGCTGGCACGTCGAGGTCGAAAAGGCCGACGGCACCCGCACCCATCTGACCGCCAGCTTCCTCTATCTGGGCGCGGGCTATTACGACTACGACGAGCCCTACGATCCCGGCTTCGATTTCGGCGAATTCGAAGGCCAGGTGCTACACCCACAGTTTTGGCCCGAGAACCTCGATTACAAGGACAAGCACGTCGTCGTGATCGGCTCGGGCGCGACCGCGGTGACAATCGTCCCCTCGATGGCGCGCGAGGCTGCGCATGTCACCATGCTCCAGCGCACGCCGACCTGGATGTTTACCCGCCCCGCCAAGGACGCGATCGCCAACTTCTTGCGCAAGATCCTGCCCGAAAAGATCGCCTACCGGATCACCCGGTTCAAGAACATCAAGATGCAGGATTTCAGCTTCAAGCTGGCGCGCGATAACCCGCAAAAGGTGAAGGACGCGCTCTACAAGAAGATCGAGAAGGCGCTGGGGCCGGATTACGACAAGGACGCCTTCACCCCGCCCTACAACCCGTGGGAACAGCGCCTGTGCCTGGTGCCCGACGAGGACCTGTTCACCGCCATGAAGGCCGGCAAGGCGGACGTCGTCACCGGCCAGATCGCAAAGTTCGAGAAGGGCGGCGTGCGGCTCGCCGACGGCACGTTCCTTCCTGCGGATATCGTCGTGACCGCCACGGGGCTGAAGCTCGCGGTGGCGGGCAAGATCGACGTGCGGGTCGATGGCGAACCGGTCGCATTCAACGCGCGGTTCTATTACAAGGGTTGCATGTTCTCGAACCTGCCCAACCTTGCGGTGGTGTTCGGCTATCTCAACGCCAGCTGGACTTTGCGCGCCGACATCAACTCGGATTACGTGTGCCGGGTGCTCGAACACATGCGCAAGACCGGCGCGACCATCGCCACCCCGGTGCTCACCAAGGAGGCCGAAGGGCAAATCGTCGAGGACGACGTTTTCGATTTCTCGTCCGGCTACATCCAGCGCGGCAAACACATCATGCCGAGGAACTCGGTCGCCTATCCGTGGCGCCTGAACCAGGAATACGTGATCGACCGCAAGCGGATGCGCGACGATCCGCTGACCGACGGCATTCTGACGTTCACCCGCGCCGGCGCCAACGCTCAGCGCGGCGAAGAGCAGCTGGAAGCGGCTGAGTAATTTTCGCTCCCCCTCCTCTTCAGAGGATGGGGCTAGCACCCTCGCCGCGCTTCCCCTAACCTTGCCTCATGACCTCTCCCGACAAGATCTGGACCGCCGGGCTCATCATCATCGGCGACGAAATCCTCTCCGGCCGCACGCAGGACAAGAACATCGCGCAGGTGGCAAGCTGGCTGCAGGTGCAGGGCATCCGCCTCGCCGAAGTGCGGGTGGTGCCCGATGTGGAAAGCCGCATCGTCGAGGCGGTGAACGCGCTGCGCGCCGAGCATGACTACCTTTTCACCACCGGCGGGATCGGGCCGACGCATGATGACATCACCGTCGACGCGGTGGCGGCGGCGCTCGGTGTGCCGGTGGTCATCCACCCCGAGGCGCGCGCGCTGCTCGAACGCTATTACGCGACCCGCGGCGGGATCAACGAGGGGCGCCTCAGGATGGCGCGGGTGCCCGAAGGCGCTCAGCTGATCCCCAACCGCATGTCGGGCGCGCCCGGCATCCGGCTCGGCAACCTGTTCCTGATGGCAGGCGTACCGCACATCACAGCCGGGATGCTCGACGCGCTCACCGGCCAGCTCGAAGGCGGCGCGCCGCTATTGTCGGAAACGCTCGGCTGCTGGGTCGCCGAAAGCGAAGTCGCCGAACTGCTCCGCCAGGTCGAAGCCGCGCATGAGACCTGCCAGATCGGCTCCTACCCCTTCTTCCGCGAAGGCCGTGTCGGCGCCAATTTCGTGGTGCGCTCTGTCAGCGCCGATGACCTCAGGCGCTGCTGCGATGCCCTCACCCAAGGGCTTGCCGCCCACGGGATTGCTGTCGCGCCGGGCGGCATCTGAGGGCCCGAAAGAGACACCATCACCTCGTCTTAACCCTCCCGCTATACAGCGTGAGGCATGACGACGCGGGTCTTCATCACAATCGATACCGAATATTCTTCGGGGCTATACACCGGGCCGGGTGCGGCAGACCGGGCCGAGAACTTTGCCCGTTCGATCGCCTGCATCACGCCCGAGGGCTCGTCGGGCATCACCCACAAGCTCGAACTCCTCAAACGCTACGACCAGAAGGCGGTGTTCTTTGTCGACCCGATGCCCGCGCTGGTATGGGGCGTGGCCGCGATCGAGGACGTGGTCGGCCCGATCCTCGAGGCCGGGCAGGACGTCCAGCTCCATTGCCACACCGAATGGCTGGCGCTCGCCGGCGATGCCAGTCCGCTGCCCACCGGGGCGGTCGGCAGGAACCTCTTCGACTTCCCCTTCGAAGAGCAATGCGCGGTCCTCGACTATGCGCGCACCACGCTGATGGCGGCCGGGGCGCCCGCGCCAGTCGCCTTTCGCGCAGGCAACTACGGCGCCAATGACGACACACTGCGGGCGCTCGCCGCGGTCGGGCTCCACTATGATTCGAGCCATTGCCCCGCGATCCCCGCAGGCGGGAGCCGCATCAGTCTCGGGGCTGAGGACCGCGACCCGATCGGCCATATGGGCGTGCTCGAGGTGCCGGTCGGCGTGATCGGGACATTTGGCGGCGGCCTGCGTCACGCCCAGATTACCGCGCTGACACTCTCCGAGATGCTCGCCGCGATCCGTCATGCCCGCGACACCGGGCGCGACAGCTTCACGCTGGTGAGCCACTCCTTCGAACTCATCAATCGCCGCAAGCAGACGGTAAACCACGTCGTGCGACAGCGCTTTACCGGGCTGATCAGGGCGCTCGCCGGAATGCGCCGGATCGAGACCGGCACCTATGCCCGCACCCCGCCGCACCCGCGACTGACGGGCAGCAACACGGCGCTCCCCGCAAGCCCCTTGCGCACCAGCATCCGGCTTGCCGAGCAGCTCATTTCCAACGCGCTCTACGGCTCGCGCTGAGGCTGAGAGGTGGGACGGTGAGTGCCATCGACTTCACGCTCGGCTCGCGCCGCCTGGTGAGTGTGCCGCGCGCGCTTTCGAAGTGGAGCTTTGGCCTTGAGGACGTGCTCGCCGGCACGCTTCCGGACGCCCCGCCGAGCGGGCGTGACGGGGTTCGGGTGCTCTCCGCCCCGACCGGACGCCTCGCCGAAGTCGCCGCGCGCTACCCCGGTTTCGTCGTCGGGGCACGGCAGGACTATCGCCGCCACCATATCGACATGGGGGGAAGCTTTGCCGACTACATGGCGCGCTTCTCGGGCAAGACCCGCTCGACGCTGCGACGCAAGGCAAAGAAGCTGAGCGAGGACGCGGGGAGCTATACCGTCACCGAGCACCGTAGCCCGGCCGAGATCGAAGCCTTCCTCGCCGCCGCCCTGCCCTTGTCGGCGCGCACCTACCAGGCGCGGCTGCTTGATGCCGGGCTGCCCGACACGCCCGCAGCACGGCGCGCAATGCTCGAGGCTGCCGAGGCCGACCGGATGCGCGCCTTCCTGCTCCACGCGCGCGGAGAGGCGATCGCCTACCTGTCGCTACCCGTCACCGGTGCAACGCTGGTCTATGCCCACCTCGGCTACGATCCGGCGTGGGCGCGGCTTTCGCCTGGCACGGTGCTGCAGATGGACGCGCTCGAACGATTGTTCGGCGAGGCGCGTTATCGCTGGTTCGACTTCACCGAAGGCGAAGGCGCGCACAAGGCGATGTTCGGCACGCATTGGGCGGCCTGTTCGACCGTCCTGCTGCTTGAGCCGACGCTCGCCAACCGCACCCTGCTGGGCGCGCGCGGCGCGTTCGATGCGGGGATTGCGGGCGCGAAGTCGCTGGCGGAACGCTCAGGGGCGCTCGGCCGGATCCGGACGCTGCTTCGCGGCTAGGCCCGTGTGCGCTTCGGCGTCGCGCCGGTTGCGGCTGTGCGCTTCCGCGCTCGCCACAATCGAGCTTCGCACCGAGGGCACGCCCGACAGCGATCCATAGCGCAGCGCGACATAGAGCCACACCAGCGCGACCGCAGCGAACAGTGCGCCTGCGGCAAGGCCAAGGCGCAGGTCGTAGTTCACCAGCAGCGCGAAGGCAGCGAGCGCGACCGCAGCGACCATCCACTTGGGCGCGAGCCACCCGGCCAGACGTTCGGAAGGAACCGGCATCAGCGAAAACCTCTTCTCATTATCAGCCCGCGGCGACGGGGAGGAGAGTGTGCCGCGCAGCTTCTATGCAAATGGGCCTGTGCCGGAGAAAGACAAGGGGCCAGTCCCGCGCCATCGGCACAAACACGAAGGGGCCGGAAGCTGTACGCGTCCGAGCCCTTCGTTAATCGCAAGGCTGAACAGCCGCCCGCAGCGGCAGCGAAGCTGAACCGCCGAAGGCGGGGCACCGGGCCTTCAGGCCGCGTGAGCGAGGAAAGGCGAGCGCGGATGCGCTCGCCTCCCACAAATCACGCGCCTTCGACTTCCGACAGGTCGACCTTGAGGCCCGGGCCCATCGACGAGGTCACGGTGACCTTGCGGACGTACTTGCCCTTGGCGCCCGAGGGCTTGGACTTCACCACGGCCTCTGTCAGCGCCTTGAAGTTCGCCTTCAGCGCGTCGTCCGAGAAGCTGAGCTTGCCGATGCCGGAGTGGATGATGCCCTGCTTTTCGACGCG
>JAIYAL010000004.1 GCA_027489095.1 Erythrobacteraceae bacterium
CTGCCAGCCCGCTTCCATCCCGCCGCGACGCTCGAGCTGGTCGAGCCCGAAGGGCGCGAAGCCGAGCTCGATGCCTTCTTCGCAGCGATCCCGGCAAGCCTCAGGAACCACGGCTGTGAAGCTTACTACGAGCCCGGCATCGATCGGATCACCATGCCGCCGGCAAGCTTGTTCACGGGCTTCGACCACTACTACGCGACCTTGGCGCATGAGCTTTCGCACTGGACCGGGCATGGCAGCAGGCTCGGACGCGATCTCAAGAACCGGTTCGGGACCGCCGCCTATGCGGCAGAGGAGCTGGTTGCCGAGCTTTCGAGCGCGATGCTCGGGGCCGAACTGGGCCTTCCGGTCGCCCATCTCGACAGCCACGCGAGCTATATCGAGCATTGGCTCAAGCTGCTCAAGGATGATGACCGTGCCATTCTGACGGCGGCGGCCAAAGCCGAAGAAGCTGCCAGTCTCCTGCTGAAGCTGGGCGGTCGTGCCTCGCAAGTGGAAGACGACGATGGGCGCGGCGGCGACACATCCGACGCGCTCGCAGCCTGAGGGGAGAGGCACGATGGGACGCTCTGTCAGCTACCCTTCAGGCGCAATCGTCGCTTTCCAGGTCCTGGAGACGGACGATGACGCAGACTGGGACTTCGAATACGAGTGGCTGCGCGAGGATCTGCGCGAGCGGGCCGCAGCCGCATTTCCTTCGCTCATTCCGCATGACGGTTGGCGCGGCCGCGAGGACCGCATCCTCATGCGCAATGCCTACGCCGACTTCGGCGTCTCGACTTATGGCAGTCTGGTCGCCGTCTGGATCGCCGAGCGCGAGGACGGCGCCTACTGGGAGAGCGACTGGCGCCATCCGCGAACCGGTCGCGCCCGCCGCTGGCTGACGCAGATCGCACCGCGGTTCGAAGCGCTTTTCGGCGAGTACGAGTGCCTTGGGCACATGTCGAACGGCGAGGGCGTCTATCGCAAGCGTGCCGCCTAAGGGCAGGGGTATACAATTGAGTGAAAATAGCCTATATCCATTCAATTGAAAGGATGCGCTCCATGGCCACCAAAGCCGCTCTTGCTCCCAGCGATGCCGAAGTCCTGACCTCGGCGATCATCCGTATTGCCAAGTTCTGGAACCTGTCCAACGCCAAGCTCGGCATCGTGCTCGGCTTGTCGCAAGCCACGGCGTCGCGTCTGAAGGCAGGGACGACCCTGCTCGATCCCGCTTCCAAGTCGTTCGAGGCGGGGCAATTCCTGCTGCGCTTGTTCCGGGGGCTCGATGCCCTGCTCGGAAGTGATGACGAGGCGGCAAAGTCCTGGCTGGCAACGCACAACCTCGATCTTGCTGCACGTCCGATTGATCTGATCGACAGCATCCGCGGCCTCATCACAGTTTGCGACTATGTGGACGCCCACCGCGCTCGCGTCTGAGGCCTCGTCCTGGCGCGGCGAGGTCTGGCGGGTGGTCGAGGCGCAGCACCGCATCTCGACTGATCGTCTGGCCGATACCCGCGAAGCGCAGGACCGCCTCGAGCAGCTGGCCGAGGCCGTGAAGCCTCGGCAGCCCGAGAGCACTGCCGGTCTCGATTATCTCCTCGCCTCGCCATTCCGCTACGGCCACGGCAGCGAGAGCCGGTTCCGGCGTGCGAACGAGCGGCCGGGCATCTTCTATGCGAGCGAAGTCGAGGGAACAGCGATTGCGGAAACGGCCTTCTGGCGCCTGCGCTTCTATCTGCGCTCGCCGGGCTTTGTTCCGCCTGCGACGACTACGGAGCACACCAGCTTCACCGCCAAGGTCATGACCTCCCATGCGCTCGATCTGACCGGCGGTCCGTTTGCGAGCCAGGAAGCGCTTTGGACCGATCCTGCGGACTATACGGCCTGCCAGGACCTCGCGTCCGCAGCGCGCGCGGCAGGCATTGCGCTGATACGGACCCGTTCGGCTCGTGATCCTCTGCGCCGCTGCAACATCGTTCTGCTCGATCCTGCCGCCTTTGCCTCACCAAAGGCATCAATCCGCCGGACGTGGCATTTGCGCTTCGAGAACGGCCGCCTGTCCGCCCGTGCCGCGCTGCCGTCGCAGGAGCGGTTCGTGTTCCGGCCAGAGGACTTCGGACTGGCCTGACCCGAGGTCAGACCTGTTCGGCCTGAAGAGGGTGCTTCCGCCCCACTGATCAGTTCGCGTCGCCTCCGGTATCATGCCTTGCCGCCGCGGCGAGAGAGGCCCTGGGCCGGGCGTCTGCGCACCGCAACCCGGCTTCAGCAGGCCCGTGTTGGCGTGCCTGCAGCACGCCTGCCCGCGCCAGCCTGCCGAAGCGGGTTTCCGCCCCTTCGGGGCGTGCTGTGCGCGCCTTGCCCGGCCCTCACGGGCTCTCGCCGGCGCCAAGGGCATGTTGCTCCTCGCCGGTCTTGCAACCGTCAGGAGGTTTCCATGCACACATCATTTGCCGACCAGCTTTCCGGCCTTGATCTATCCGGCTTTTCGATCGGCCCGGCCCCGCTTTCCACGACCGACTTTCCATCGAGCGAAGCTGCATCGCAGACCCTGGAAGCCATCTGGTCCGACCTCTTCGCGCTCGTCACCGGTACCGCACTCGAGGCCGATGCCGAGGATCTGGGCTGGGCCTTCGTCAACATCTTCCACCGCGCTGCAGAGCGCAAAGGCACCGGGCTCGACCGGGCGACCGACGAGGTTCGCGCGCTGGTCGCCACCGCCGATGGATCCGAAGTTCACACCCACGATCTCGAAACCCAGGTCGAACGGGCGCAATGCGCCGAAAGCGCCATGCTCGCCTACGAAGAGATGCGCGAAATCGCGGCCAGCCTCTATCTCAACGAGTTCGGATCGTCCTGGAAGCCAGTCTCCAGCTCGCGGCTCAACCACAGTGCAACGCTGACCTCTGCGCTCGTGCAAGGGCGGGATTTCTTGCGGGCCCGGACCGAAGCCAAGCGCCGGGCCGTAACGCCCGAGGGCACCCCGGTGGTCTTCGCCGGGGGCCGGATGGGGCGCAGCAGCGAAGCAGATGCGCTCGCCTTTGCCGACAACATCTGGGCAACGCTCGACAAGGTTCGTGCCCGCGTTCCCGACATGGTGCTGATTCATGGCGGCGACACCAAAGGCATCGACCGTCTCGCTTCATCTTGGGCTGAGCGCCACAAGGTCGCGCAAGTGGTATTCGCGCTCGACATGCGACTTGGAGCGCGGGCCGGGTTCCAGCGCAATGAGCGCATGCTCAGCCTCGATCCGCGGTACGTCGTGGCGTTCCCCGGCAATGGCGTTCTCGAGCGGCTTGTGATCGATGCCAAGGCACGCCGGATTACCGTCGTCGATCGTCGGGGGCCACTCGGGACGTGCCCGAAGTCGCAAGCTGGTGCGGGTGCAAGCTGATCAGCTTCGACTTTCGCCAGCGCCGCGATGCGGCGCTGGCGATCTGCTATTGCCGGTGAGCAAGGCAGCGGCAATCATCCGACCCTTGCCCAATAGGGATGCGGTTATGGACGAGCATGCCATGGAAGTGACTGTCGTGACAACGGATGGCGAGATCGTGCTGCCACACGTGTTCCGTGATGCGCTCAATTGGGGACCTGGTACGCGCCTGTCGCTTGAACTTGCGCATGGCGGCTTGCTCCTCAAGGAAGTACCTGTCTTTGCTCCGACCTCTGTCGAGGCCCTGTTCGGATCGATGCGTTACGCAGGTTCTGCCTTGTCGATTGAGAACATGCGCACGGCTGTGAAGCGGGACGCTCTGCAACGCGGCCGCGCCGGATCTTGAGATTATCCGTTCCCTTGCGGATGCGTTGATTGCCCTGCACGCGCAGGCGCACGGATCGGGCCCGCAGTCGGCGTAGTGATCCCCTCGTCTATCGCTCGTGGTTCGTCAGGATAGCGCCGCCTCCCGCTGGACCGAGACCATCACATTGGCCGGCGGGCTAGTCATGGCGGGTGGTTCCGTCGCCGAGTTCTCTTCACTTGGCAGTCGAAGACCAGCCTGACCGAGATGGGACGCCGGGGCCGCTGTCCTGCATGTGGGAAGGCGAAATTCAACCACCGAATGCCACGAACGGGCGGGTCATCTGACCGACTTTGGCCCGGAGCCATACGGCTCTTCGCGAACCCCTCCCTGAAGGCGCCGGCAGCCCCTCGCAACCCCGATCCGGCCGACCGTGTTGCCCGGCTTTGCCGGGCTGCCCGCACCACCCGTCCTGATCGAGGTTCCCCTCCGGTGCGAGCGTCTGCCGCCCCCTTCTGACGGTCAGTTCGCAGCCGGGATGGCCCCGGACCTGCGCGTTCAGGAGAAGACCCATGACCAATCTCGTTATCCTCGTCGGCCGCATCGCCCGCGATCCCGAAACCCGCACCACCACCGGTGGAACCAGCATCACCAGCCTCTCGGTCGTGACCGACCGGCCCGCCCGCAAGGACGGCAAGACCTACAAGGACGAGAACGGCTACACCGCCAAGGACAACGAATTCCACCGGATCACCTGCTTCAATGGCCTTGGCCAGAACGTCGCAAAGTTCTGCAGCAAGGGCCAGCTGGTGACGGTCGAGGGGCGCATCCACTACACCCAGTGGGAAGACCAGTCCGGCACCAAGCGCTACGGCTGCGAGATCATCGCCGACAAGGTCGACTTCCTGACCAAGGGCCGCGGCACCTCCGGCGACAGCGCGCCTGATATCGACGAAGACTGAGGGGCTCATCCCTCTCGAACAAGGCCCCGGCAGAGCGATCTGTCGGGGCCTTCTTTGTGCAGGGTTTGCAATCGGCAGCGCGGGGCATCGAGCCCCACGCGCCGCCGTGTTCAGGGTCAGGCAGGGGTGAGCCGCGCGATGGCAGCATCGATCCCGAGCGTCATCGAAGCACGCAGCAGCTGCCGCAGCTGCGCCGGCTCGAGCACTTCGGCACCGCATTCGAGGAGCACCTTCCCGAGGTCGGCAGCAGCCTCTTCGCGCAAGCGCGCCTCGCGGCTGACGAGTTCTTCACGCTCGGCCCGAAGCTTGATGAGGGCGTCGCGTGCACTGGGTTTTGACCGGGCCATATCAGGGTCCTTTCGATCTGGCCGTTGGACCCCTCCGCGCACAATCTTGCCATCGCTGCGCGCCGTTTCAAGGGGGGGGGAGCTGATGTTCCCACGCTTGCGGATTTCCGAGAGGTTGGAAGGTTCTCTCGCAGAGATGACCAAGCATGATGGCGCCTTTGGGGCCGCGTCAAGGACGACGGGGCCCCACCATTTTGCCGGGACGAGCCCGACAAAATCGTTGCCCCCATCGCCGCTTCGCGGCCGCGCTTAAGCGCGGTCCCTGACCCGGCCCGTCGGCCCCATCCGCGCACTCCCTGATGCGACGCATCGTCATCAGGAGGAGAGTCCCATGTTCGTTTCAGCACCCGCAGCGCAGGCCGAAGTTCGGTTGATGGTTCAACAGGACAGCGCCATGATCGCTGCTCTCGATCAGGCCCATGCCCGCGCGCAGCACAGCTACTTCACTCAGTATATCCTGACCGATGGCGAGACAGGCTATCTGGTCCTCGACGAGGGCGACTACGGCCGCCTTCCGGCTGACCTTGAAGGCAGGGTGATCGATGCGGTGCCGGGCAAATTGAGCGACGAGTTCTAGCTCATGTGCAGCACCAGGCAGGGAGAGCGTCCGCCAGGGCGCTCTCCTCTCTTTTTGCTCGATCACCGGTGCGTTCTGCCCGACTTCAATCCGGTTGGGGGGCGGTTACCCGGTGCCCAGAAAAAACCCTGCCAAGCCATTTAGACTTGGCAGGGATGAGGTCAAAGGTACCGGGATGGTACCCTTCGGGTCGCCCATCTTGCTTAGCAGCGCTAGTGTGAAAGCGAAGTGACATTCGTCACTCGCTCGGCATTGGCGCATCACCTTTCGTGATTTGTAAGGATGGGACGGCGCATGGTGTCATAGTCTAAATGTGGGCCGTCTGGTTGATCGGGGCTCCCCATTCAGGCCCGCGCCCGAAGGCAGCCGAGGTTCCAGCAGTCCTGCTTTCCAGAAGCCGTTTGTCCATGATGCCGAACGCCTCGCACAACGCTGCGAAAGGGGGGAAGGGGGCACACCGTACGCGACTTGTCGCAGGCGGGAAGTATCAGAAATAGATGCCAAAATTTGTGATTTCGATCCCTTTGGTGCTTTTCCGTCATTTTGACCTACAGGGCCGTTTAGCACGTCAGTCTACCGTGCGGGGAGACAAAGACGGCAGGGTTCCTTGCCTTCAATGTTCTTGACATGTTCTAAATACCGACGTAATCTGCTCATCACTTTCGCAGAGTGACCAGGCTCCTTCACTTGAAGGAATCTGTCGAATGTCACGTCCCAAATGTCTCCAAGCCTACGTCTCTGACGAGCTTGCTACCCGTGCCCGCGCAGCAGCTTCTGCCAACGGGCTCGCGCTCAGCGAATGGCTGCGCACAGTTATTGTCCGTGCCTGCGATAACGACCTCTCTGTCGCCAGTGATCGCAGCGTTATGCTCCGGCTCTACCGCCAGTCGCTCTTCGCCATGGTCGGGGTTGATGCCCTCCTGGCCGGCCACAGCGATCATGCCTTGCGCGAGCGCGTGCATACCGCTTTCGCTGCCCGCTGCCGCGCCGCCGGTGTCGCTGAAACGACCGACGAGGGAGGCAGCCATGAAGCGTGACCTCGGCAATTTCACCCGCGGCAGCCAGCTCATCGAGCACTTCGGCTTCATGTTCGCAGC
>JAIYAL010000090.1 GCA_027489095.1 Erythrobacteraceae bacterium
GATATCGACGCCAACGGCATCGTCTCGGTGGCGGCGCGCGACAAGGGCACCGGCAAGGAGCAGACGATCAAGATCCAGGCCTCGGGCGGTCTCAGCGATGCTGACATCGACCAGATGGTCAAGGACGCCGAAAAGTTCGCCGAAGAGGACAAGAAGCGCCGGGCTGCCGCAGAAGCGCGCAACCAGGCCGACAGCCTCGTCCACGCGACCGAGAAGCAGCTTGAAGAGCACGGCGCCAAGATCGACGCCGCGCTCAAGTCCGAGGTCGAAGCGGCAATCGCGGCGGTCAAGACCGCGCTTGAAGGCGGCGATGCCGACGACATCAACGCCAAGGCGCAGGCGCTTACACAGTCGGCGATGAAGATGGGCCAGCAGATCTACGAAGCGCAAAACTCCGACACGCCGGAAGGCGAAGCGGAAGCCGCAGGCGAGAAGCCGGCCGACGAGGAAGTCGTCGACGCCGAGTTCTCCGAGGTCGACGAAGACAAGAAGGGCTAAGGCCCCGATGCAATTCAGCGAGCAGCCGATGCGCCCGGACCATAGGTTCGGCGTGTCGGCGGCCGCTGGTCACCGGGAATAGGCACGCACATGTCCAGCGCCCAGCTTGATTACTACGCCACCCTTGAGGTCACCCGCGACAGCGACGGGGCGACGCTGAAGAGCGCCTACCGCAAACTCGCCATGAAGTATCACCCGGACCGCAATCCGGGCGATGCCGATTGCGAGGCCAAGTTCAAGGCAATCAGTGAGGCCTACGACTGCCTCAAGGACCCGCAGAAGCGCGCGGCCTATGATCGCTACGGGCACGAAGCTTTCACCCAAGGCATGAACGGCGGCGGAGGCGGTGGGCCTTTCGGCGGCGGCGGCTTCGGAGGCCGCGGCGACTTTGCCGACATCGGCGACATCTTCGAGACGATCTTTGGCAGCGCTTTCGGCGGCGGCGGCGCGCAGCAGCGCCAGCAGAACCGGCGCGGCGCGGACCTGCGCTACGATATGCAGGTCAGCCTTGAAGAGGCGTTCCGCGGCAAATCGACCGAAATCGAGATCGAAGTCTCGCAATCCTGCGACACCTGCGACGGTTCCGGCGCAACGCCCGGAACGTCCGAACGCCAGTGCAACCTGTGCCATGGCATCGGCTCTGTGCGAGCCAAGCAGGGGCTGTTCGTGATTGAACGCCCATGCCCAACCTGCAGCGGCCGCGGCACGGTGATCGAAAACCCCTGCCGTGTGTGCCGGGGCGAGGGGCGGGTCGACAAGGCGCAGACCCTCAAGGTCGATATTCCTGCAGGGGTGGACACCGGCACCCGCATCCGCTTGTCGGGCAAGGGCGAGGCCGGCCACCGCAGCGCGCCGCCGGGCGATCTCTACATCTTCCTGCACGTCAAGCCGCACCCGTTCTTCGAGCGCGAAGGGACGACGCTAGCCACGCGCGTGCCGGTGAGCTTCACCACGGCCTCGCTCGGAGGCTGCGTCGAGATCCCCGACCTCGACGGCTCGACCAACCGGCTCGATATTCCGGCCGGCATCCAGTCGGGCAAGCAGCTGCGTATCCGCGGCGCCGGAATGCCGGTGCTGCAAGGGCGCGGGCGCGGCGATCTGGTGGCCGAGATCGTGGTCGAGACCCCGACCAAGCTTTCGCGCCGCCAGAAGGAGCTGCTTGAGGAGTTCAAGGCGACCGAAACCGGCGACGAATGCCCCGAAAGCCGCAGCTTCTTCGCCAAACTCAAGGACGCCTTCGGGGGTTGAGGGCACTGCGATGCTGCCCTCGCTCCTGATCGTCGACGATTTCCTGTCCGATCCCTACGCGGCGCGGCGCGCGGCGCTTGGCCTGGGTTATGATCCGGCGCGCCAGCACGGCAACTTCCCTGGCCTCAATTCGAGCCTCCCGCTCGACACCGCGCCGATCGACGCTGCGGTGTCACGACTGCTAGGGGTGACGCTTGGCCCGGCAGCGGGCACCCAGCACGGCCATTGTCGTCTGACCGCCAAGGGTGCCAAGGGCAAGAGCGGCGTCCACATCGATCCTGCCGCTTACTCTGGCATCCTCTACCTCTCACGCCCCGAAGACTGCGCATCGCCCCACGCGGGCGGAACCGATTTCTTCCGCCACAAGCGCAGCGGGCTGGAGGCCGTGCCGCAAGACCCGGCGAAGATCGCCGCCTCGGGCTATGACGATATCAACGCGCTGGTGGAGGACGTGGTCAACCGCGATACCACCATCCCCGCCAGGTGGGAGCGCACGATGCGCGTGCCCGCCCGCTTCAACCGGCTGCTGCTGTTTTCGCCCTGGCAGTTCCACGATGCTGCCCCCGGCTTCGGCACCACGCCCGAGGATTCGCGGCTGGTGATGCTGTTGTTCTTCGGGCCAAGGGCGTAGGATTGCGCGGCTAACCCATCCGCTCGTGCACTTCGAGCCGGATCTGCTCGATCAGCCCTTTCTGGCAGCGTCCGGAGGCCTCCTCCTCCTCAAGCACCGCAAGGAAGGCCGCGCGCTTGCCGGCCTGCACCGTCGCCTCGGGCACCGAGCCGCCGACGGTTGAGGCGACGAGGTCGATCATCCGCTCTGCGCCATGCAGCCGCCCCCACAGGTAATCGTTCTCGCGATAGTCGCGGCTGAAGAACGCTCCGAAATTGTAGAACTCGATGCCGCGCAAGGTCGCCGCCGTCCCGTCCTTGCGGATCGAACGCGCATCTTCGGGCGAGATGCGGTCGATCTTGACCGGATTGTACTCGTCAAAACCCTCGCGGCGCGAGAGGGGAAGGGTGGCGACATCATAGAAGGGGAAGCCCAGATAGGTCAGCAGCAGCCGCCGTTTCAGCACCTTGGGGCTATCTTCGAGCGCGTCGATCAGCAGCTCCTCGGCGGCAAGGTCGGTGGCGGGGAGCAATCGCTGGGTGGCGAGGTGGTTGAGCACCGCACCCGGCTGGCGCAGCGCATCCTTCGCCAACTGCGCGAACTGCGGCGATCCCAGCACGTCATCGTCAGCGCGGTGGTAAAGCGCGAGGATTTCATAAAGCCGGTCGCGGGCGCGGTCGCTGGCCTCCACGGAAATGTCGGGATCAAGCTGCCAGTCGCGCGCCAGCTTGCGCGCCAGCATCTCGAGGCGCCGCACGCGAAAGCCCGTGTCGTGCGCGCGGAAGAAGCCGATCGCCGGGCCGGTCGCGCCGCCATCGGCACTGGTCAGGCGCCCGAGCCCGCGCGCCTCAAGCTCGCACCGGAAGGCCTCCGCCAAGGGGCCGGCGTCAGCCATCGGCTGCCCGGCCGCCTTCAGAGTCAGCGAGGCGAGCTGATCGAGGATGTTTTCGAACTTGGTAAGGGCGTAGGCCCCGAAGGCATAGCCAGCGCGCTCGGCAGCGGCCTGCTGCGCCTTGGCGCGCCAGCTTGCGAGGCGTTTGGGCGTGGGGCGGTCGAGCAAAAAGGTGTAGCCGAACAGCCTCTCGACCGCGCGGTCGATATCCGGCTGCAAGTCCATGACGATGCGCTTCAGCCGCGCCGCATCGCGCGATTGCTGGGCGATACGTTCCAGATCGTCGCGGATCGGCTGTTCGCGCGGGATCGTCGAAAGCGAGCCGAAAATCGCGCCGAAGAAGCCAACCTCGCGCGCGCGCATCGCCGGGGTCGGGCCGGCACCCTCGGGACGCGGATCGAGGTAGACGAAGCGGCGGTCGACCTCGCGCTGGGCGGGGCGGCCGTAAAGCGCGGCGAGCGCGGCGCCGAAGGGCGCGTTGACCAGCACCGCCCCGTCGATCATCGCGACCTCGGAGATGGTGCCGCGCGCGACATGGGTGGGCATGATGCGCGCAAGGAAGGCCTCCCGCGTTTCCCAGCAATGCCCCTCAGCCTCGGCAAGACGATCGATCTCGGCAAGGGTGAGCGGGGGGAAGGCACCGGGGAAGCTCGCCGTGGCCCGCGCGGCCAGAACCAGCTCGAGCGGATCGGCAAGTCTGCCGCCCTGCCGCTTGCTGCCGCCCGCGCCAATCCGCGCGCGGAAGTTGATCGGCAGGCGGTGTTCGCTCTCCTCCACCTGGGCAGGCGAGTTGAGGCGGAGCATTTCGGGGTGGCCGCGGAAGTCGGTGACAGTCACGGCGAGGTCGATCGGGTAGCCTTCGGGGAGCAGCGGGATGCCGTCCCCTTCCTCGGCCATGCGGGTCAGCGCCTCGAACAGCATCCCCGAAAACTTCTCGCCCGAGAACGGCGGGCTGAACCAGCGCCCCCGCACCAGCTTGGATACCTTGGCGCGCACTTCGGCGCGGGTTTCGGGCGAAACGGTTGCGCTCACCGCATTGCCGGGGCGGCTCAGGAACCACTCGGCGATCGGCTGTGCCCAAAGCTTGGCATAGCGCCACATCGGCTCGGCCTGCGGATCGGTGAGCGCGCTGACATCGGCATTGGTGAGCCACAGGTCGGTGAGCGGCTCGAGGCTGTGCCCGGCATGGATCGCCTGAGCGAGGAACACCGCGTTGATGCCGCCTGCGCTTGCACCGGTCAGCACGTCAGGCAGCACCCGCACCTGCAACCCATGATCGCGCTCGATCACCCCGAGAAAATCACGGTAGGCCGCTGCTACCCCGTCGAGGCTGGTTGCCGCCGGGTGATGGAAAGCGCGGCTCGCGCGGGCAAGGTGCCAGACCTCCTTGGTGATCCCGTGCATATAGACCGCAAGGCTGACCCCGCCGTAGCACACAAGAGCAAGACGCAATTCCTTTTGGCGCATCCGCAGTGTCTAGCGCGCAGGACAGCCGCAATGCAATTGCGTTCGTCATCTGTTCTCGTTATGGCGCCGTTCTATGGCAAAAACAAAGCGCCGTTACGTGTGCCAGGAATGTGGCTCGGTCTCCCACCGGTGGCAGGGGCAATGTGCTGATTGCGGGCAGTGGAACACGCTGGTCGAGGATGTCCCGGCGACGGTCTTCTCGCAGAAGCACGACCTGTCGAGCGGGGGGCGGGCGGTGGCTTTCGAGCCGCTCAATGCGCCGACGCAGCTTCCCGTGCGCAAATCCACCGGCATGGCCGAATTCGACCGCGCGCTGGGCGGCGGACTGGTGCCGGGATCGGCGGTGCTGCTCGGCGGCGATCCGGGCATCGGCAAGTCGACGCTGTTGCTGCAATGCGCGGCGACCATCGCGCGGGGCGGGAACGACGTGGTCTATGTCAGCGGCGAGGAAGCGGCGGGGCAGGTGCGTCTGCGGGCGAGCCGCATGGGAGTGGCCGACGCGCCGATCCGGCTCGCGTCGGAGACATCGGTGCGCGATATCCTGACCACGCTGGGGCAGGGCGAGCCGCCCGCGCTGCTGATAATCGATTCGATCCAGACGATGCATTCCGACACGATCGAGGGCGCGCCCGGCACCGTCAGCCAGGTCCGCGGCTGCGCGCTCGAACTGATCCGCTACGCCAAGGAGAGCGGGTGCGTGGTGGTGCTGGTTGGCCACGTCACCAAGGACGGCACAATCGCGGGGCCGCGGGTGCTCGAACACATGGTCGATGTGGTGATGAGTTGCGAGGGTGAGCGCAGCCACCAGTACCGCATCCTGCGCGCGCTCAAGAACCGCTTTGGCGCGGTCGACGAGATCGGGGTCTTCGCCATGGCGACCGAGGGGCTGGAGGAGGTCGCCAATCCCTCGCTTCTGTTCCTCTCGGGCCGCGAGACCCCGCTTGCGGGGAGCGCGGTGTTCCCGGCTTTGGAGGGCACGCGTCCGGTGCTGGTTGAAATCCAGGCACTGATCGTGCGCCTGCAATCGGGCGCGACCCCGCGCCGCGCGGTGGTGGGGTGGGACAGCGGACGGCTTGCGATGCTGCTCGCCGTGCTGGAATCGCGCTGCGGGCTCAATTTCTCCTCAGCGGAGGTCTATCTCAACATCGCCGGGGGCTACCGCCTCACGGACCCTGCCGCCGACCTTGCGGTCGCCGCCGCACTGGTCTCGGCGCTTGCCGACCGACCGTTGCCGGACAAGGCGGCGTGGTTCGGCGAGGTCAGCCTTGCCGGCGAGATCCGCCCCGTCGCCCACGCGCCCCTGCGGCTGCGTGAGGCGGCCAAGCTTGGTTTCGCACGCTGCTACGGCCCGTCTGGCGCGGCGCATGAAGCAGAAGGGGCCCACTACCGCGGCCTTGGTGCACTTGCGAACCTCGTTGACCAGGTGGTGGGCAGCGCATAATCCTTGGCAGGCATCATGGCCGTCCTCGACATCATCATCGCTTTCATCGTCATCTTCGCTGCGGTCGGCGGGTTTCTTCGCGGGTTGGTGCAGGAGGTGCTCAGCCTCGCCTCGTGGATCATGGCCGCGCTGGCGCTGCACTTTCTCCACCCGGCGCTGACCGACGGGCTGCGCGGCTTCTACCGGGCCGAGCCCGCTGTCTCGCTGCTGGCCTTCGCGATGCTGCTGCTCATTCCCTATGCGGCGATGAAGGTCATCATCGGCAACGTCAGCGAAGCCTCGGACGGCGCAGTACTGGGCCCGGTCGACCGCGTGCTCGGCTTCGGCTTCGGAGCGGTCAAGGGTGCGCTGATCGCGGTGTTCGCCTTTGCCGTGCTGTCCATCGGCAAGGACGAGACCTGGGGCTATTACGGCCGACCGCAATGGGTGATCACCGCGCGCACCTATGCCGCAGCCGACGCCTTCTCGCGCCAGCTGATCCCTCAGATCGCGGTGACGCGGGAGCGGCTGCGGATCGAGGCCGATGAGCGCGAAGCCGCTGCGGCGCGGGCCGCGCGACGACGTCGGTGAGCACGGGGGCGCCGGTGGCGCGCGCGACCTCGGTGAAGCTGTATTCGCCTGCGCTGTTGGCTCTGGCGACGGGTCTTGCGCGCTATCCTCTGACCGACGATCTTCGCTTGCGTGCCGAGGCCCGCTCGCGGAGCTGCGGCAGCGCCATCGCGATCGGGTTTGCGCTGGGCGAGGACGGCCGGATTTGCCGGATCGGCATGCGGGTCAGCGCCTGCGCCATCGGCCAGGCCTCGGCCGCATTGCTGGCGCAAGCGGCGATCGGAACCGATCCTGCAAGATTGCGGGACACGGCTGCGGGCCTTTCGGCCTGGCTTGCGGGCGAGGGCGACCTGCCAGTGCGGTGGCCCGGCCTCGAACCGCTCGTCCCAGCGCTCGCCCACCCCGGCCGCCACGGCGCGCTGCTATTGCCGTGGAAGGCGGCGTGCGAGGCGCTTTCAAGCGGCGCGGGCAGCGGCTAGGGACTTGACCACAGGTTCGCCGACCGGCGAAAAAGGGGATATTAGGGACATGTCAGAGGCGCAGGCGCTCGCGGGACGCGAGCCGAGCGAGAAGGAAATCCGGCTGGTGATCGGCGCATCATCGGCCGGCACCATCTTCGAGTGGTATGACTTCTTCATCTACGGAACGCTCGCCTACATCCTCAAGGACGCCTTCTACGCTACCGACAACGAGACGCTGGGGCTGCTCCTGGTGTGGTCGACGTTCGCGGTGGGCTTCGCATTCCGTCCCTTGGGCGCGGTATTGTTCGGCTTTCTTGGCGACAGGCTGGGGCGCAAATACACCTTCCTCGTCACCGTCACCTTGATGGGCATAGCGACCGCCGGCGTGGGTCTGATCCCGACGGTCGACACGATCGGCATGGCCGCGCCGATCATCGTCATCCTTCTGCGCGTCATTCAGGGCCTGGCGCTGGGCGGCGAATATGGCGGCGCGGCGATTTATGTCGCCGAGCACGCGCCGCCTGAAAAGCGCGGCTTCTACACCAGCTTCATTCAGGCGAGCGTGGCGGGCGGCTTCGTGCTCTCGATCATCGTCGTCATCGCCTGCCGCGCCCTGATCCCCGCCGACGCCTTTGCCGCCTGGGGCTGGCGCGTGCCCTTCCTGCTCTCGATCGCGCTGCTGGCGATCTCGCTCTGGATGCGCTTGAAGCTTTCAGAAAGCCCGGTGTTCCAGGCGATGAAGGCCGCGGGCGAGACCTCGGGCAACCCCTTCATCGAAAGCATGACCTACCCCGGCAACCCCAAGCGCCTGTTTGTCGCCCTGTTCGGGATCACCGGGATCCTGACGACGGTGTGGTACACCGGCTTCTTCTCGGCGATGAGCTTCCTGCGCGGGCCGATGCACGTTTCGGACCTTACGGTCGAGCTGGTGCTGCTGGTGTCAGGCCTGATCGTGATGAGCTTCTACGTGCTGGTCGGCAAGTGGTCCGACCGGGTGGGGCGCAAGAAGCCGATCATCATCGGCGCGGTCGCTTCGCTGGTGCTGTTGTTCCCGCTGTTCTGGATGATGGGGACCTTTGCCAACCCGCAGCTCGCCGAGGCCGCCAAGCGCGCGCCGGTGGTGGTGAGCGGCCCCCAATGCCAGACCGATCCCTTCGCCGAACTGTTCCAGCGCGACCAGACCGATTGCGGCAAGGTATTGGAGACGCTCACCGCTTCGGGCGTGGCCTACACGCTCCAGCCCGCAGAAGCCCTCAGCATCACCGCGGGCGGCCAGCCGGTGGTGATCCTGCCGGATTGGTTTACCGACAGTGCAGCCCGCCGAAAGGGCATTCAGGCCGGGCTCGGCGCCTATGGCTTCGACTTTGCCAAGCAGGAGCCATCGTTGGGCGGCGTGATCGGCATCATCGGCGTGCTGCTGGCGTTGGGGATGCTCTCGGCGCTGACGTACGGATCGGTAGCGGCGCTGCTTTCGGAGATGTTCCCGCCGCGCATCCGCTATTCCTCGATGTCGATCCCCTACCATATCGGGGCGGGGTATCTCGGCGGCTTCCTGCCGCTGATCGCCGGGGTGATCGTGGCGCGCACCGGGAATATCTATGCCGGGCTGTGGTACACTTGGGTGGTGGTCGCCTTCGGGCTGGCGGTGGCCTGGTGGGGCATTCCGAATGGACCGCCCAAGGATTTTGCGGACGCCGAGAACGAGGGATGAAGGCAGCGGCGCGTCTGGTTGCAGTGCTGGCCGCAGCGTTTGCGGCTGCGACTGTGTCGGCACAGCCCACGCAGCCCCCGCCCATCGCCTCCGTGAGATCGCCCAGTTCTCCTGTACCCACCCCGCCATACGTCAACGCCGAGACGCGCGCGCTTTATGCGGCGCACTGCGGCAAGGACGCGACCGCGCCGAACATTCCCGGCGTACCGGAAGGCGCGCGGATCGGTTTCGCCGCCGATCCCGGTCAGCCCGCGCGGCTGATCGTGTGCATCGAGCCTTTCGGCGCAGGGCTGCCTTTGCCGATCACAACCATCGACAGCGCGCTCGCCTTCATGGCCTACAAGCCCTTCGCGCCCTACTGGCCCGCAGCCGAGGCGCGCTGGGGCAACGACATGGGTGTGCTGCGCGACGAAGTGCGCCGCACACCCATCGCGGACGCGCTGGCGGGCTACCCCTATGCGGAGTTGATGTCGAAGCGCAGCGCCGTCGCCCAAGCCACCGCCGGCGTGGCGTTGGTGGCGGGCGACTACGATCAGGCGCAAACGGTCTTGCAGGCCGAGCTCGATCGGCTCGCTGCCCTGAACGTCGCCATGAAGGGCAGGGCCGACGTTGGCTTTGAAATGTCGCTGTTGATTGGTCGGCTTGGCAATATCGCCGGCAAGCGCGATGGGCCCTCGGCGGGAGCGGACCTGATCGCCGACCTGATGGCACGCTACCAGGTCGCTGCCGAATACCGTCCGAACGTCGATATGAACCACGCCGCGATGCTCGCCGAAGCGGGCCGCACGGCGGAGGCGCTGGTGATCATGCGGCCGATGGCGAGGGGGTTCGGGCTCGATCCGAATGATCCCGAACGTTACGAAATCTCCGGCAGCATGCGCGAAGTCGGCTGGATCATGGCCTGCGCGCTGACCCGCGAGATCGGGCCCGAAGCGGCCGCGCCCTATGCAGCATTGGTCACCTCGTCGGAGGCGAGGCCGGTCGATCCCTACCTGAACTGGACCAAGAGCACGGTCGATATCCGGCTGCGAATGCACAAGTGCCTCGATGATCCCAAGGGCTTCGTCGCGGCCATGCAGACCAATGAGCCCCCGACACTTTCGCTGGCATGGCTCGAGTTTCAGGAGCATGGCCCCCGCACGCTCATTGGTCACAAGAACCTTGCCGGCCTTGCCGCTGAGGCCGCCGCAACCGGCATCACATCAGAGTACCGCCAGCTGCCCGATAGCTACGCGCCCGCGCTTCGGGCATGGCTCCCACCCCGATCCAGCGAATGACGCGATGACAGATCCATTCCATCCCCCCTCCACCCTGCGCCTGACCGTCGATGCGGATGCCCTTGCGGCGAATTGGCGGGCGCTCGACACCCTTTCGGGGAGCGCAAACGCGGGGGCTGCGGTCAAGGCCGATGCCTATGGGCTGGGGGTCGATGTGTGCGTGCCGGTGTTGCGGGATGCCGGGTGTGAAACCTTCTTTGTCGCCCATTGGAGTGAGGTCGCAGGCGTGATCGCCCACGTGCCGGGCGCAGCGGTGGCTGTCTTGCACGGTGTCCTAACCGAGGCCGACTGCGCCTATGCGCGCGCTGTCGGCGCGGTCCCTGTGATCAACTCGCTTGACCAGGCCGAGCTTTGGACGGCGACCGGGGGCGGACGTTGCCACCTGATGGTCGACACCGGCATCAACCGCCTCGGCATCGCTGTAACCGAGATAAATGACGCGAGAATTGCCGCGCTCGACGTCGATATCCTGATGAGCCACCTCGCCAGCGCGGACGAGCGGACGGCGATGAACCGGATGCAGGCCGAGCTGCTGCAAGAGGCATCGGAAGCGATTCCGCACCAGCGCCTCAGCCTCGCCAACAGCGCGGGGATCGCGCTCGGGCCGGATTTCGCTTTCGATGTCACGCGGCCGGGGATTGCGCTTTACGGCGGGGTGCCGCGCGGCGAGTTGACGGGCCACATCCGTCCCGTCGTCCGGGTCGAGGCGCAGCTCTTGCAATGCCGGCCCATCGCGCCGGGCGAGGGCGTGGGCTACAACGCCACCTTCATCGCCAACACCCACATGCGTGTCGGCACGGTCTCGATCGGTTACGCCGACGGCTTCCTGCGCCAGCGCGGCCCCGGCAATGCCCTTGTCCATGATGGCCGCACGCTCCCCATACTGGGCAAGGTGTCGATGGACATGGTGGTGGTCGACCTTGCCTCAGCGCCGGATTTGCGCGCCGGGGATTGGCTTACCGTCCCTTGGGACATCACCGATGCTGCGCAGCAAAATGGTCTCTCGCCCTATGAAATGCTGACCGTCATCGGCGGACGACTGCGCCGCGGATAGGCCTATCGACCGGCGCTTATTGCACCGCAGCTTGTGCAGGTGCTAAGGCGTTTGCAAAAGGTCATATAATAGGGTCGAACAAAACAATGGCAGGCAGAGGAAAAGCGGCAACCGGCGAAGCGGGCGATGCCATCATCATCAAGAAGTACGCCAACCGGCGGCTCTACAACACCGCATCCTCAAGCTACATCACGCTGGAGGATCTCGCCCGCATGGTGCGCGAGAATGTCGAGTTCCGGGTGCTTGATGCCAAGACCGGCGACGAAATCACCCATTCGATTCTCACCCAGATCATCATGGATGAAGAAGCCAATGGCACCCAGCAGATGCTCCCGGTGAGCTTCCTGCGCCAGCTGATCGGGATGTATGGCAATTCGATGCAGGCGATGATGCCGTCCTATCTCGAAGCCAGCATGGCCAATTTCCGCGACAACCAATCGAAGATCCGAGAGGCTTTCGAGAAGGGCATCGGCGCCACGCCCTTCGCCGCGATCCACGAGACCAACATGGCGATGATGCGCGCTGCGGCTGACGTGTTCTTGCCGGGTCTCGCCAAGGGCAAGGGCAAGGCCAAACCGGCCCCTGCCGCTCCGACGGTCGAGAGCCGCGACGAGATCGCCGTGCTGCGCGATCAGATGGCGGCGATGCAAAAGAAGCTGGACGAGCTCGGCAAATAGCGGGAAAGCGCCCCGCGCTCGCGGCAGCTGCCGCATCCCGTTCATGTCAGGAATTCGATCCCGTGTCCCAGATCCGCCACGCGCTCACCGTCACGCGCGAAGACGACTTCGCCAAGTGGTATCAGGAAGTCATCAGCGCCGCCGACCTCGCCGAGGAATCGGGCGTGCGCGGCTGCATGGTGATCAAGCCGTGGGGCTACGGCATCTGGGAGCGCATCCAGCGCCTGATGGATGATCGGATCAAGGCAGCGGGCGTGCAGAACTGCTACTTCCCGCTGTTCATTCCGCTCTCAAACTTCACCCGCGAGGCCGAACACGTCGAGGGCTTTGCCAAGGAGATGGCGGTCGTCACCCATCACCGCCTGATTGCCGACGGCAAGGGCGGGCTGATCCCCGATCCCGCTGCGAAGCTGGAAGAGCCGCTGGTGGTGCGCCCGACTTCGGAGACGATCATCGGTGATGCCATGGCGCGCTGGGTGCAAAGCTGGCGCGATCTGCCGCTGCTGACCAACCAGTGGGCCAACGTGGTGCGCTGGGAGATGCGCACGCGGATGTTCCTGCGCACCAGCGAATTCCTCTGGCAGGAAGGCCACACCGCGCACGAGAACCGCGAAGACGCGCTGGCCGAAACGCACCGCGCTCTGGAAATGTACCGGGCCTGTGCGGAAGATGATCTCGCGCTGCCCGTGATCGCAGGCGAGAAGCCCGAGAACGAGCGTTTCCCCGGCGCGGTCGAGACCTGGTCGATCGAGGCGATGATGCAGGACGGCAAGGCGCTGCAGGCGGGCACGAGCCACTACCTCGGCACCAACTTCGCCCACGCGGCGGGCATCCAGTATCAGGACCGCGAGGGCAGCCAGCAATATTGCCACACCACCAGCTGGGGCGTGTCGACGCGCCTCATCGGCGGGGTGATCATGACCCACGGCGATGATGACGGGTTGCGCGTGCCGCCCGCGATCGCGCCGCAACAGATCGTCATCATCCCGATGCTGCGCGAGGCGCCGGAAGACGCCGAGCTGATCGCTTATTGCGAGGCTGTGCGCGCCGCGCTCGCCGCAAAGACTGCACTTGATGAACGCATCCGCGTGCTGCTCGACGTGAAGCCCGGCAAGGCCGCCGCAAAGCGCTGGGACTGGGTGAGGAAGGGCGCGCCCGTCATCATCGAAGTCGGCCCGCGCGACATGGCGGAGGGCAAGATCGCCGTTCTGCGCCGCGACCAGCTGTGGAACGCGGCCAACGGCAAGCCCGCCTTCACCTATCCCGCGCACGGCGAATTCGTGAGCGAGGCTGGGGCGCTGATCGAAGCAATCCAGTCGTCGCTCTACGAGGAAGCCCGCCTCCGCCGTGATGCCAACATCACCCGCGGCGTGACCGAATGGCAGGCCGTGGTCGACCACTTCGAAAAGGGCGGGAAGTATCCCGGCTGGGTCGAGGTGGAATGGGCCAAGCCCACCGGCGCGGCCCTCGAAGCCGTGGTCGAGAAGCTGAAGGCGGTGAAGCTCACCATCCGCAACGTGCCGCGCGGCGGCGATGCGGCCACCGGCACCTGCATCTTCACCGGAGCGCCCGCGACAGAGCGGATTCTGGTGGCGCGCTCCTACTAACCCTTTTCGTCGCCCCGGCCCCGGAGCCGGGGCTTGGCTTTCGTGAAGTTTAGCCGAGCCCCGGATCAAGTCCGGGGCGACGAGGGATTGTAACTGGCGGGTCATTCCCGCTAACCAAGCTGCATGCGCAAACTGATCCTGCTGGCGACTCTCATCGCCGCCCCGCTCTCCGCCCAAACCCACCCGGCCGACGAAGTGTCCGCCGAAAGGCTGGAGAGCGATGTCGAAAAGCTCGTCAGCTTCGGCACGCGCCACACGCTATCGACGCAGACCGACCCGAAGCGCGGGATCGGCGCGGCGGTCGATTGGGGGCTGGCGGAGTTCAAGCGCATCGGCGCAAAGTGCGGCGGGTGCCTTGAAGTGCTCCCCGTGGGCGAGACTGTCACCGGCCCGCGCGTCCCCACGCCCACGCTGGTGCGCAATGCCGTCGCCATCCAGCGCGGCACCGAGCGCCCCAATGAAGTCATCATCGTGCAGGGCCACATCGACAGCCGCGTCAGCGACGTGATGGACGCCACGTCTGATGCGCCCGGTGCCAATGACGATGGCTCCGGCACCGCGCTTGTGCTCGAAGCCGCGCGTGCGCTCTCGGGCACGAAGTACCCCACCACCATCATCTACGCCCTGCTCTCGGGCGAGGAGCAGGGCCTGCATGGCGGGCAAATCCTCGCCAATTGGGCCGAGGCGCAGGGCTTTACCGTCAAGGCGGTGCTCAACAACGACATCGTCGGCAATTCCTGCGGCAAGGATGGGTACTGCGAGCCCAAGGTGGTGCGCGTCTTCTCCGAAGGCCCGCGCGCCGATCTGACCGACCGGTTGCGGGCGGCGCAAACGCGTTTCGGGGGCGAGAACGACACGCCATCGCGCAACCTGTCGCGCTGGGTGGCGAATCTTTCCGCCAAGCATCCGGGCGAATTGCAAGTCCGCCAGATCTGGCGCACCGACCGCATGGGACGCGGCGGCGATCAGGTGCCGTTCCTGCAAAAGGGCTACCCCGCGATCCGCTTTTCCGTGGGGGTCGAGGATTATGACCACCAGCATCAGGACCTGCGCACCGAAAATGGCGTGGTCTATGGCGATACCATCGACGAGATGGACTTTGCCTATCTCGCCGGGGTGACGAAGCTCAATGTGCGCGCGCTCGATGCGCTGGCGCGGGCGCCGATGCCGCCCAAGGTGACGGTGGATGCGGCGGTCAAGACTTACACGGAAATCGCGTGGAAGCGTAGCGAAGGCGCCACCGCATTCAAGGGTTACAAGCGCCCGACCGATGCCGCCGGGTGGGAAGCAGAAGTATTCGTCCAAGGCGCGCCCCAGAAACCGGGCGATCTGGGTGTGATCCTGCAAGGCGTGCGCGGGGATGACTGGCTGTTTGGTGTCGCAGCCTGCGCCGGCGATTACTGCTCTCCGGTCTCCAGCGCCGTGCCTAGCGGGGCGTTCGCGCCGGTTGGGAAGGAATAACCCCGATCCCCTTCGTACTGAGCCTGTCGGAAGCACCGTTTTTCTTTGCGACCGTTCGAAAAGTGAAATGCAGCCCTTCGACAAGCTCAGGGCGAACGGGTAGGGGAGTGTGATGCCCAACCCCCCCAAACTCCCCCAGGGAATGCCGAGCGCGAACCAAGTGCTCGACTTCATCCAGTCCTCCGACATTCCCGCGGGCAAGCGCGAGATCGCCAAGGCTTTCGGGCTGAAGGGGCAGGAGAAGATCAAGCTCAAGGCCCTGCTCAAGGACATGGCCGAAGAGGGCCTGATCGACGGGTCGAAGAGCGCGTTCCACCGCATGGGCGGGGTGCCCAAGGTCACCACCCTCAAGATCGTTGCGATCGAAGAAGGCGACCTCATCGCCGAGCCTGAAAGTTGGGACCCCGAAGCCCCCGGCAAGCCGCCGCGCATCGTGGTGCGTGAACCCAAGATGCGAGGTGCCAAGCGGCCCCCGGCCTTGAAGCGCGGCGACCGCATTCTCGCCCGCACCGAGGAGACCGAGCAGGGCTGGATCGCGCATCCGATGAAGAAGTTGCCCGCCCGCACCGAAGGGCTGATGGGCGTGGTCGAGATCGACAAGACCGGCAAGGCCTGGCTCGCTCCGGTGGACAAGCGGGTGCGCCAGTCCTCGCCCATCGCCGATCTTGGCTCGGCCGAGGCTGGCCAGCTGGTGATCACCGAACGCGTCGGCCGCTCCGAACGCGCTGGGGTCAAGGTCGTCGAGGTGGTCGGCGATCCGCTCGCGCCGCGCTCCTTCAGCCTTATTGCCATCGCCAAGCATGGCATCCCGCACATCTTCCCGGAGGAGACCCTCGAAGAAGCCCCGCGCGCGGCCAAGCTCAAGCTCTCCGACAAGGCCCGCGAGGATCTGCGCCATCTGCCGATTGTCGCCATCGACCCTGCCGACGCGCGCGATCATGATGACGCGATCTGGGCCGAACCGGACGGGCAGGGCGGCTTCAACGCGCTGGTCGCGATTGCCGACGTCAGCTTCTACGTCCGCCCCGGCTCAGCCCTCGACCGCGAGGCGCGGAAGCGCGGCAATTCGGTCTACTTCCCCGACCGCGTGGTGCCGATGCTCCCCGAGGTGCTCTCCGCCGACGTCTGCTCGCTGAAAGAGGGCGAGGACCGCGCCGCGATGGCCTGTCACATGCACATCAATGGTGACGGCAAGGTGTCGAGCTTCCGCTTCACCCGCGCGCTTGTGCGGATCGCGCACAACATCGCTTACGAGGATGCGCAGAAGGCGGTCGATAGCGGCAACCCGCCAGAATACCTCGCCAACCTGTGGGACGCGTGGCGCGCGCTCGCCGCCGCGCGCAATGCCCGCGACCCGCTTGAACTCGAGCTGCCTGAGCGCCGCGTGGTGCTTGACGAGGAGGGGCGCATTGCCTCGATCGCCATCCGCGAACGCCTCGATGCGCACCGCGTGGTCGAGGATTTCATGATCGCGGCCAACGTCGCGGCGGCCAAGGCGCTTGAGGCCAAGACCGCGCCAGTCGTCTACCGCATCCATGAACCGCCGAGCCGCGAAAAGCTCATCGCCCTGCGCGATTACCTCGCCACCATGGGCAAGAAGTTGGCTCTGGGGCAGGTGGTGACGCCGGGCCTGTTCAACCGAATGCTCAAGGACATTGCGGACGAGGCCGAGAAGGCGCTGGTGATGGAGGCGGTGCTGCGCAGCCAGACGCAGGCTTACTATGGCCCCGCCAATGCCGGACACTTCGGACTTTCGCTCGGTTCCTATGCCCACTTCACCTCGCCGATCCGTCGCTATTCCGACCTTCTCGTCCACCGTGCGCTCGTCGATGCCTACAAGCTTGAACAACCCACCCCGCCGGGCTCGATCCCGCCGAGCAGCGGCCTGTCCGACCGCGACCGCGCAAGCTTGCAGCAAGTCTCTGACGCGATCAGCCATACTGAGCGCCGCGCGATGGAGGCCGAGCGCGATACCATCGACCGCTATGTCGCGGCATGGCTTTCTGTACGGGTGGGCGAGGTGTTCGATACCCGCATCACCGGGGTGCAGAGCTTCGGCTTCTTTGCCACCATCACCGGCCTCGGCGGCGACGGGCTGGTGCCGATCTCGACGCTGGGCGGAGAGTATTTCCGTTACGACGAAGCGGCCAAGGCGCTGGTCGGCACCGACAGCGGGACGACTTACGCCACCGGCGACCGCCTGAAGCTGCGGCTCGCCGAAGCCAACGCGCTCACCGGATCGTTGAAGTTCTTGCTGCCCGATAGGGACGCCGGGATCATCGAGCCACGCGGCAGCCGCCCCGAAGAGCGGCGTCGGGGATCAGGCGGTGCGCCCAGAACAGCGGGCAAATTCATGGTCGGTCAGCGCGGTCGCCCCGGCAATATTCGCCATCAGGGTCGCAAGAAGTAGCGCCTCAGGGCTGGCTTAGACGTGGTGGTCGCTCTTGGTCTCGTCGTAATCGGCAGGGACGATGTAGAGCGGGCAGGGGAGCGAACCTGCTGCCGCCGAAAAGTGTGTGACCAGCGGACCGGGATTGCTTCCCTTGGCCGCGCCCAGCACCAGCGAGGCGACTTCGTTGTGTTCGGCCAGAAACTCGCTGACGATCTTCTGGCCCATCCCGATCTTGACCGAGATTGTCGGCATGATCCCGCTTTCCGCCAGCAGACTGCCCGCCACGCCATGCGCAAGCATCTCGGCCCGGTCGCGCGCCTCAGCCTCAATCGTTGCCTGCACAGCACCGAAGGCGGAGAAATTCTGCTGCGGCACCAGCGCGAGCAGGTGCACCGCGCCGCCGACGGCAGCGGCCCGCCGCGCAGCGTAGCGCAGGGCGGAGGTCGCCTCCTCGCTCTCGTCGATGATGACCAGAAATGTACGCATATCTCGAGCCCCGCCTAGCGCGGAGGTATCAATGCATTCGTATGGATTGGCAAGAGCCGCCGCTGCTTGGCTATTCTGGGCCTTGCCCGCCGCTAGGGAATTGGCCAGAGAACGGCCAAGGATCGATTACAGGAGTTACAGCGGATCATGGCCTTGGACATCAGGATGCCGGCTTTGTCGCCCACTATGGAAGAGGGCACGCTCGCGCGTTGGCTCGTCAAGGTCGGCGACACGGTGCGCTCGGGCGACGTGATGGCCGAGATCGAGACCGACAAGGCGACCATGGAGTTCGAGGCGGTCGATGAAGGCGTGATCGCCGAGATCATCGTGCCCGAGGGAAGCGAGGGCGTGAAGGTTGGCGCGGTGATCGCGCGGCTTGCGGTTGAGGGCGAGGAGGCGGCGCCTGCATCCGCTCCGGCACCCGCTCCGGCAGCAGCCAAGGAAGCCGCTCCGGCTCCGGTTGCGAGCGCGCCGGTTGCGCCAGAAGGCCCCGCAGCGTCGCCGACCGCACGCAAGCTCGCCGAACTCAATGGGATCGACCTGGCGGGCCTTGCTGGCAGCGGGCCCAAGGGCAAGATCACCAAGGAAGATGTCGAGGCCGCGATCGCCAAGGGCGGTGGTTCGCCTGTTCCTGTCCCGGCTCCGGCTCCGGCTGCGGCTCCTGTAGCCACACCCGCACCGGCTGCTGCAGCGTCGGGTGAGCGCGTGGTTGCCTCGCCGCTGGCCAAACGGATCGCTGCCGACAAGGGCATCGATCTGGCGCTGGTCAAGGGCACCGGCCCCAATGGGCGGATCGTCAAGGAGGACGTGGAAGGCTTCACGCCCGGCGCCGCGCCTGCTGCCCCGGCGGCGGCCTCGACCCCGGCTGCCACCGCTCCTGCTGCAGCCCCCCCTCCGGTTGCCATCCCCAGCCTTGGCGGCGATCTTGATGCGCCTTACGAGGTCCAGAAGCTCAACAATGTCCGCAAGGTCATCGCCCGCCGCCTGACCGAGGCCAAGCAGACCATCCCGCATATCTACCTCACGGTCGATATCCGCCTGGATGCGCTGCTGAAGCTGCGCGGGGAGCTCAACAAGAGCCTTGAAGCGGACGGCGTGAAGCTTTCGGTCAATGATCTCCTCATCAAGGCGCTCGCCCGCGCGCTGCAACGCGTGCCCAAGTGCAATGTCAGCTTCCAGGGCGACACGCTGCTGCAGTTCACGCGGGCTGACATTTCGGTGGCGGTGGCCGCGCCCTCGGGCCTCATCACCCCGATCATCCGCGATGCGGGGCGCAAGGGCCTTGCCGAGATCAGCACCGAGATGAAGGCGCTGGCGAACAAGGCCAAGGACGGCAAGCTGCAACCGCACGAATTCCAGGGCGGCACGGCGAGCCTCTCCAACCTCGGCATGTTCGGCACCAAGCAGTTCGACGCGGTGATCAACCCCCCGCAAGCGATGATCCTCGCCGTCGGCGCGGGCGAGCAGCGCCCGTGGGTCGAAGGCGGCCAGATCATCCCCGCCACCGTGATGAGCGCCACCGGCAGCTTCGACCACCGCGCCATCGACGGCGCGGACGGCGCGCAGCTGATGGAGGCGCTCAAGCAGCTGGTCGAGAACCCGATGGGGCTTTTGGTCTAACACCATGCCCACCGGCGAGTTGACAATAAGGGCAACCGCCATGCCCGCCGACACCAACCCCTACGGCGGCGTGTTCGGCGGATGGCTCATGGCCCAGATGGCGCTCGGTGCCGGGTCCCTCGCAAGCCGCGTGGGGCAGGGCAAGGCCGTGGTCGTCTCCGCGACCGACTTTGCCTTTCCCGGAGCAATGGCGGTCGGCGACGAGCTCTCCATATATTGCGACGTGCTCGCCACCGGCTCCACCTCGCTGACCATCGCCGCCGAAGCCATTGCCCGGACACGCAACGGCGAGGCGACCATGGAAGTCGCGCGCGGCACTTTCAAATTCGTTCTGATTGGCGAGGATGGCCGCCCCCGCGCGCTGACCGCCGGTCCCACCCTTCTCCTCCCCAAGGAAAACTGACAATGGCTACTGAATATGACGTGATCGTGCTGGGTTCCGGCCCCGGCGGCTATGTCGCGGCGATCCGCTGCGCGCAGCTCGGCCTGAAGACAGCGATTGTCGAGCGCGAGAACCTCGGCGGCATCTGCCTCAACTGGGGCTGCATCCCGACCAAGGCGATGCTGCGCTCGGCCGAGATCTTCCACTACATGCAGCACGCTGGCGACTATGGCCTTGTCGCCACCGGGATCGAGGCGGATCTTGCCGCCATCGTCAAGCGCAGCCGCGGGGTGGCCAAGCAGCTCAATCAGGGCATCGGCCACCTGATGAAGAAGAACAAGATCACCGTCCACATGGGCAACGGCACGCTGACCGGGCCGACTAGCCTCACCGTCAAGGGCGAGAAGGGCGAGGAAGCCCTCACCGCAAAGCATATCATCCTTGCCACCGGCGCCCGCGCCCGCGATCTGCCCTTCGCGCCCGCTGACGGCAAGCGCGTGTGGACCTATCGCCACGCGATGACCCCCGCCGAGCTTCCCGCCAAGCTGCTGGTGATCGGATCGGGCGCGATCGGGATCGAGTTTGCGAGCTTCTACAACGATCTCGGCTCGGAAGTAACGGTGGTCGAGATGCTCGACCGGATCGTGCCGGTGGAAGATGCCGACGTCTCCACCTTCCTGGAAAAGTCGCTCCGCAAGCAGGGCATCAACATCATGACCGGCGCAGGCGTCGAAGCGCTCACCGTTTCGGGCAGCGGCATCACCGCCACCATCAAGGACAAGGCGGGCAACGCGGCGACCAGCGCGTTCACCCACGTGATCGTCGCCATCGGCATCGTGCCCAACACCGAGAATATCGGGCTGGAAGGGCTGGCCGACATGGAGCGCGGCTTCATCCAGATCGATCCCTATGGGCGCACCAAGTCTGCCGGGCTCTGGGCCATCGGCGATTGCACGCCGGGGCCGTGGCTGGCGCACAAGGCGAGCCATGAGGGGGTCACCGCCGCCGAGGCCATCGCGCAGGAGCTCGGCAACAAGGACGTCCA
>JAIYAL010000155.1 GCA_027489095.1 Erythrobacteraceae bacterium
CGGCTGACGTCCCACGGGTGGGAATGCTGGAGGCGCTCTTCTGGATGGGCGGCCCAATGGGCTTTCAGCGCCTCGTAGGAATTGGGCTCACGGCGCACCTGCGGACGCTGCACCGGAGTGGGGGGGGCGATGGTGGCCATGTCTGTCTCCCGTCAGGCAGCCTCTGGCGCGGGCCGCTTCTCACGAGTCGTAATCTGCCCTAACTGACAGGGATGTCAATAGTCGGTTGCAATCAGGTACTGATCAGCCGGCCAAATCAGGCAGACAGGCGCGCGCCCTTTTTCGACTTTTCACGCCCTGCCCCGCCAGACTTCATCACGCGCTTGCGGAACAAGAGCGAGCCGCCCTTGACCAGCGCCACCACCGCAGCCGCCTGCCAGGCCAATGCCACTGCGTGGGTCCAAAGCTCGGGCTCCATCGCCGCGCGCGCCAGCATCGCGAAGGGCGATGACAACGGGAAAGCAATCGCCGCCAGCTCCAGCGCCGAGCCCGGCTGCTTGATCGTATAAGCGGCAAGGAAGAACACCATCAGCTGCAGCATGGTGACGGGCATCGACAACGTCTGCACCTCGCGCACCGAACTCGCCATTGAGCCGATGGTCAGGAACAGCGCGCCCAGCAGAAGATAAGCCATCGCGAAGTAGATCACCCCCAGCGCGATGAACAAAGGCCAACCGACAGCGGGCGCGGGCAGGTTCGCGGGGTTGAAGCCGGTCGCTTGCGTGATCGCGTCGCCGCCCAGTGCCCACAGGCCCCCAGCCGCCAGCCCCCAAACCGCGATGCCGACAAAGGACACCGCCAGCATGGCGAACAGCTTGCCCATGAACACCGCATCCATCGGGATTGCAGCGGCGAGAATCTCGATGATCTTGTTCGCCTTTTCCTCGACGAGGTTAGACAGCACCATGCCAGCGAGCAGCATGGTCAGCAGGAACAACAGCATCTGCGCGATCTGCGCGGTCTGGACACGGCTCGACTTTTCGGACGCCGCGCTGGTCGCGACGAGTTCGGCGGAGACTTGCGGGAAGGCGGCCGGTTCGGCAGCCGTGGCATGCCCGGCGATCAGCCCGATCGGCCCCTGCCAGCGCGCGACCTGGCCCTCGGTGCCGACCAGCGTCGGCGATCGGAGCGAGCCGGTGAGGATCGCGGCGTAGTTCCCGCGCCGCGCTTCCATGAAGCCGCGCGCATCGAAAGCGGGTTCATCCGCCGCCTCGGGCACGGCGCGCAACAGCGGAAGCGCACCCCCCAATTGCGGGGCTAGCTGCTCGCCCGCGGCGACCATCTTCGCATTGTCTGCGGGGCTCATCGCAAGGCCGACCTCGACGCTCACCGCGTCGCGCTGCACCTCTCCGCCGATGCTCCCGGCGAGCCCGCCGACGATCACCGGGAAGAGCGGGCCGAGCAAGAAGAACAGGAAGGCGCGGCTGAACAGCACCGCAACGAAATCGCGCCGGGCGATCACCCAGGCGGCCTCAAGCGCCGAGAGACGCGGGCGGAGCGGAAGGTCGGTCATGCGCGGGCCCCTTGAGCGTCGGCTTCGAGCTGGCGGGCGGCAGCCTCCCCGGCGATGGCAACGAAAGCGTCGTGCAGCCCGGCGCGCTCGATCGACAGCGAGAGGATACCCGCCTCGCCCTCAATCAGCCGCTTGAGCAGCGGTTCGATCCCGCTTTCAGGCAGCGGGAACTGGAAGAAATCGCCATTGCGGCGGGCCTCGGGCGGCAGCGCGGAAAGCCATGCGCCTTCGCGGGCCCGCGTCTCCAACCGAACCTGCGCCGGGATCCGGTCGCGCGCCGCCTCGACGCTGCCGGCATAGGGCACCTTGCCCCCGGCGATAATCGCGACGCCTTCACAAAGCCGCTCAGCGTGGTGGATGACGTGGGTTGAAAAGATCACCGTCACGCCATCTTCCGCAAGCGCGCGGATCATCACCTCAAGCTTGCCCTGGTTGATCGCGTCGAGCCCCGAAAAGGGCTCGTCAAGCACCACCAACCGCGGCCGGTGCACCAGCGTGCCGAGCAGCTGCACGGTCTGCGCCATACCCTTGGAGAGCTGGCGGATCTGGCGCGTCGCGGCATGGCCGAGGCCGTGGCGTTCGAGCAGTTCCACCGCCCGCTCGCGACCCTCTTTCAGCGGCAAGCCACGCAGCGCGCCCATGAAGGCAATGGCCTCGATGCACTTCATCGACGGATAGAGCCCGCGCTCTTCGGGAAGGTAGCCGATCAGGCGGCCGATATCGTGCGGGCGGTCATGCCCGAACACGCGGCGCACCCCCTCGTCAGGGTCGATGATGCCGAGCAGCATCCTGAGCGTCGTGGTCTTGCCCGCGCCATTGGGGCCGAGGATGCCATAGATCGCGCCCTCGGGGACGGAGATGTCCACCCCGTCCACCGCGCGCGTCCCGTCAAAGCTCTTGACCAGCCCGCGCGCCTCGATCGCCAACGGCCGCGCGTCCGCAGGTTGTCCCGACCAGTCTGAGGGGAGGTTGCCCGCCGACCCGTGATTGCTTACCGCCATGTCCATACCCTACGCGGTTAGCGGGCAGGATTAAACGGGAGCCTCTCCGAACATGGTTAACGCGCCCCCAAAAAATGCCCTGACGCCCGGTCTGTCCGGGCGGATCGAGGCGGAGGCGCGCGCGCTGGGCTTCGCGGTGTGCGGGTTCGCTTCGGCAAAGGAAGACCCGCTGCGCAGTGCGCGGCTTGAGGAGTGGCTGGGCGAGGGGCACCACGGGTCGATGGAGTGGATGGAGGCGCGCAGCCACCACCGCCGCGCGCCGCAAGGCCTGTGGCCCGAAGCGCGCAGCGTGATCGCCTTGGGCATGAGCTACGCCCCGGCGCACGATCCGCTGGCGCTCGAAGGCTCTGACACCCACGCGCGCATTTCGGTCTATGCGCAAGGCAAGGACTACCATGATGTGGTCAAGAAGCGCCTGAAGGCGCTCGCCCGATGGCTGGTCGCACAGGAACCGCAAGCACAGGTGAAGGTTTTCGTCGACACCGCCCCGGTGATGGAGAAGCCCTTGGGCGAGGCGGCAGGGATCGGCTGGCAGGGCAAACACACCAACCTCGTCAGCCCCACCCACGGCAGCTGGCTGTTCCTCGGCGCGATCTACACGAGTTTGGACTTGGCCCCCGCCGAGCCGCACCGCGATCAGTGCGGTTCCTGCCGCGCCTGCCTCGATGCCTGCCCGACGCACGCCTTTCCCGCGCCCTACCAGCTCGATGCGCGGCGCTGCATTTCCTACCTCACCATCGAACACAAGGGCGCGGTGGACGAAGCGCTGCGCCCGGCTCTGGGCAACCGCATCTATGGCTGCGACGATTGCCTTGCAGTGTGCCCATGGAACAAGTTCGCGTCACAAGCTCAGGCGATTCGCGACTTCCTCCCCCGCGCCGAACTGGTCGCCCCGCGCCTTGCCGAATTGCTGGCGCTGGACGATGCGGGGTTCCGCACGCTGTTCTCGGGCTCGCCGATCAAGCGCATCGGGCGCGACAGGTTCGTGCGGAACTGCCTTTACGCTGCGGGCAACAGCGGCAATCCGGCGCTTGTCTCGCAAGTCGAAGCGTTAACCGCCGATCCTGATCCGGTGGTCGCCGAGGCCGCGCAGTGGGCGCTAACCCGGCTTACATCAGGTCTTTGAGAGGCACCTCAGGATCGGCCAACAGCGCCGGATCGATCCGCCCCGCACCGCTTTCAAGCAGCTTTCTCGCCTGCACATAATCCTTCATCGTCCCCACGCAGTCGAAGGCGATCGGCACGCCGCCCTTCATGTAGACCACGGTGAACTTGCGCGTTGCGGGATCGCCGCGCAGCACGGTCGCATCAAAGCCGAGGCTCAATCCTGCCGTCTGCAGCTTGAGGTCATACTGGTTCGACCAGAACCACGGCAGCGCATGATAGGGCTCTTTCTCGCCCATGATCGCCTTTGCCACGGTGTTCGCCATGTCATGCGCGTTCTGCACCGATTCGAGGCGAATCACCGCGCCCCCGGCAAAGTCGTTCGCATGGGCCGCGCAGTCGCCAATGGCGTAGATGTCGTCGAGCGTGGTGCGGCAGCAGAAATCGACATCGACCCCGTTCGATCCTGCCGCGCCCGCCGCGATCAGCGGTGCGACCGCCGGCACCACGCCGATGCCGACGATGACCATGTCACACGGCACTTCCTCACCCGAATCGAGCCGGACGCCCGTAACCCGGCCCGCCTCCTCGCCCAGAACCGCGTGGACGCCGGTGCCAAGCCGCACATCGACACCCTGTCGGCGGTGCTCGGCGGCATAGAAGTCGGACAGTTCCTCGCCCGCGACGCGCGCCAGCAGACGGGGTAGCGTCTCGACCAGCACGACCTGGCAGCCCAGCTTTGTCAGCACAGCAGCCGCTTCGAGCCCGATATAGCCGCCGCCGATCACCACCGCGCGCTTGGCACCATCGGCCAGCGCCCGCATCATCGCATCGGCATCAGCCTTGTCACGAACGTAGAACACGCCCGGCAGAACCGCGCCCGGCACCGGCAGGCGGCGCGGATCGCCGCCGCCCGACCAGATCAGTTTGCGATAGGTGGCATGGCCCCCGTCGCTCAACGTCAGGCTGTGCGCGACCGGGTCGATCGCGGTCACCGCCGCGCCGAGCTTGAGCGCAATGTCTTTCTCGGCCCAGAACTTCTCCGGCCGGATCATGATCCGTTCGAAGCCCTTGTCCCCGGCGAGATATTCCTTCGAGAGCGGCGGACGTTCGTAAGGCGGCGCATCATCGCGCCCGATCATCAGGATCGAACCCTCGTGCCCGTGCTGGCGCAAGGCGATCGCCGCCTGCGCGCCGCCATGCCCCGTGCCGACGATCACGACGTCCGCATGCTGTGTATTGGATGTCATGATAAAAGCCTTTGCCCCTCCGGCGGTTTGCGGTCTTTGATGTGCCGCAAATCGCCAGAGGGTCAAGCTGGCTGAAGCGAGAGTGCTACCTCTCCAGCAAATTTCGCGCCTGGCTGGCGATCTGCGCAAGCATTGCAGCACCCACCGGCGGGCGGGCCTGCGCGCGGGCGATCATCGCCCGGAACTGCGCGACACTCTGCCGGTTTTGCTCGGCCCAGGCGGCGACCGCGCCGCGCGGGTCGGCGCTTCCTGCCTTGGGGCCCGCCCCAGTGCCTGCATTGGTCGCTATCTGCCGGCGCAGGAACTCGATCCGCATCTGCTGGATGTCGCGCGCGAGGCCCGAGACCAGCAGCCGCTCCCACACGTCCGACGGGCTCATATAGGCCGCCGTTCCCTGCGCCCAGTCGAGGCCCAGCAGAGTGCCGACGTCGGTGAAAGCGTGGGTGAGGAGGCATGGCTCGACGCCCGTCCCCCGCGAGGCCTGCGCAAGGCCGACCGCGCCGTCGAAATCGAACAGCGCCGCCACGCGCTCCGCGAGCGCCGCGGGCGCGCCGAGGGCGACGAAGCTGTCCCGCAGCGCCTTCGAGCGCGCGCGCGGTTCGTCAGTGAGCAGTTCCTCGCGGCTCGCCACCAGCGTCGTCACATCGGCCTGCAAGCCTGCGATCATGGCCCCGGCCGCAACCTTGCCCGAAGCGGTGCGCAGCACGTCGCTCATCAGGTTGCCGGCCGCTGCGGCAAGCCGGTCGAACAGCGCGAGGCGCGCGGCCTCCGGGAGCTCCGCCACCTCGAGATCGCGCCACAACGCCTCCAGCCCGAACAATCGCTCGGCGACCACGAAGGCCGCGGCGACCTCGGCGAGGCCCACGCCCTCTTCCTCGGCGAGCTCAAACGGGTGGACCATGCCCAGCCGGTTGACGATGCGGTTGGAGAGGCTCGTCGCGATCATCTCGCGCCGCAGCCGGTGGCCGCGAATCTCTTCGGCATAGGTCTTGCGCATCGCCGAGGGGAAACGCGCGAGCAGCACGTCATCCAACACTGGATCGTCCGGCAGGTCACTCTGCTCGATCGCGTCCTGCAAGGCGAGCTTGGCCGACGACAGCAGCACAGCGAGCTCGGGACGGGTGAGCCCCTGACCGTCCGCCGCGCGCCGGGTAAGCGCCTCGCCGTCCGCCAGGCCTTCGGTGCGGCGATCGAAGTCGCTGACCTCCTCGAGCCGCTCGATCAGGCGCACATAGGCCGGCGTCGCCCCGGCCCCGCCGCTCGATGCGATCGACAGCGCGAGCGCCTGCAAGCGGTTGTCCTCGAGCACCAGCGCGGCGACATCGTCGGTCATCGACGCGAGCAACGTGTTGCGCTTCTTCGGGCTGAGCTTGCCCGAGGCGGTGGCCGCCGCCAGCGCAATCTTGATGTTGACCTCGTTGTCCGAGCAATCGACCCCGGCCGAGTTATCGATGAAGTCGGTGTTGATCCGCCCGCCCGCGAGCGAAAACGCGATGCGCCCCGCCTGCGTCACGCCGAGGTTTGCGCCCTCACCGATCACCCGCGCGCGAACCTCGGTACCGTCAATGCGAAGGCTGTCATTGGCCGGATCGCCGACCTGGATGTGGTTTTCCTGTGGTGCCTTCACATAGGTGCCGATCCCGCCAAACCAGAGCAGATCGACCGGCGCGCGGAGGATCGCGGTGATGAGCGCCTCGGGCTCGATCTCCTTCGCGTCGATGCCCAGCGCCTCGCGCGCCTGCTTCGACAGCTTGATCGACTTGGCGGTGCGCGGGAACACCCCGCCGCCTCTGGAGATTTGCGATTTGTCATAATCGTCCCAGCTCGACCGGGGCAGGGCGAACATGCGGGCACGCTCCTTCCAGCTGGCGAGCGGATCGGGGGTGGGATCGATGAAGATGTGGCGGTGATCGAAAGCGGCGACCAGCCTCAGGGCCTTGGAGAGCAGCATCCCGTTGCCGAACACATCGCCCGACATGTCCCCGCAGCCCGCGACGGTGATCGGGTCCTTCTGGACGTCCACGCCCATCTCGCGGAAGTGGCGCTGGACGCTCACCCATGCGCCGCGCGCGGTGATGCCCATCGCCTTGTGGTCATAGCCGTTCGAGCCACCACTGGCGAAGGCGTCATCCAGCCAGAAGTCGCGGCCCTGTGCGATGCCGTTGGCAATATCGGAGAAGGTCGCGGTGCCCTTGTCGGCGGCGACCACGAAATAGGGATCATCCCCGTCGAGCACCGTGACGCTCTCGGGGTGGACCACGGCGCCATCGACGATGTTGTCGGTGACCGACAGCAACGTGCGGATGAAGATTTCATAGGCCGCGCGCCCCTCTGCCGCCCAGCCTTCGCGGTCGATGGCAGGGGAAGGGAGCTGCTTGGGATAGAA
>JAIYAL010000096.1 GCA_027489095.1 Erythrobacteraceae bacterium
CCTTCGCGATCTGCCCGAGGGCGTCGGCCTTCAGGACATGTACGCCGCCACCCGCGCCGCCGGGTTCGGCGACGAGGTCAAGCGCCGCATCCTGATCGGCACCTATGTGCTTTCGGCCGGTTTCTACGACGCCTATTACACCCAGGCGCAGAAGGTGCGCGCATTGGTCGCCCGCGATTTCGCCCGCGCGTTTGAAGAGTGCGACGTGATCCTCGCGCCGACCACGCCAACCGCGAGCTTCCCGCTGGGCTCGATGAGCGAAGACCCGCTGACGATGTACTTGAACGACGTCTTCGCGGTGCCGGCCAGCCTCGCAGGCCTGCCCGCGATGAGCGTGCCTGCCACAATCAACGCCGACGGCCTGCCGCTCGGACTGCAATTGGTCGGACGGCCGTTCGACGAACAGGGCGTGCTCAACGCGGGTCTTGCGATCCAGAGCCGCGCGGGCTTCACCGCCAAGCCGGAGAGTTGGTGGTGAAGCCAATTGGCTTGTTAAAGATCCCTCAAGTTCTGGGGGCTGCGCTAGCCGGTAACGTGTTTATTATCATCGCCACCCAAATTAAGTTGGTTAATTCGATGCCGTGGCATGCATCGGCTGCGCTATGTTTCGCATTCCTTCTGAATCTTAAGGACTTTTTCGATGACATGAAGGCATATGAAATCACGGACATGGAGGGATTTTCGCTGTTTCCAACCGTAACCTTCAGGGTGATTTCTTACATGGCTCTGGCTTGGTCAGCAAGTCTTGCGCCAAAAACACAAGATTCATTCTTCGCCATTGGTTTTTACTTCGTGACCTTCGTAATTTGGTCAATAGTTAGCATAATCAGAAGGCTAAGGCTTAATTCAGACTCAAATGAAAACAAGGAAAGGATGAGGCGCCGCAGAATGTGGGTTATCATATACTCGGTTCAAGCCTCTTGTTGTTTTCTCATTTGGAAATTTAATGAGCAAATTTTGCTGATGATTTGCATTTTCATTGCTATTTCACTATTTGCGTTTGATTTCATTGATAGTGAATCGTTCACTTCCGATGTCAATTCGACGCTTTAGATGTTGTGGCTTCGGAGTAACTTGACGGCCGCTATCCATAGGGTTGAAATGGCGTGATGTTGTTTGTTTTGGGGTGCATATGACATGACCGCCGCCGACACACCGCTGTGGCTTGCCGGTATCGGCGTGATGCTCGCGGTGCCGTTGACCTTCATGGTCGCCAATTGGGTGAGGAAGAACGTCGATCACGGCGAGATGCGTTTCGGGCCGGACGGCAAGGTGATCGAGGACGAGGACAAGCAATGAGCAACTACCGCATCCAGGGCGCAACCGGCGAATGGGAGGTCGTGATCGGCCTTGAAGTCCATGCGCAGGTGACCTCGCATTCCAAGCTGTTCAGCGGCGCGGCGACCGCGTTTGGCGCAGAGCCGAACTCGCAGGTCAGCCTCGTCGATGCCGCGATGCCGGGGATGCTGCCCGTGCCGAACGCCGAGTGCATCCGTCAGGCGGTGCGCACCGGGATGGCGATCGAGGCCCAGATCAACGCGTGGTCGCGGTTTGACCGCAAGAACTACTTCTATGCCGACCTTCCGCAGGGCTACCAGATCAGCCAGCTCTATCACCCGATCGTCGGCGAAGGATCATTGCTGATCGAGGCGGACGAGAAGGCGGGGATCGAGGCCGACAAGGTGATCGGGATCGAGCGTATTCACGTGGAACAGGACGCAGGCAAGCTGATGCACGATCAGCACCCGACCATGTCCTATGTCGATCTCAACCGCTCGGGCGTGGCGCTGATGGAGATCGTCAGCCGCCCCGATATGGCCTCGCCCGCTGAGGCGGGGGCTTATCTGCGCAAGCTGCGCGCGATCCTGCGCTATGTCGGAAGCTGCGACGGCAACATGGAAGAAGGCTCAATGCGCGCCGACGTCAATGTCAGCGTCCGCAAGGTCGGCGACGAACTCGGCACCCGCACCGAAACCAAGAATGTGAACTCGGTGCGGTTTGTCATGCAGGCGATCGAGCATGAGGCGATGCGCCAGGTCGATGTGCTGGAGGCTGGCGGCACCATCGTGCAGGAAACCCGCCTGTTCGATCCGGGCACCGGCACCACGCGCACGATGCGCAGCAAGGAAGACGCGCACGATTATCGCTACTTCCCGGATCCCGACCTGTTGCCGCTGGTGCTGGAGGAGGACTTCCTCGCCGAATGCCGCGCCAGCCTGCCCGAACTGCCCGATGCCAAGCGCAAGCGATACGTCGATGTGCTCGGCCTCACCCCCTACAACGCCCGCGAGCTGACGGCGGAAGTCGAGACCTTCGCGCGCTTCGAAACGCTGCTCGCTGAGACCGCAAAAACCATCGGCAAGGGCGAGGCTGCGGTTGCCACGCAGGTCGCCAACTGGTCGCTCTCGGTCGCGCCCGGCGTGATGAAGGCGTTGGGCGACGAGGGCGATGCCGCCAATGCCACGGCGGCCGCACAGGCGAGCATCCTCGCCATGGCCGAAAGGCAAGAAATCAGCGGCGGGCAGGCCAAGGAGATCTTCGAGATCGTCCTCAAGACCGGGCGCGATCCGTCTGAAATTGCCGAGGCCGAAGGGCTGAAGCAGGTCTCCGATACCGGCGCGATCGAAGCCGCGGTCGACGCGATCATCGCTGCCAACGCCGACAAGGTCGAACAGTACCGCGGCGGCAAGGAGGCGCTGTTCGGCTTCTTCGTCGGCCAGACGATGAAGGCGATGCAGGGCAAGGCCAATCCGGGGGTGGTCAACCAGCTGCTCAAAGACAAGCTGGGCTAGGCTTTTGCTTGCCACGCGGGCGGGCCGCTTTAGGTTCGCGCCGCTCGGGCTTGGGGCGGAGGGGTTTGATGCGATATTGGGGCGTTCCACTTCTTGCAGCGGCGGCGTGGATCGCAAGCCCGCTCGCGGCGCAATATTCGCCCCCGCCACCACCGGCGCCGCCCATCGCCGTGCCCGATCTGGTCGCACCCGATGGCAAGTATGGCAATGATCTGAAATACTTCGTCTTCCACAAGCAGGGCGCCAGCTTCGAGGCGGCACGCGCGGACATCGCCGAATGTGCGGTGCACACGATCCACGGCAGGCAGCTCAAGATGCCTGCCTTCGTCGCCTGGGAAGACAATGACCGGCAGGCCGACCCGATCGTGTTCAACGGCAGCTACGGGTTGGTCGGCCTTGCCATCTATTCGATCATCGCCGGGCCGCTCGAACGCAGCCTACGCCAGGAGGTCATGATGGCCTGCATGCTGCCGCGCGGTTACGATCGCTACTCGGTCACCGAGCCCTTGTGGAAGGAGATCCACGAAGGCGAGAACGTGGCTGCGTTGATCGATCTTCAGGCCACGATCGCATCGGGCCCCGTTCCGCGCACGCCGAAGGTGACGTCATGATGATCCGCCTGATGATGGCCGCGCTGCTGGCGCTTGTCGTCCCGGCGGCGGCCCACGCGCAGGATGGCCCCGCCTTCCAGCACTTCCGCGCCGGAGCCGCCATCACGCTCGCCCCGGACAAGGCCTATTTCCTGATCCGCATGCCCGAGGAATCGGTTTCGACCAAGTTGCAGCCGGTGTTCCTGCGCAAACCGAGCGCGGCCGAACTGGCCGCCTATCGCGAGGCGAAGCTGGCGGCCCATTCCAAGGCGGGCAAGGACGCAGGGCCCATCGCAAGCTTCGATTTCGAATACACCGCCGCCACCAACCTCTTCCAGATCGAGAACGGCAAGTTTCTCGCCAAGGAAGGCAACGACCGCCTGTTCCTGATCGCGGCCGAGCCCGGGGACTACGTCTTCTACGGCGCCGGGTTCAACAAGTTCCTGTGGCAATGCAATTGCATGGGGACAGTATCCTTCACGGCTGAGGCTGGCAAAATCACCGATCTGGGCGCGATCCTGATCACGCTCGCATGGAAGCCGAGCGGCTTTCCCGAACTGGCGGAAGACACGGGGCTGGGCCCGAAGATGCGCCAGGACTATGCGATGTTCGCGGTCGGCGTGCGCCTTGGCACCGGCAAGTCCGGCCTCGCGCAGCTTGCATCGCTGCCTGTGCAACCGGCGGAGTATCACGCGGTTGGCGCTTTCCGCGAACCGGCCCGTCTGCTCGCCAACCGGCTTGCCCCGATCCCCGGCGTGCTGGGCTATGACAAGGGCGCGGTGATCGACCTGCGGACCGGCAAAGTCGTGCCCAAGCGCTTCTGAATTGCCCGGGCTCTTGCACGCAACCACGCTCTATTTCCATGGCTTGCCCGGATCGGTGGCAGAGCTGGCGGGCTTCGGCCCCGAGATCGCGGCGCGGGCTGCGGGGTTCCACGTGGTTCAGCGAGGGGAGGGCTTCGCGCATCTCGCCCAGCATATCGCCATGCGCTTTCCCGAGGGCCCGCTGCGGCTCGTCGGGTTCTCGCTCGGCGCGGCGGCGGCATTGCGGGTCGCACCGCATCTGGGCGACCGGGTGGAGCGGATCGACCTCGTCTCCCCCGCCGCGCCGCTCCAGCTGGGCGACTTTCTCTCCGGCATGGCGGGTGCCCCGGTGTTCCGCGCGGCGCTGGCGGGGCGGCTGCCCTTCGCCGCGCTGACCTTGCTGCAGGCGCAGGCTGCGCGGCTCGCTCCGGACAAGATGGCCGCCGCGCTGATGGCCAAGGCCAAGGGTGAGGACCGCGCGCTCGCCGCTGATCCGCGCTTCATCGCCGCACTCGCGCAGTCGCTGCGCCACAGCCTGCTGGACCAGCGCGCCGCCTACGCGAGCGAAATCCGCGCCTATGTCAGCGATTGGCGCGCCGATCTGGCGCAGGTGCGCCAGCCGTCACACATCTGGCAGGGGAGCGCGGACGACTGGACCCCGCGCGAAATGGCTGAGGCGCTCGCCGCCGCGCTGCCCACCCGCCCGCAGGTGACAATGCTGCCGGGCCGCTCGCACTTCTCGACGCTGCGCCATTATCTCGCCAGAGAGGCAGTGGCATGACCGCCATCGTCCTCATCCAGCCCGAAATCCCCGGCAACACCGGCGCAATCGGGCGCACCTGCGTGGCGCTGGATATGGAGCTGATCCTGATCCACCCGCTCGGCTTCGAGATCAGCGATAGCCGCGTGAAACGCTCCGGTCTCGATTACTGGCCGCATGTGCAGCTCACCGAATATGCCAGCTGGGAGGCCTTCCTCGCGGCCCGCACCCCGCGCCCCGACCAGATGTTCCTGTTCGAGGAATTCGGCAGCCGCAGCTTTTATGATCCCGAATATCCGGATGATGCGTTTTTGATATTTGGTCAGGAAACCAAAGGCATACCGCGCAGCATTATCGCGCAGCATGAGGGCCGCCTGTTCCACCTGCCGATGCGGTCAGCGGTGATCCGCTCGCTCAATCTTGCCAACACCGTGACGGCAGCGGCCTATCAGGCGCTGCGCGGCAAGCTCTAACCGCGGCGCGTTCCGACCAGCAGGCCCTTGGTGCCCGCGCCTTCGTAGTGGAAGTCGAAATCGGGCCACGCTGTCTTCCACCGCCGCGCGACGTAACGCTCGCCGGGGCGGGCAGCGTCGTCGAGCAGCACGGTTCCGCCCGGCGCGATCAGCGGGAACAGGCGTTCGGCCATGCCGCGCGCGAAGGGGTGGACGGCCCAGGGCGGCCCGTCGATCACGAGCAGATCGATCGATCCCGGCACATCGGTCAGCGCATACCACAGGCCGGGCCAGCGCACGTCGCGGGTGGTGAGGGGTGCGTGATGGAAGGCGGCGGCAAGATCATGCTCGGCCAGCCAGTCCGCCATCGCCGAGACGAACGGCGCGTGTCCATCATAGGAATGCAAGGCGCCCTCGCCGTGCATCGCCAGTGCCTTGGCGATCACCAGCGAGGTCGCGCCCGAGCCGAGTTCGACCACGTTGCCCGGGCGCTCGGCCTCGATGATGTCGACGATGCGGTGGAGGAGGTAGGTGTCCGCTTTCCAGCTGCCGAGATGCGGCAACGAGTCCGCCTCCAGCCCGAGCCGCGCCAGCAGCGCCGTCTTCTGTGCCTGTGTTCCCCCGTAGAGGCTGCGCAGGAGCCAGGGCCACTGCACCGCGCCGAACGCGATCTGGAAGAGCCTTTCGCCAGGGGTGCAGCGCGCTTCGGGGGCGCTCTCGCCGCGCTTGGCGAGCAGGCCGGTCAATGATCGGGTGGTCATGAGGTGGACGATCTCGGAGCATGGAGAAGGAAGCGTCCCCATGGGCGCGCCCGGCCCGATGAGCAACCACCGATTGCCCGCGTCTGAACGGTGACACACCTGAATCGGCCCCTGCGCCAGGACGACACCAAAAGGCCGCCGGATGCGCTCCGACGGCCCCTTGGTGGTGTCGCTCGCGGGTCTTACTTGGCAGCGAGGCGCAGGCGGGCGTTCCTGGCGAATTCCTCGAAATTGGCCTTGTAGACACTCACCAGCTCGTCGAGCGCGGCGATCGCGTCCTCGCCTTCCTTGGGCGGGAAGAGCTTGAGGCCGTTGCCGCCCCATGCCTTGTATTCCTTGTCGATTGTCTGGTCGTTGCCGAACTGGCGGACCATGAACAACGTGCGCAGCGAGCGGCCATAGATCGCGGCCTTCTGGTAGAACACGTCGGCGACGATCAGCTCCGAATAGCACTTCGAGGTCGATTCCGCGCGACGGGTCTTGATCTTGTTCATCGTCTTGCGCTCAAGCGGCGCTTCGTGGCGGATGATGGTGGTGCCGGGGGTGAGCGGCAGCAGGGTGCGCAGGTCAAGCTCCTGCAAGGCATCAAGCTGGGTGGGGCTGTCGAGCGCGCTCGCCATCAGGGTTTTGTTGTTGGCGTCCTTGCCCGAGTTCAGCGCCCCTTCGATCAGCCCGCCGCCGAGCCAGCCGGTGGTGACCGAGTTCATGCGCTCGGCCGGCCAGACATGGAGCTCGCAGCCATCGGCGGCAGCGGTCGGCTGGAGGCCCTTGGTGCTCGGCGCGTAGGCGGGGGCTGGGGCGTCCTGCGCATGGACGAGCGCAGGAGTCGCCATGCCGAGAGCGAGGGTGGTGGCCAACAAAATCTTCAACTTCATAGGTCTTCCCTTCTTGCGGCAGGCGTCATGCCTGCATGATTTCAGGTCTTCGGCTTGGCCTTTTTGCCCTTGGCGGGCTTGTTGAGCGCCGCGCCGAATTCCCTGAACGCCTGGCCATAAGCAAGGCGGAATTCTTCGAGCGCCGCGTCGAGCTGAGCGGCGTCTTTGGGCGGGAACTGGGTCAGGCGATATTGCACATAGGTGCCGAAGCTGCGGGTTGGCGTCTCGCTACCGCCATCAAACTGGCGGAAACGGAAAATCGCCTTGAGATACCGGCCGTCGATCGCGTCTTCCTGGTAGAACACATCGTCGGTGACCAGCTCAGCATAGCAGGGCGCGGCGTCGGTCAGAAGGCGGCCGCGCGTGCCGCGGATGACGCGGCTGGGCAGCGGTTGATCGTGCATCACCACCTTATACTCGGGCATCTTGAGGGTCTCGGTCAGGCCTACCTGGGTGAGGGTGCGGGTCTGCGCTTCGGTGCTGAGGATGTCTTCGGGCAGCTTGACGTAGCCATCGCGTCCCTGCACCGCGCCATCGACGATGCTGCGCATGACGAAATAGTTGTTCGAGCTCGACCGCACCGGGCTCGAGGGCCAGACGTGGAGCTCACACACCGGCTCGGCAGCGGGTGTGGCTGGGTTTTCCTGTGCGCTTGCCCCGCAGGCGATCCATGCCAGCACAGCGGCGCCGACCATTCCAGCTATTGCAGATTTCACTGACCTTCCCCTACGATCCCTAGCTAAATCAGTCATCTGGGGGTGGCAAGCCGCAAAAGGTGGCGCCCGCCCTACTCCAGCCCCAGCGCCGTGAGGTTCATCGTCGCGGCGTTGTAGCTTGCTTCGGCAAGCCGCCCGGCGAGCTCGGCGCGGATTGCGCCGATCTGGGCGTTGGCGGCGGTTTCCTCGCGCGCGTTGACGAGGAAGAACTCGCCCGCGCCCAATCGGAAGCGGGTGCGTTCAGCCTGCACCATCGCGTTGGCCTGCTTGACTTCGGCACCGGCGAGATCGGCAAGCCTGATCGCTGCGCCGAGGTTGGCGAGGATGTTGCTGACCTCGGTCGTGATCTGGTCGGCGATGCGGCGCTGGCGCAGCTCGGTCTCGCGCAGCTCGGCCTCGGCGCGCTGCACCGCGCCGCGTGCCGTGCGCCGCTGGAGCGGCACCGAGAAAGTCAGGCCGACCGCCGTGTCGGTCGAATCAAAGCCGGGGCCGCCCGGGCCGACCTGCCCGAAATCGCGTGACAGCTCGACGCTGGCATTGAGCGAGGGCTCAAGGTCGTTGCGGCGCAGCGCGACCTTGTTGTTGGCGCGTTCAAGCGCCAGCTTGAAAGCCTGAAGCTCGGGCCGGGTCTGGATCACCTCGGCGATCGGTGTCGCGGCCAGCGCCTCGGCAGAGGCAGCGCCCTTCATGCGCTGGCGGCCGGGCAGCATCTCGCGGTTGGGCACCACCATCTGTCCGTCGCCCCCGCGCAGGTAGAAGCCCAGCGAGTTCGAAGCGGTGACGAAGTCGCGCCGCGCCTGTTCGAGCAAGGTGCGGCGGCGCAGCAGGTTCTGTTCGTTCTCGGTCAGCGCGATGCGGGCGCGCGCGCCTTCGCTGATTTCGCGGCCAAGGCCGATCTGGCGCGCCTCGGCGATCTCGAGCAGTTCCTCGAAGACGCGGATTTCCTCGCCCGCCGCCACCCACCGCCAATAGGCGCGCAGCGCTTCGTGCTGCACGTTCAATTGCACCAGCATGACATCGAGCCGCGCCTGGCTCGCGGCGAGGCGGGTGTCCTCGATCGCGAAGCGGCGGCTGTCGATGTCGCGGTTGCGCAGCAGCGAGAACAGCGCCCCGACCTTCACCTCGCCGAGGTTGTTGGTGTAGTCGTAGTTCTCGTAGGTCGGGAAGGTGCCATCGGAAACGCGGTAGGAGCCGAAGACTTCGGCGCCATAGGGGCGCAGCGGTTGGCGGGCTTCGACCTTGCCGTAGCCGCCCGAGTAAAAGCCGGTGAGACGGTCGTAATATTCGCCCTTGAGCATCAGGTCGAAGGCGCCGTCGGCGGAGAGCTGGTCGGAACGCGCGGCGGCTTCGCGCTCAAAGGCTTCGAGGATCGAGGGGAAGGTCAAGGCCGAGGAGCGCAGCACCTCCTCGGGGAGCAAGGGCCCGCTTTTGAGCGCGACGTCGATGGTTTCGGGGTTGGGGCCGATATCCTGCGCCAGCGCCGGCGCAGGGGCAAGCGCGCACACCAGCGCCAGCGCGGCCGCGCCGGAACGCACCGGCCCCCCCAGCCATGCGCTGCGCCTTGCTGCCGACCGCTGCGTCATCGTCACTTGACCTGACTGCCGCTCGTCTCCGCCGTCAGTTCTGGCGGGAAGTTGTTGAGCTGGCGCCAGATTTCGTAGCCGACCGGCACGGTCTCAAGCAACACCCAGGCCTGTACCACAGCGCCGAAGCGGACGTAGCGTTCCTCGGGCCAGCCGTGGCCTTCGAACCGCTCCTCGGCGATCAGCACCCGGAAGCGCCCGTTGATCTGGGCCGAACGGTCGACCGCAATCACCCGGCCCCCGAAGGTGCCGATCGCAACCGAGGGCCAGCCGGAAAACTGCACCGCGGGCCAGCCTTCGAACTGGATCCGGGTCGGATCGCCCGGACGCACCAGCGCAACGTCGCGCCCGTCGATGAAGACTTCGATCACCCGCACCGCCCCGTCGGGCACGAAGGTGGCGAGCACGTCGCCCGCCTTGATGAAGGTCGCCGCATCGCCGGCATTGAGGCTCTGGATGAAGCCGTCGCGGGGCGCGCGCACGATCTGCTCGGACTGGCGCGAGATGTTGACGTCGGCGCGGTTCAGGTCGGCCTCGGCAGCGGCGACCTTACCTTGCAGGTCGGCGACCTTGATCTGCGACAGTTCATAATCGCGCCGCGCCGCCAGCCCGGCCTCGAACAGCTCGCGCGAGCGGCGCACGTCGATTTCAGCGGTGGCGAGCGCCGACTTGGCAGCCTGCAATTGCAGGTCTATCTGCCCGCGTTCGGCCTGAAGGCGCTGGATCAGGTTGGGATCGATGTCGGCGATGCGCACGATCGGATCGCCCTTCTTCACCGAGCTGCCGTCGCGCACGTACCATTCTTCGATCCGGCCCGGCACCAGCGCGTTGATGTCCTGCTTGCGTTCGTTGGGGCTGAGCGTCGTCACCACGCCGCGGCCCGAGGTGGTCTGCACCCACGGCACGTAGATGAGGAAAGCGACCGCGATGACCATCGCCGCCAGCAACATCTGAAACACCACCCGCATCACCCGCGGCATCTTGATCGAGGCCAGGGTGGTGAAGTGTTCCATGTCTTCTTTAAGCGTCGCCATTTCAGGCACCCCCTTTGTCGAAGGTGGCGGCGCGCTGTTCGGCGGGGAGGTTCATGGCGACGCTGAATTCCTCGAAGGTGCTGAAATAGTGTTGCCGCCCTGCCTCGAGATAAAGGAAGCGGTCGAAGCCCAGATCGATGCGGCGGTTGGAGAAGTAGATCACCGTTGTATAGGCTTGGGCGCGTAGCTCGGCGACGGCGGCCTCTATCGGTTCGGGGTCGAGCAGGTCGAACAGACGGCTCAGCACAAGGATGCGCGGGCGCTCGAGCAGCGCGTTGGCGAGCTTGAGCTGCTGCACCTCGACCGCCGAGAGCGGATAGCCGGTCGAGGCGAGCGGCGTGTCGAGGCCCTTGGGAAGGGTCGCCATCGTCTCGGCGAGGCCCACCGTTTCAAGCGCTGCGACCATCCGCTGCGGCGCGGTCTCGGGGCAGGAGAGGGCCAGATATTCGCGGACCGTCATCTCCACCATGGTCGGGCGGTCGAGCACGTGGACGTTCTTGCGCAGGTGGTGCGCCTCAATCGCCTTGATGTCGATCCCGCCCAATGTCGCCATCCCGCCCTGCGGCAGGTCGTGGAGCTTGAGGATGTTGGTGAACAGGCGCTGCACCCCGTGCTGGCTGGCAGCGGCCATGATGATCGCGCCGGACGGGATCTCGAGGTCGAAGCACACGTCTTCGTGCCGCGCTTTCCCGCGCACGCCGCGCATGACGATGGCGTGGTCGGGCCCGTCGAAGGGATCGGCGCCCTTGGGTTGCTCCTGTTCGACGTCGTAGAACTGCGAGATTTCCTCGATCGCGGCGAACAGGTCGTAGAAATACCCGAGGTAGCCGCCGAGCTGCGAGACGCCGACGAAGGCCGCCGAGAGCACCAGCTCGGCCGCGACCAGTTGCCCGAGGGTCAGCTCGTTATGGATCACCAGCCAGCCGCCCAGGCCCAGCAGCGCGGCGCTTGCCCCGGCATACATGATCAGGAAGGCGAGCGTCTGCGAAAACACGTGGCGGAAGTGCCGCTTGCGGTCATTGATGTAGCGGCGGGTATGATCGTCGGTCTTGTCGAGCGCGTAGTCGATGCGTCGCTGCGACTTGAAGAAGCCGTTGGAGTTCCCGATCGTCTCCAGCCAGCCGGCAGTGGCGTGCTTGGCATGGCTGACGTCGACTGCGGTGCGGAGCGCAGGCCCGCCCCAAGCGAGCCACACGATCCAGATCATCGCGATCATCAGCAGCGTGAAGCCGAGGAAGTAGGGGTGGTAAAGCGACACCAGCACGAAGCCGACCGCGATCTGGAGCAGGGTGGTGAAGCCGCCGATGAACAGGATCGGGATCGCGGTCTGGACATAGACCACGTCGAAATAGCGGTTGAACAGCGCGCTCTTCTTGGCGTCGCCGAAGAACGGGTTCTGGGCATAGACCGAGATCAGCGCGATCTCCGCCACCATGCGCGCATGCCAGCGCCGTGCGAAGATCTCCATGAGATGGACGCGCAGCGCGTAGAGCATGCTCGAGATCAGCAACAGGCCGAACAAGGTCAAGGACAGAACCACCAGCGGCGCGGTCAATGCGGTGTTGGCGATGGTGTTGATCAGCATCTGCACCGAGATCGGCGTCGCCAACGAGAGCAGGCTGATGCCGACGCCGTAGACAGCGGCGAGCCAATAGAAATTCGCTTCGGGCTTCAGGATGTCGAAGAAGATCCTGAAGAACTTCACCAGCGAGATCTGCGAGCCGTAACTTTGGCCTTCGCCTGCCATGTCAGCCTTTCCGTCCGAAACCGGTGTGTAAGCGTGTCCTGACCCGGCCGGTTGACACGCGCTGTTGCCAAAGTGCTTTGATGGCAACAGCGCTGCGCTGCAAGCCGTCAATCGCCGAACTTGTGTGCGGTGCCAATGCCGCAAAAGGCCTGCAAGTTCCTGAAGGTATGTGCATGAGAGAGGGTTCGGCGTTGTAATTATGTATCGCGGATCCGTTACCGAGGAAAGCTTGCGCTTGGCTGAACGGCCCGCGATGAAGCCAGAGTGATGATCGGATCTGAGGCTTCAGGCGGCGGGGAGGAGGCGGTGCTGCTGCTGGTCGGCGGCGGCCACGCCCATGTCGCGGTGCTCGCCGATATCGTCCGCCGCGGCGTGCCTGCGGGGGCCAGAGCGGTGCTCGTCACCCCCGCGCGGCACTTGCATTACTCCGGCATGGTGCCCGGCTGGCTTGCCGGTCAGCATGGGCGGGACGGGGGCCTGGTCGATCTGGCCGGTCTGGCCGCGCGCGCCGGGGTGGAGCTGATCCTTGACCGCTGCATTGGCCTGGATCCCGAGGCTCGCGTGGTGCGGACGGCTGGCGGCGCACAGATCGCCTTCACGGTCGCCTCCTTCGACACCGGCGGCGAGGGCCGCGGCGCGGCGCTGCTGGGCGATGACCCGCGGATCATCGACGTGCGGCCTATCTCAGGCTTTGTCGATCGCATCGCCGCCATGGATGCGCCCACGCGCGTGGTGGTCGCAGGCGGAGGGGCAGGAGGCGTGGAGCTGGCATTCGGCCTGAGAAATCTGGCACGCAGCCTTGCCGGGGCACCGAGGCGGCCGCAAGTGACGCTGGCGACGGGGCGCGCGGGCCTGCTCCCCGGCTTTGCCCCGGCGGTGCGGCGGCGGGTGGCAAAGGCGCTTGCCCGGCAGGGCATTGCGGTGATCGCTGATGACGTGCGGTTCGAAGGCGGGGCGCTGATGGCGGGCTCAGGCTCGCTCGAACCCGCCGATCTGGTCGTCGCCGCGCTCGGCAGCGCCGCGCCCGCTTGGCTGCGTGCCTCCGGGATCGCCACGGACGAAGCGGGGTTTCTACTCGTCGACGCTCACCAGCGCTCGCTTTCACACCCGCACATCTTCGCCGCAGGAGATGTCGCCGCGCGCGCCGACCGCCGCCTCGCGCATTCGGGCGTCCACGCGGTGTTCGCCGGGCCGGTGCTGGCCGCCAATCTGCGCGCCGCGCTGGCGGGAGAACCCCCGCAGCGCACCTACCGCCCGCGCTGGAACAATCTCTACCTGATGAACACCGGCGACGGATCTGCCATCGCCAGTTACGGCCCGCTCGCCGCCGAGGGGCGATGGGTGCTTGCTCTCAAGCACCGGATCGACAAAGGCTGGATCGCCAAATACGCGGCATTGGCGCGCGCTTGAGGGGTCATCTGTGAAGAAGCTTGCCATCCTTGCCGCGCTGGCCGCCGTGGTCGCGGCCTATTTCATCTTCGACCTCGGGCAGTACCTGACCCTTGCCGGGATCAAGGACGGCGTCGCGCAGTGGGAGGCGTTCTACGCCGAGAACCCCGTTGCGGTGCTGGCCGGGTTCTTTGCGGTCTATGTCGCGGTCACCGCCGCATCGTTGCCGGGCGCGGCGCTGATGACGCTCGCGGCGGGGGCGCTGTTCGGGGTGGTGACGGGGACGATCCTCGTCTCCTTCGCCTCGACCTTGGGGGCGACGCTGGCCTTCCTCTCCTCGCGCTACGTGCTGAGAGACTCCATCGAGGCGCGCTTTGGCGAGCGATTGAAGGCGATCAACGAAGGCGTCGAGCGCGACGGGGCGTTCTACCTTTTCTCCCTTCGGATGATCCCCGCCTTCCCCTTCTTCGTCGTCAACCTCGTCATGGGCCTCACCCGCATCCGGACGCTCACCTATGTCTGGGTGAGCCAGCTCGGCATGCTGCTCGGCACGATCGTTTATGTGAACGCGGGCACGCAGCTGGCGCGGATCGAGAGCCTGTCCGGCATCGCCTCGCCGGGGGTGCTGGGGAGCTTCGTGCTGCTCGGCATCGCGCCGTGGCTGGCCAAGCTGGTGATCGGCGCGATCCAGCGCCGCAAGGTCTATGCGGGCTTCAAGCGGCCGGCCAAGTTTGACCGCAACATGGTGGTGATCGGCGCAGGCGCGGCGGGGCTGGTTTCGGCCTATATCGCGGCGACCGTGAAGGCCAAGGTGACGCTGATCGAGGCCAAGGACATGGGCGGCGATTGCCTCAACACCGGCTGCGTCCCCTCCAAGGCGCTGATCAAGAGCGCCAAGGTGGCAAGCATGATGCGCCATGCCGACCATTATGGCCTGACGCCGAGCGAACCGCATGTGCCGTTCAAGGCGGTGATCGCCCGCGTGCTGGACGCGGTGAAGGCGATTGAGCCGCATGACAGCGTGGAACGCTACACCGACCTCGGGGTCGATGTGGTGAAGGGCTATGCCAAGATCATCGACCCGTGGACGGTCGAGATCGCGCGGGCTGACGGCGAGGTGCAGCGCCTCACCACCCGCAGCATCGTCATCGCCAGCGGCGCGGAGCCGGTGGTGCCGCCGATCCCCGGCATCGAAGCCAGCGGCTACCTCACCAGCGAGACCATGTGGGACGCCTTCGCGCAGATGGACGCGGCCCCGGCGCGCGTTGCGGTGCTGGGCGGCGGGCCGATCGGGTGCGAGCTTTCGCAGGCGCTGGCGCGGCTTGGCTCGCAGGTGACGCAGGTCGAGATGGCGGACGCGCTGCTGGGGCGCGAGGATGCGGATGTGTCGGCGCTGGCGAAAGCGGTGCTCGAAGCTGATGGGGTGCGGGTGCTCACCGGCCACACAGCGGTGCGGATCGAAGGCGGCACGCTGATCGCCGAGGCGGGCGGGGCCGAGGTGCACGTGCCCTTCGATGCGCTGATCGTCGCCGTGGGGCGCAAGGCGCGGCTGACGGGCTTTGGGCTGGAAACCATCGGCGTCGACACCGGCAAGACCGTCACCACCGACGCGTTCCTTGCCACCAAGTTCCCCAACATCTTCGCCGCCGGGGACGTTGCCGGGCCCTACCAGTTCACCCACACCGCCAGCCATCAGGCGTGGTACGCCAGCGTCAACGCACTGTTCGGCACCTTCCGCAAGTTCAAGGCGGACTATCGCGTGATCCCCGCCGTCACCTTCCTCGACCCGGAATTCGCCCGCGTCGGCCTGAACGAGCGCGAGGCGGCAGAGCAGGGCATCGCGGTGGAGGTCACCCGCTACGATCTCGACGATCTCGATCGCGCGATTGCCGAGAGCGAGACCAGGGGCTTCGTCAAGGTGCTCACCCCGGCAGGCGGCAAGGACACAGTGCTGGGCGCGACCATTGTCGGCGCGCATGCGGGCGAGTTGCTGGCGGAATATGTGCTGGCGATGAAGTATGGGTTGGGGCTGGGCAAGATCCTCGGCACGATCCATTCCTACCCGACCATGGCCGAGGCCAACAAGTTTGCGGCGGGCAACTGGAAGAAGGCGCACAAGCCGGAAGGCCTGCTGAAGTGGGTCGAACGCTACCACGCATGGCGGCGCGGATGAGCGGCGCCGAGCTGTTCGACCAGCTGCGCGGGGTAATCGGCATTGCGGTGCTACTGGGCCTCGCGTGGGCAGTCTCCGAGAACCGCAGGGGCCTCCCCACCTGGAAGTGGATTGCCGGCGCGCTGCTGATGCAGGGGCTGCTCGCGGTGCTGATTGTGCGCGTGCCGATCGTCTGGGAGGCGGTCGGCCTCGTCAACAATGCGGTGAGCGCGGTCGAGGCGGCGACGCTCAAGGGCTCGAGCTACATGTTCGGCTATCTCGGGGGGGCAGAGCTGCCTTTCGCCTTGAAGGAAGGCGCGCAGCCGCCGCTCATCATCGCCTTCCAGATCCTGCCGCTGGTGATCGTCTTTTCGGCGTTGTCGGCGCTGCTGTGGCACTGGGGGGTGCTGCGCTGGTTGGTGAATGGCCTCGCCTTCCTGCTGCGCCGCAGCCTCGGCGTCTCGGGCGTGGTCGGCCTGGCAGGCGGAGCGGCGCTGTTCCTGGGCGTGGTCGAAACCCCGCTCGTCACCCGCGCCTATTTCGGGCGGGTCAGCCGCAGCGAGCTGTTTCAGCTGATGGTGCTGGCGATGGCGACGATCAGCGGCGCCCTGCTGGTGCTTTACGCCACGACCCTGCGCGCGGTGGTGCCCGATGCGGTTGGCCACCTGATCGCCGCCTCGCTCGTTTCGATCCCCGCCGCGCTGCTGGTCGCCCGCCTGATGGTGCCGCCGAGCGAGGATGACGCGGTGGTCGAGGTCGATAAGGAAGACCCCAATGATGATGGGGGCCTGCGCTACGATAGCAGCATCGATGCCATCACCAGAGGCACGGCGGACGGGCTTCAGCTGTTCCTCAGCGTCATGGCGGTGATCATCACCGTCTTTGCGCTGGTGGCGCTGGTCGACGGGATGCTCGCCGCCTTGCCCTATATCGAGGGCGCGCCGCTGAGCCTGAAGCGCCTGATGGGCTGGGCGCTTGCGCCGTTGATGTGGCTGATCGGTGTGCCGTGGGGCGAGGCGCAAGCCGCCGGGGGATTGATGGGCACCAAGGCGGTGCTCAACGAATATGTCGCCTATCTCGAACTCGCCGCGCTCCCCGCCGGAACGCTCGGGCCGAGAGCGATGCTGATCGTCACTTACGCGCTGTGCGGCGTCGCCAACCTTGCGAGCGTGGGCCTGCTGGTCTCTACCATCGGCACCCTCGCGCCGGAACGCCGCGCCGAGGCTGCGGGGCTGGGCATGAAGAGCTGGGTCGCGGGGAATATTGCCAGCGCGATGACGGGGGCGTGGATCGGGCTGGTGACGTGGCCGGTTTCTGGGGGGTGATGGCGCGATGTTCGATGCCAAGCTGCGCCCGCTGATCGACCCGCCGCTCAATGCCGTGGGACGGACGCTGGCAGGGGTGGGGGTTACGGCCAATGGGCTGACGTTCACCGGCCTTGCCCTGGGCCTAGGCGGAGCCGCCGCCATCGCCTTTGGCCACCTCGGCGGGGGCCTTGCGCTGATTATCGCCAACCGCCTGCTCGACGGGCTCGACGGAGCGGTGGCGCGGGTGCGGGGGCCCACCGACCTTGGCGGCTATTTCGACATCCTTGCCGACTTTGCCTTCTACGTCAGCATCCCGCTCGCCTTTGGCATCCTCAGCCCCGCCAACACGCTCCCGGCGCTGGTGCTGGTCGCAAGCTTCGTGCTGACCGGGGTGAGCTTCCTCGCCTTCGCGGTGATCGCCGGAAAGCGTGGGGCGGAAACGGCCGCGCATGGGCGCAAGAGCTTCTTCTATTCCACCGGCCTTGCCGAGGGCGCCGAGACTATTCTCGTGTTCATCGCCATGTGCCTCGCCCCCGCGTGGTTCGGCGCCATCGCCTATGCCTATGCGGCGCTGTGCGTGCTCACCGTGTTCCAGCGCAGCGCGATGGCGGCGGCGGCGTTCCGCGACTAGCGGGCAGCCGAGCCCAGGATCGCCTCGGTGCGGGCGCGCAGGTCGATGATTCGCGCCGTGTTGGCGCCGAGGTCGCTCACGCCCACCCGGCTGACCGAGCGGAAGTCGATCTGCGCATCGCCGACGCGGGCAACGACGTCGTCCTTGAAGCCGAACCAGAATGTCCCGGCGATGCCTTCGACGATGCCGGTGGCGGGATCGGAGCGGATATCGGTCAGGCCCGCAGCGCCCATCGCCGCAGCGACCGCGGCGACGCCTTCGGCCTTGCTCGCGCCGCCAAGCGGCAGCGGGGCAGGGCGGTCAGGCCGGGCGGTGATGATTTGCGCGTGACTCTTGACCGCGAGTTCGGGCGAGACGCCGGACTGCTTGTAGAGCGCGATCTTGCCCAAGGGCGTCTGGTAATCGTCGAGCGGGTTCGCGCCTGCCGCCTCGCGCGCGGCAATTGTTTCGGCCGAGAAGGCGGGCGGATTGCCGGTATCGGTGGAGATGTCGTGGATCGGGTTGGCGGCGCCCTTTGCCGCTGCCGATGCAAACATAGCACCCGCCACGGCAGGGATTAGTAGGCCCATGATTGCCACGGCCACCAATCCGTTGCGGCGCGGCCTCGAACGGATGGCGATGATGAGCGAGACGAGCGCGATGATCGCCGTCAGCAGGACGAGTATAGCTCCTCCGCCAACCATCAGCAGGCCGAACTTCCAGCCCCATATCCCGATCTTGGTGCCGATCGCGGCGATCAGGAAATACAGCGGCAGCAGGCCCAGCAGGGCGAGCACGATCTTGGTGTGTCGGGGCAAGTTGGTCATGGGGATAATCATAACGCCTGAGGCCTGCATGGCAATCTTTGCGCCAAGTTTACGAGCGTCCCGGAAACCTTTTGCCTCAGGTGCGTTAAGGCGTTTGCGGAACTTGTGGAGAGGGACGGGAACGATGCGTGAAGTCTCGCTTTTCATGCCCGAGAATCTGGTTTATGGCCCGCAGGAATGCGGGAGGAACTGAATTGTTCAGAGGACAAACAACCATGAAGCGTAATTTCCTGATGGGCGCGGCCGCGCTGGCGAGCCTTGCCACTCTTTCGGCTTGCGGCGGTGCCAAAACTGCTGAAGCTCCGGCGGCGACCGAGACGGCTGCTGCCGTTGAAACCCCTGCTGCGACTGAGACTGCTGCGGCTGCTGCTCCGGCGGGCGCCAAGGTCGAGTACGCGAGCTTCACCGCCGATGCCGCCGCTGGCGAGAAGGTCTTCGCGGCCTGCCGCACCTGCCACGTGTTCGACGAAGGCGTGAACCGCGTCGGCCCGTCGCTGCACAAGGTCGTTGGCCGCAAGTCGGGCTCGGTCGCTGGTTTCAGCTACTCGGACGCCAACAAGAACAGCGGCATCACCTGGACGCCGGAAGTGCTGTTCGAATACCTCAAGGACCCGAAGGCCTACGTGCCGGGCACCAAGATGGCCTTCCCGGGCGTCAAGGATGACCAGAAGCGCGCCAACCTGGTGGCTTACCTCGAAGCCCAGTCGAAGTAATCGGTTGGGCCTCGCAAGAGGCTGAAATTCAAAAAGGGCGGTGCAGGTGACTGCGCCGCCTTTTTTCGTGCCCGCAGGGAAGGTGCGTCTGGCCCGCCCGGTTCAGGCGGCGAGCAGGCTCGAATCGGCGGGACAGTGGCGCGCGATGTAATCCTCGTGGGTCGGCAGCGACGCAACCGCGCGGGCGCTCAGCGTCTTCACGTTGGCGAGGAACTCGGCGAGCTGTGCCGGTGCGACCTGATCGGCCATCGGGTCGTAGTCTGCCGGCATGATCCCCTGGCCGAGCATGACCTGCATCCAGCTTGCATCGCGGAACAGATCGTCGACATCGCGGCCGATGCGGCCCGATGCGGCGAACAGTCCGATCTTGTGGGTGAGGCTGTCGGGCACGTCCATGTTCTTGCAATAACGCCAGAACTCCGAATCCTCGCGGGCAGTCTGGTGGTAGTGGAGGATCAGGAAGTCGCGGATCTGCGCGAATTCGGCAGCGCAGCGCCGGTTATACTCCTCGCGCATCGCCTGCGGGTTGCCGGCCCTCGGGAAGAGCTGGATCAGCCGGCTGACGTGCGACTGGATGAGGTGGATGCTGGTCGATTCGAGCGGTTCGAGGAACCCGCTCGACAGGCCGATCGCAGCGCAGTTGTGCGCCCAGAACGTTTCGCGCCGCCCGGTGGTGAAGCGCAAGGGGCGCGGATCGTCCAGGGCCTTGGTGTCGAGGCCCTGCATCAGCACATCGGCAGCCGCCTCATCGCTGGTGAAGCCGCTCGAATAGACGTGGCCGTTGCCGGTGCGGTGCTGCAAGGGGATACGCCATTGCCAGCCAGCATCCCTTGCGGTGGCGCGGGTATAGGGGACGAGGGTCTCCAGCCGCTCGCTCGGCACCGCCAGCGCGCGGTCGCAGGGGAGCCATTTCGACCAGTCCTGGTAGCCCACCCCCAGAGTATCGCCGAGCAGAAGGCTGCGAAAGCCGGTGCAGTCGATGAAGAAATCGCCCGCGACCTGGCGGCCGCCCTTGAGAGTGATCGCTTGGATGTCGCCGCTTTCGCCATCACGCGCGACGCTCTCGACGATCCCCTCGGTGCGCACCACGCCGCGTCGTTCCGCATAGGCGCGCAGGAACAGGGCGTAGCGGCTGGCGTCGAAGTGGTAGGCATAGGCGAGCCCGGTCATGCTGGTGTTGCCCACGCGGTCGAGCTTGCCGAAGCGCGCCTCGTTCGCGGCCATCTGGTGGAGCGAATAGTCCCACAGGCCCTTGGGATCCGGGTTGCTCCCGGCGCTGCGGCGCCAATAGTGGTGGAAGGCGACATTGCCGAGCGTCATGCCGGTATCGCCGAAGGTGTGGAGATAGCGGCTGCCCTTGCGGCCCCAGTCGACGAACTCGATCCCGAGCTTGAACGTGCCCGAGGTGGCGCGGATGAATTCGTTCTCGTCGATACCGAGGATGGCATTGAGGCGGATGATCTGCGGGATGGTCGCCTCGCCGACGCCGACCGTGCCGATCGCCTCGCTTTCGACCAGCTCGATCTGCAAGCGCCCGCCGAGCAGCCGCGCGAAGGCTGCCGCCGTGATCCACCCGGCGGTTCCGCCGCCGACGATCACCAGTTTCCTGACCTCAGGCTGTTCCATGTCCCATGTCCCTTGTGTCGCTACCCCGCCACGGGGCGGAAGAAAGCGTTGATCGTCAGCCGCCCGGCGCGCGGGTCTGCATCGAGCGGTGCGGCGTTGTCGATCACCCCGCTGTGGAGGATGTTGCCGCGGTAGAACACCGCCTCGTTGAAGTGTCCCGGCACCACGTGGGTGCGTTCGAAATGGGGGCTCCCGTCGGTGGTGTAGGCGGCGGGCGGCAGGCCGGTGCGGCCATACTCCGTCTGCACCGCAGCAGCATAGCGCGGGTAGTCTTGCGCGGTGAGCGATTCGAGCCCGGTCGACAGGTGCCGGAAGAACGCCGTCCCCCCGTGGTTCGAATGGGGCCCGGTGCGGTGGAGGTAGAGCATCATCGCGATCTGGTCTGCGTCCGTGCCGTCGACATGCGGCAGGCGCTGGATCGGAGCGAGCGCCTGCGGAGGCGTGGTGACCAGCGAGTACCACGCCTGCATCGTCCACCCGCGCTGTGCCGCGCCTCGATCAGGGCCGAAGTGCGCGTCGAGCAGCGGGGCCAGCGTTTCGATCCAGGCGCGGCACACCTCCGGCGCCAGCGGCGCACGCACGCCCGGATATTGCGGCGTGATCTTTGCAAAATTTTGCAAACAGGCTTGCGCGATGGCGTTTTCGGGGGCTTCGAGGAAGCTCGGGACAGTGACAAGAACGTGATCGCGGTCCGAAAATCGCTCCGCGCGCGCCTGCCCCACGGCAATTCCCCAGTTGTCGGAGGCGGGTGAGGCGGGCGGGGCGGTCATCGGTGCAAGCCTAACAAAGTCCCAGCGCCCCTCCAAGACCAATGACCAATGGCTTATAAAATCAAGAGAAACATTGGAAATGCGCGGGTTGGTGCGCGGCAACCAACCTCTCGGCCGAACCTGCGCCCGGCGTGACCAGCTTTGGAGCGCAAAACTGTGGCAATCCCGCAACATTGGCAGGTGCGTTGGCCGACAAGATCGGCCGGATCGCCCGCAAGACTGCCGATAACACATTCAAAAATCGATAAAATACAAGAAAATTGTCGTTCCGGCGCACAACTGCGGATTGGCAATTTACCTGAGGTTCAGGTTCGGTTATGAAAAAACCTGCAAAATCGCCGACAAACGGCGTGTGCGGAGGGGACTTCTGATGAAAACGAACGGGATGAATGTGAGCGCGCGCCTGCTGTGCGGAGCCGCGACCTTCTTGGCGCTGACCGCCACCGGAGCGCCGGTGCTGGCGCAGCAGCAAACCGACGAGGAAAAGGCCGCAGCGGCCGAAGCCCAGACCGAGGAAGGCGAGGCGATCATCGTCACCGGCCTGCGCGCCGCGATCCAAAGTTCACTCGATGCCAAGCGCAACGCGACCTCGATCGTCGAAGTGATCTCCGCCGAAGACCTCGGCCTGCTTCCCGACCAGTCGATTGCTGACAGCCTTGCGCGCCTGCCCGGCGTCACCGCCCAGCGCGTGCGCGGACGTTCGCAGCAGGTCTCGATCCGCGGCCTCGGCCCGGACTTCTCTCTTGCCCTCCTCAACGGCCGCGAAGTCGTTTCTGCGGGCAACAACCGCGGCATCGAGTTCGACCAGTTCCCCTCCGAACTGATCGCCTCGGGCGTGGTCTACAAGACCGGTGACGCCCAGCTCGCCGCGATCGGCATTGCCGGCGCGGTCGATCTGCGCACCATCCGTCCGCTCGATTCGACCAAGCGCCAGATCACCGTGTCGGCGACCTACTCGATCAACGATCAGGGCAAGCTCAACCCCGATGTCGCCGCTGACGGCTACCGCTTCTTCGGCAGCTATATCGACCAGAACGACGATGGCACCATCGGCTGGTCGATCGGCGCCACCGTGCAGTCGATCCCGACCCAGTATATCTCGCGCGAATTGAAGACGCAGGACAACCGCGAGAATGGCAACCCCTCAAACCTCACGGGCCAGGTGCGGCGCGATGCCAACGGTGTGTTCTACCCCGCCGACAACCCGCGGCAGGGCGTCGTCAGCCGCACCTTCGAGCGCAAGTCGGTGGCCGGCAGCCTGCAGTTCGAGCCGACCGACCGCTTCTCGCTGACCCTCGACGGGTTCTACACCAACACCAAGGACAGCGGCATCTTCCGCGGCACCGAAACCCCGATCGCTTCATGGAGCGGCGCGAGCTTTGTCGGCGCGACCGGAACGCGCGACCAGTTCGCCGACACCGCGACCTTCTCGGGCGTCGTGCCGATCCTGCGCACCGACACGCAGGGCGCTGACAGCGACATCTTCGCGCTCGGCGCGAACATGGAGTGGAAGGCGAACGACAACCTCGGCTTCGTGCTCGACTACGGTTACTCGAACCTTGATCGCAACGACATCAACTATGAAAGCTATGCCGGCAGCGGCCGCGCGCGTTCGGGGGCGCAGGACCGCCTGACCTTCACCATGCCGGACAGCGGCGCCTATTCGATCGCGACCCAGCTTGATTACACCAACCCCAGCAATTCGCTGCTCACCGATCCGGGCGGCTGGGGTCAGGTCGGCTTCATCAAGGAGCCGATCATTCAGGACGAGCTGCACCAGCTGCGCGCCGAAACCTTCTGGGAGTTCGATGGCGGGTTGATCGACCGGATCACCGTCGGCTGGCTCTATACCGACCGCGAGAAGAACTTCGATTCCAACGAAGCCTTCCTGCGGCCGACTGCCGCCTTCGGCAACGGCTTGCGCGTGCCCGACAGCGCGATCATCGGCTCGACCAACACCAAGAGCCTGGGCATGGATATCCTCGCCTACGATCCGTCACGGTTCCTGACCGACGGCACCTACCGCGTCGAGAAGGCCAACTTCGACACCCAGTGGACCGTGGGCGAACAGATCCACAACTTCTACATTCAGGCCGCTATTGATGGCGATCTCGGCTCGGTGCCGGTGCGCGGTAACATCGGCCTGCGCTATGCCGACACGACCCAGAACTCGATCGGCACGATCACCGGTGGCCGCCCCAACGATGTCGAATATTCTTTCGACAACTGGATGCCGAGCCTGAACCTCGCCTTCGAGGTCATGCCCGATACCTTCATCCGCGTGGCTGCCTCGCAGACCGTGACCCGCGCGCGGCTTGATCAGCTGGCGGCGAACCAGAACATCGGCTCGCGCAACCAGGTCTGCACCGATACCAACGGTGACCAGATCCCTGACACGCTGCTGCCGGGCGCCTTCAACCCGCCGCAGAACGTGTGCTACACGCTGAGCGGCGGCAACCCGCAGCTCGAACCCTATCGTTCGACCAACCTCGACATCTCCTTCGAAAAGTACTTCTCCGAAGGCACCGCGATCATCGTCGCCGGCTTCTACAAGGACCTGTCGGACTGGGTGCTCGATCTGACCAGCACCGCGGACCTTACCCAGGCGGTCAACACCGCTGGCTGGCAGGCGCTGCTCAATGCCAACCCGCAGCTGGCGACCGGCACCTTCTCGGGCCCGACCAACTTTGCGAACGGGAAGATCCAGGGGATCGAAGGCACGGTGCGCCTCAACTTCGGTGATTTCTCGGATGCACTCGACGGCTTCGGCGCCTTTGCCAGCGTCACCTATGCGGATGCCGAAATTTCGAGGGGCGGCCGCACGGCGCCGATCCCGGGCTATTCGGACGTGACCTGGTCGAGCGACATCTTCTACGAAAAGAACGGATTGCGCGCCAAGCTCGCCGCCCGTTATCGCTCAGGCTTCCTGTCCGAAGTGCAGAACTTCGCCGGGCAGCTTCAGGGTGCCCAGGCGCTGCCGGAAACGATCCTCGATGCGCAGATCGGCTACACCTTCGAGAAGGCCGAGGGCGCTCTCAACGGCGTGCAGATCCTCGCCGAAGTGTTCAACCTGACCAACGAGCCCTTCGTGACGCAGAACGACCTGTTCAACGCGGCAGGCACGGCGGTCGTGGGAACCTTCCCGAGCCGTCACGAAACCTATGGACGCACGTTCAACGTCACGATCCGCAAGAACTTCTGACGGATTGGCCCCTCGGGTCGCATCGAGGGTCGAAAGAAGGAGGGGCTCGTCGGCAACGGCGGGCCCCTCTTGCGTTTGGTGGGTGCTCGCGCGGGCCAGATGCGGGTTTGCACGGGGTTAGACCCCCTCTAGACCCCCTCTAGACCCCCCTTAGGGGGCGGTTTTTGCAATGTTTCGCGTGAAACAATCAGGCTGCGGGCATCGCCGCGGCGCAGTGCCGGGCGATGAAGTCGCCATGCGATGGGCTGGCCGCAACCGCCTCGTCCATCGCCCGCCGGATCTGCCCGAGCCGCTCGCCAACCGGCACCCCCTGACGCATGGCGGCGAGCGCCGGAGCCTGGCGGGGGACGATCCCCTGCCCGAGGTAGACCGCGATCCAGCTGGGGTTGGCGAACAGTTCCTGACTGTCCGAAACAAGCATCCCGTGAGACCGGAAATGGTCGATCTTGTATTGCAGGCTGTCGGGGATCGGCATCGCCGCGCAATAGCGCCACAACTCGGAATCCTGCCTTGTCGTGGCCTTGTAATGGAGGATCAGGAAGTCCCTGATCAGCTCGTATTCCTTTGAAGTCTGGGCATTATATTCGCGCGCGAGGAGCGGCGACATGGCGCTGTCCGGGAGCAGCGCGAGCAGCCGCAGGATGCCGTATTGGATGAGGTGGAGGCTGGTGGATTCGAGCGGTTCCATGAACCCGGCGGAAAGCCCGATGGCGACGCAATTCCTGTCCCAGAACTTCTTGCGCTTGCCCGTCACGAACCGCAGCGTGCGCGGATCGGCGAGGGGCCTGCCGTCAAGGTTGGAAAGCAGCACCCCCGCCGCCTCGTCCTCGCCGAGAAAATCGCTGCAATGGACATAGCCGTTGCCGGTGCGGTGCTGGAGCGGGATGCGCCACTGCCACCCGGCCTCGCGCGCGGTGGAGCGGGTGTAGGGGGTGAACTCCCCCCTCTCGCAAGGCACCGCCACAGCGCGATCACAGGGGAGCCAGGCTTGCCAGTTGTCATAACCGGCGTGCAGCGCTTCTTCGATAAGGAGCCCTCGGAAGCCGCTGCAATCAATGAAAAATTCGCCGTCGATCCGGGTGCCGCTGTCGAGCGTCACCGCCTCGAGGAAGCCATCCTCGCCCCTCAGGCTGACGTCGACGACCTTGCCCTCGACCCGGGTGACGCCCCGCGCTTCAGCATAGCGGCGCAGGTATGCGGCATAGAGCCCGGCATCAAAATGGTAGGCGTAATCGAAGGTCGATTGGATCAGCCGCCGGTCGGCTGCGGGATGGGCGAACTTGCCCGCCTTCGCCATCGCCCAGCACATCGAGAAGTCGTCGATGGGGCCTTCGATCCGGCCCTCAAGCCACTCACGCATCCAGTGGTGGTAGAAGGGAACGCTATCAAATTCAGCGCCATACTGGCCGAAGGGGTGGAAGTACGTGCTGCCCAGCTTGCCCCAGTCGATGAACTGGATGCCGAGCTTGTAGGAGCCTTGCGTTTCGCGGACGAAGGTC
>JAIYAL010000017.1 GCA_027489095.1 Erythrobacteraceae bacterium
AGCGCATGCAGCGCCATCCCCACCAGCCCGCCCACCAGCGTGCCGTTGATGCGGATGAACTGGAGGTCGCGGCCTACGGCGCCCTCGACGCGGTCGGTGATGGTGCGGGCGTCCCAGCGCTTGACGGTTTCGGACACCAGCCGGACGATCTGGTCGCCGTAGCGGGTGGCGATGCCCACGAGGGTGCGGCGGGCGAAGCGGTTGATCTGGTGTTGCAGCCGCTCGTCCTGCTGGAGCGCGGTGCCCAGTTCTGACAGCATGTTGCGCATCTCCGCGCCCATCTGGCTTTCGGGATCGCGCGCGCGGCGGATGAGCGATTGGCGGATGCGCTCCCACACGCCCGTCCACCACACCGCCACGGCCGGGTTGGCGATCAGATCGCGCTTCATGTCTTCCACCTTGGCGCGGGTTTCGGGATCGTGCTGCAAATCCTGCCCAAGCTTGGCCAGCCCCTCCTCGATCTTGCCGCGCAAGGGGTGATCGGGGTTCACCAGCACCTCGGCCAGCAGCTTATACAGCCCGTCAAGCACGCTGGAGGAGATGGTCTTGTCGATCCCCGCCCAGCGCAGCACGCCTGCGACCCGCTGGTGGATGATCTCGCGGATCGTCTCCTCGTTGTCCTCCAGCGTCAGTCCCGCCCAGCGCACAAAGCCGTCAATCAGCGGCTGGTGGCGGCGATCGACCATCGCGCTCTCGATCATGCGACCTGCCAAAGGCGCCACGTCGAGCTTCGACAGCTGCGACGCCAGCCCGGAACGCACCTGATTGCCGAGCCGGTCGGGATCGAGCGATTCGAGCACCTCGGCGAGCAGCTCTGCTGCACCCGAGGTAATGCGTGAGCGTTCATCGACGCCGCCCCGCTCTGGCGACGCGGCAAGGAATTCGCCCGCCGCCTTGGCGATGTTCATCACCGCCATGCGCCGCGCGACCACCGCGGGGGTAAGGAAGTTCTCGCGCAGGAAGGCCGCCATCGTATCGGCGATGCGGTCCTTGTTTTCGGGGATGATCGCGGTGTGCGGGATCGGCAGGCCGAGCGGATGGCGGAACAGCGCCGTCACCGCGAACCAATCCGCCAGCCCGCCGACCATCGCGGCTTCAGCGAAGGCGTTGATGTAGCCCCACGCGGGATGGCCGGTCGCCACGAGACCGTGCGTGGCGATGAAGACCACCGCCATCGCGGCGAGCATACCCGTCGCCGTCCAGCGCATCCGCCGCGCGCGATCCACCGTAAGCGGCTGACCGCCGAAGGTGAGGGGCCGTAGAGAGCGCGTCGCCATGGCTTGAACCCTAGACCGCTTCGGCCCCGTCCGTCACCTCGTTTCGGGGCAAGCGGGCGGTCACTCGGCCGGTTCGTTCCCGGGCCGGGTGAGCTTGGCAAGGCCGGGGAACGGCATGTCAGGCTGAACCTCGCCGATCGGGCGCCGGTCGTCACCGGGCTTGTAGGTCAGCATCCGCGCCCGCAGCCACGGCCCGACGCGCTTCTCGAAGCTGTCAGCCAGGCTGAAACCAGCCGGCACGATCAGCAGCGTGAGCAGGGTCGAGAGGATCAGCCCGCCGATCACGACGATGCCCATCGGCTGGCGCCACGCTCCATCACCCGAAAGGGAGATCGCCACCGGCACCATCCCTGCGGTCATCGCCACGGTGGTCATGACGATCGGCTGGGCGCGCTTGTGCCCGGCATCGAGGATCGCGTCGAGCTTGCCCACGCCCTTGTTCATCTCCTCGATCGCGAAGTCGATCAGCAGGATCGAGTTCTTCGAGACGATGCCGAGCAGCAACAGAATGCCGATATAGACCGGCATCGACTGCGGCTGCCCCGTCAGCCAGATCAGCAGCACGCCCCCCAGCGGCGCAAGCGCGAGCGAGCTCATGTTGACCAGCGGGCTCATCAACCGCTTGTAGAGCAGCACCAGCACCGCAAACACCAGCAGCACCCCGGCGATGATGGCGATGATCAGGTTCTGGATCAGTTCGGCCTGCCACTGCTCTTCGCCCACCACGTCGCGGATCACACCGGTCGGCAGTTTCTTGAGCGACGGCAGCGCGTCGATTTGTTGCTGCGCCTCGCCCTTGAGCACGCCCGGCGCGAGGTCCGCGCCGATCAGAACGCGGCGGTTCTGGTTGTAGCGCTGGATCGCGGTCGGGCCCGAGCCGAAGCTGATGTCGGCAACGCGGCTGAGCGGCACCGAACCGCCGCCCGTGAGCGGGACGGGCAGGTTCTCGATGGTGCTGAAATCGCTGCGCGATTCGCTCGAAAGGCGCACCGCGATCGGAATTTGGCGATCCGACAGCGAGAAGCGCGCGGCGTTCTGCTCGATCTCGCCGAGCGTCGCGATGCGGATCGTCTGCGACAACGCGGTGGTGGTGACGCCAAGCTCGGCCGCGATCTGGGCGCGCGGGGTGATGATGATCTCGGGGCGGTTGAGATCGGCGCTGATGCGCGGGGCGACCAGCGACTTCAGGCCCTTCATCTCGTCGACCAGCTTGAGCGCGGTTTCTTCAAGCTTCACCGGGTCCGAGCCCGCCAGCATGACCGTCATGTCGCGGCCAGAGCCAAACCCGCCGCGCTGCGACTGGAACCGGACGCGGGCGTCGGGGTACTTGGCGAGCTTCGGCGCGAGCTCGCGCGAGAACTCGATCGAGCTGCGCGCACGATCTGGCTTGAGCTTGACGAAGATCGTCGAGGATTCGCCCAGCCGGATGCGTTCGAGCAGGCGTTCGACTTCCGGCTCCTTGCGCAGCACGTCGGCGACGCCGTTGACCACGCGCTTGGCCTGGGCGAGCGTCGTGCCGGGCACCAGCTCAACCTGCACCTGGAGATTCTCGTCATCGATGCTGGGCTGGAACTGGGCGGGGATCTGCCCGAACAGCATGATCGTGACGAGGAACGAGAACCAGCCGATCCCGAGCATCCAGATGCGGTGATCGTAGAAGCGCGCGGTCAGCCAGCGCTGCATCCGGGCAAAGCCGGAGGAGCCGCGCCCAAGCAGCTCGATCAGCTTGAAGGCGCCGATCAGCACCGCCAGCGAGAGCAGCGAGACGAACAGCACCTGCGTCACTTCGAAGGTTTTCTGGACGAGGAAGAAGGCAAAGCTGTTGGAATCGGCCGAGACAGCGGCGGCGATGGTCTTGGGCAGGCCGAGGCCGCTCAGCGCGTTGAAGCTGGCGAACAGCGTCACCGCCGGCACCGCCAGCAGCATGATCACCGTGAGCAGCAGCGCCGGGACATAGAGAAAACGGTTCCGCGGACTGTCCAGCCCGGCCCGGCGCACCGCCATCTTGCCGGTGTCGAGCGTCCAGGCGAGCACGCCCATGTAACGCTCGATCCAGCGTCCGCCGCCATGCTCGGCATGACCCTTGGACTTGAGGAAGTAGGCCGCCATCAACGGCGTGACCATGCGCGCCACAGCCAGCGAAATCAGCACCGCGATCACCACCGTGATCCCGAAGTTCTGGAAGAACTGGCCCGAAATGCCCGGCATCAGCCCCACGGGGAGGAACACCGCAACGATGCAGAAACTGGTCGCCACCACTGGCAGGCCGATCTCGTCAGCGGCGTCGACCGAGGCCTGGTAGGCGGTCTTGCCCATGCGCATGTGTCTGACGATGTTCTCGATCTCCACGATCGCATCGTCGACCAGCACGCCTGCGACCAGTGCCAGCGCCAGCAGCGAGAGGAAATTCAGGTTGAAGCCCAGCAGATCCATGAACCAGAAGGTCGGGATTGCCGACAGCGGGATCGCGACCGCCGAGATGAAGGTCGCGCGCCAATCGCGCAGGAACACAAACACCACCACCACGGCCAGCACCGCGCCTTCGACCAGCGCCCACATCGACGACTTGTACTGGCCGCGCGTGTAGGTGGTGCTGGTCGACAGCTTGATGATCTTGACCCCCGGGTTCTCCGCCGTGATCTTGTCCATCTCCTTGAGCGCTTCGTCATAGACGGTGAGGTCCGATGCCCCGCGCGCGCGGTTCATGTAGAAGTTGACGACTTCCTTGCCCGCGACCTCGCTGCGCGACGTGCGCTCTGAGATGCCATCGCGCACCACGGCAACATCGGCGAGGCGCGCGGTGCGCCCGCCGCCAAGCTGGATCTGGGTTTGCGAGAGGGTGTAAGCGTTGGCCGAGTTGCCGAGCACGCGCAGCGATTGGCGTGTGCCGCCGACCTCGGCGAGGCCCCCTGCGGCGTTGACGTTGCTCTGGCGCAAGGCGGCGTTGATCTGCGATGCGGTGATGCCGAAAGACTGCATTCTGGCCGGATCGAGGATCACCTCGATGCGCCGGTCAACCCCGCCGTAACGGCCGACTTCGGCGATGCCCTCGATCTTGAGCAGGCGCTTGGCAATCGTGTCATCGATGAACCAGCTCAATTGCTCGAGCGTCATGTCGTCGGCCTCGACCGCGAACACGCCAACCGATCCGCCAATCGCCTGGACCTTGCTGATGCGCGGTTCGAGGATGCCGTCAGGCAGGCTCCCACGCACCGAGGTAACCGCGGTCTCAACCTCGTTGACCGCTTCGATCAGATCGGTGCCGATCTGGAACGAGACGACCGTCTGGGAATTGCCCTCGGTCGCGGTCGACTGGATCGAGTCGACCCCGGCGATCGAACGCAGCGTGCTTTCGACGCGCTGGGTGATCTGGTTCTCGATCTCGGTCGGCGAGGCACCCGGCTGGGCGATGCTGACGATCACCGTCGGAAACTCGACGTCCGGGTTGTTCGTGACATCCATCCGCAGGAAGCTGACGATCCCGGCGAACAGCAGCGCGGTGAAGAACACCAGCGGGATCACCGGGTTGCGGATCGACCAGGCCGAGATGTCGCGAAGTGCCATGAAATTCCTGCCTGTGTTGTCGCCGGTCGCAATATCTCCCCGCCAGCTACGTGAGCAATCGCGGCAGGGATGAACGCCTTACTTCTTGAGGGGCTTGGGGTTGACGGTCTCACCCGGGTTGAGGAAGCCGCCGGCGCGCAGCACCACGCGTTCGTTGCCGGTCAGACCCTCGGCGATGACGATGCCGTTCGCCGTGACCGCGCCGGTCTTGACCGGGCGGCGCACCGTCTTGTTGTCCGGGCCCACGACATAGACGAAGCCGCCCTTGGTATCGGCCAGAACCGCACTTTCGGGGAGCACCGTGGCGGAATAGCTGCCGCTGTTGATCTTCGCCGTGGCAAACCCGCCGGGGCGCAACCCGGGGGCGAAGGACAGCGCGATGCGCGCCGTGCCCTGCCGGGTCGTCTGATCGATGGTCGGGGCAAGCTGCCAGACCTGGCCGGTGAAGCGCTGCTCCGATCCGGTCGGGACGACACTCGCCGCGGTACCGATCGCAAGCTGGGCGAGCTGTTCTTCGGACACCTGCGCCAGCATCTCCATCTCGCCGCCGCTGGCAATGGTGAACAGGGCGCCGGTACCGGCGCCGACGGTCTGGCCCGGCTCGACATTGCGCGCGAGGACATAGCCGGTGGCGGGCGCGAGGATATCGAGCCGCTGGTTGCGCGCGCGCTGTTCGCCAAGCTGCGCCTGGGCGACCTTGACGCGGGCGACGGCGGCATCGCGGGTTGCGGTCAGGCGGTCGACATCGGCCTTGGAGACGAAACCGCGGGCAACCAGCTGCAAGGCGCGGTCGAGGTTTGCCTGGGCGAGATTGGCATCGGCACGGGCCACCTCGATCTGCGCGGACTGCGCGGCGGCCTGCTGAACCTGCACCGAGCGGTCAATCACCGCCAGCACCTGACCCTGCCGCACCCAGTCGCCGGCATCGACGGTGACGCGCACCACCTGCCCGCCCTCGCCAACCACGCCGACCGGCATCGGACGACGCGCGGCCAGCGTGCCGGGCGCATCAATCTCGCCGGCGACCATCGTCCGTCCCGGGGTGACCACGGTAACGGTGGCGGCCTGGTTGTTGTTATCGTCGGCCGGCGCCGGCTGACGTCCGGCGAACGCGAAATAGGCGCCAATCAACAGCAACAGCACGAACAGTCCGGCCCCGCCGACGATCAGCCAGCGCGGGATCGCGAAGGCGGGGACAGTGCTCGCGCCCGCGTAATCGGTCGTCACCCCGTCAGCCGCTTCGGCCGTGATCGTCGTCTCGTAATTCATCGCCATTCCCTCACTCGGGCCGCCCGCACGCGACGCATGCCACAGGCCATAAGTGTATTAGTTGTGTAACTCACCAAGTGCAATGGCTCATAGATGGTCGGCCGCGTGGCCGCAATCCGCACATCGACCGATGACTTGCTACGTAGACGAAGGGCGGGCGAGACGGTTCCGCGCGCGATTGCCGCGTTGTTCAAAAGCAGCGTGCCGCGAAATGACAAAGGCCCGCAACGACCTATGGTCGGAGCGGGCCTTTGACAGGATGAAGCGAGCCGCGGGGGCTCAGTACTTGAGCTGGCGCTCGTACAGATCGCGATAATGCTGGATCTTGGTGACTCGCAGGCCGTGCATGCCCGAGCGATCGACCGCACGCTGCCAGGACGCGAATTCCTCGAGCGTGAGCCCATACCGCGCCAGCGCCTCGTCAAGCGTCAGCAGTCCGCCGCTGACGGCAGCCACGACCTCGGCCTTGCGGCGCACGACCCAGCGCTTGGTTTCGGGAGCGGGCAGGTCGGCAATGGTCAGCGGCTCGCCCAGCGGGCCGATTACCTGTGCGGGACGGATGTCCTGATTTTCAATCATTTCGTGTCTCTCGCATCGCCGCGTGGCGCACTGGAATTATACCCTTCCGCATGGACCGGAAGGATCATCTCATCAGCGCTGACCTTTGCACCAAGGTCGTTCAATTGCCCTAAAGCATCGGGGTTAACAGCAGGTTCTCCATCATCGAGAAGCGCAAAATAACTGGCCGCCGCATCGCCGAAACTGGCCGCAACCGCCTCGATCGGGGCCTGCGATTCGGTGCGCAGCAGCAGCCTTAAATCGCGCGCGGCGTTGAGCCGGGCGGTCAGTTCGCCCCACTCGAGGGCGCGCAGTGCATCGCCCGCACGCCGCCCGGGGCGCAAACCGAATCGCTCCTCAGCGCCGAAGGCACCGGTGATTGCGCCGTGGGGCGCCTGTAAAGACTTCGCTTTCTCGAACATCATTCCCCTTCCTAACGGGAGGGCGTCAAAATCCGGTAAAGCCGCCATTTACCCCGGCTTAGGAATAGTCCGAGCCAGACTGGCAAGGTGCGCTGCGCCACTGGCGAAAGGAACCGCGTGCCGCTATAGCGCGCGCGCTTATGGCCACCCCCGCCCTTCTTGCCGACGGCCCGCTCGCCGCCCCCCTCACGGCTCTCGACGCTGCAGCGCTGTTCGACCTGCCGCGCGCGGCAGCGGCGTGCCGGATCGTCGTGGCGATGAGCGGCGGGGTCGATAGCTCGGTGGTCGCGGCGCTGGCCCATGCCAGCGGGGCCGAGGTGATCGGCATCACGCTCCAGCTTTATGATTATGGCGCGGCGACGGGCCGAAAGGGCGCATGCTGTGCCGGCGACGATATCCGCGATGCGCGCGCGGTGGCGGACCGGCTGGGGATCGCACATTATGTGTTCGATCACGAAAGCGCCTTCCGCGAGGACGTGGTCGAACAGTTCGCCGACGAATATCTCGCCGGTCGCACCCCTGTCCCCTGCATCCGCTGCAATATGGGGCCCAAGTTCACCGACCTGTTCCGCATGGCCCGCGAGCTGGGCGCAGATTGCCTTGCGACCGGGCACTATGTGCAGCGGGTGATGACAGACACAGGCGTGCAGCTCCACCGCGCCGCCGATCCCGCGCGTGACCAGTCCTATTTTCTTTACGGGACGACCGAAGCGCAGCTCGATTATCTGCGCTTCCCCTTGGGCGGGATGCCCAAGCCGCAGGTGCGCGCGCTGGCCGAGGCAGCGGGCCTGCGGAACGCCGCCAAGCCCGATTCGCAGGACATCTGCTTCGTGCCCGATGGCAATTACGCCAAGATCGTCACCAAGGTGCGTCCCGAAGGCGCAGCGCCGGGCCAGATCGTCCACGCCGCCACGGGCGAGGCGCTGGGGACACACAAGGGCATCGTCCACTTCACGGTCGGCCAGAGGAAGGGCCTCGAAATCGGCGGCCAGCCCGAACCGCTCTATGTCGTCGGCCTCGATGCGCCCTCACGCGAGGTGCGGGTTGGCCCGAAGCGGATGCTGGCGGTGAACGCGGCGCGGCTCACCGAAACCAACCGCATCGGGCCGCTGCCGGATGAACCGCTGACCGCAAAAGTGCGCAGTCTCGCCAAGCCGGTGCCGGTGACACTTGAAGGCGCAACCGGGCCCCAGGGTCTGGGAGAGGGCGCGGCAGTGACGATCCGCTTTGCCGAGCCCGAATACGGCGTCGCCCCGGGTCAGGCCGCGGTGATCTATGCCGGCGAGCGGGTGATCGGCGGCGGCTGGATCGATTCGACCGAGAAGGTGGCGGGTTAGCGCTGCGGGCTGGAGAGCAACCCCCGCGCAGACCCCCTGAAATTTGGCGCTCGCCCCGGGCCAGATACCGTCCAGACCCCGCCTAGACCCCCTCCAGACCCCCGCCAGCCTCCCCCTTGAAGCTGTGTTTCACGTGAAACATTGCGGCTCACCGGGAACGAGAGCGGGCGCTTACCCCTCCCAGGGTTCCAGCACGCAGCCATAGCCCTTGCGATAGGTCGCGGTCGCGCTGGCGACGAGCGGGAAGCGCGCGGTGACGCTTCTGGCCTCGTCATCCTCGACCAGCGTCACCGCCTCCATGCCGGCAAGCTTGTCCTTGGCGCAGTCCTTGAGGCTCCGGCCCGCGACGTAGCGACACGAACAGGCGACCCGCGCCGAATAGGCCGAAGCGATGCTGCCATAGCCGTGGATCGGCGCGCGGAACGCCCACGCCGCGCCGCCGATCGCGAGCGCGATGAAGGCGAGCAGCCACAACCCCCAGCGCGAACGGGGGCGCCTTCCTACAGAGGTGGGTGATTTCGCCATTGCCAAGCCCCATTGCCAAACCCGAGCGCATCGGGAAATGAGGGCGCGATGACCCTGCCAGCCGCCGTCCATAATCGCGCGATTGCCCTCGCGCCAGCCCTGCTGATACTGGCCGCCTGTGGGGGAGCGCCGCCTGCCGACACGCCGCTTTCGCCCGAGGCGATGGCCGCCGTGACCAAGGACGCAGGCGCGCCGAAAGACCAGCTCGCGCGCCAGATCGACGACCTTTTCGCCCTGCCCGACCTCGGCGAAACCCGCGCTGTGGTGGTGATGGCAAACGGCAAGCTCGCCGCCGAACGCTACGGCCCGGGCTACGATAAAAACACGAGGTTTATCAGCTGGTCAATGGCCAAAACCGTCACCGGCGTGCTGATCGGGATGCTGGTCTCGGACGGCTTGCTGGCGCTTGACGAGCCTGCCCCGGTACCGCTGTGGCAGCGCCCCGGCGATCCCCGCGCCGAGATCACCTTGCGCCACCTTTTGCAGATGCGCAGCGGCCTCAGGCATACCGAGGCGGGCGATCCGCCTTACGAATCGAGCGAGGTCCGGATGCTGTTCCTCGACGGGCGCGACAACATGGCCAAGTGGGCGGAGGAGCAGCCGCTCGAGGCTGAGCCGGGCAAGACCTTCGAATACTCATCGAACACCAGCGTGATCCTCGCCGATATCGCCGCGCGGGCGCTGACCACCAGCGACAAGCCCGAGGCGCGGCGCAAGGCGGTGGCCGATTACCTGCGCCAACGCTTGTTCGCACCCCTCGGCATGACCAGCATGGTGCCCGAATTCGACGCATCGGGCACGCTGATCGGCGGCAGCCTGATGCACGCCACGGCGCGCGACTGGGCGAAGTTCGGCGAGTTCCTGCGGCTCAAGGGCCGCGCCCCGGCGGGCGAGCAGCTCGTCCCGCAGCGCTGGGTCGAGGCGATGGTGACGCCCAGCCCCGCGAGCCCGCATTATGGCTTCCAGACCTGGCTGAACCGCCCGATCCCCGGCACGCCGCCGAGCGAGCACCCGCTGTTCCCCGACCGCGCACCGAACAGCCTGTTCAGCCTGATCGGCCACATGGGTCAGTACGTGCTCGTCTCTCCCAGCCAGCGGGTGACTTTGGTGCGGCTTGGCCACTCCGACAGCACCGAACGCCCGCCGATGCTGCAACAGGCGGCGGATGTGCTGGAACTCTACCCTCAGAGGTAGAAGCTCCCCTCCACCACCGTCACGCAGGGCCCGCCGAGCCACGCCCGCCCATTCTCTCCGGCGCCATCCAGTCTGAGCGTGAGATCCCCGCCCCGCTGGCTCGCCTGATGCGCGGTGAAGCTCTCCCGCCCCAGCTTCTTCGCCCAGAACGGGGTGAGCACCGCATGGGCCGAGCCGGTGACGCTGTCCTCGTCCACCCCGCCGCCCGGCACGAAGACGCGGCTGACGATGTCGGTCGCATCCCCCGGCGCAGTGCAGATGAACTGGTCGTTCCCGAGCTTTTCCAGCCCGCGAATGTCCGGGGTCAGCCCGCGCACCGCTGCCTCGTCAGCATAGAGGTAGATGTTGTAGCCGAGCTCCGAGCGATAGACTTCGCGCGGCGCCGCGCCGAGCAGGCGGATCGCCTCGGCCTGGTTTGCCGCACTGTCGGGCTCGGTGGCAATCGCGGGCAGCGCCAGTTCATAGCCATCCCCCGCCCTCACCACTTCGAGAATGCCCGATTTGCGGGTGCGGAAGGTGATCCGCTCAAGCGCCCGACCCTCGGCGTCCCGCGTCAGCAGAACGTGGCCACTGGCGAGCGTCGCATGGCCGCACAGCGCGATCTCGTAGGTGGGTGTGCACCAACGCAGCTCCCAATCGGCCGCACCGGTCGCATCACGCACCACGAAGGCGGTTTCGGCGAACAGGTTCTCGCCCCCGATCTGCACCAGCACGTCATCGGGCAGCCATTCTTCAAGCACCATCACCGCCGCCTGATTCCCACCGAAGGGCGAGGCGGCGAAGGCATCGACGTGCCAATAGGGGATTTTCTGCGGCATCGGGAGAATTCCTCAGGGGTAGAGAAGCGTGTCGGACCACGGCGCGTCGGCGCTGTCGCGGATGAATTCGCGGCGATCATGCAGCCGGTTGTCGCGATCAATCCAGAACTCGATGCGGCGGGGGCTAAGGGTGAAGCCCGTCCAGTGCGGCGGGCGAGGCACCCGGCCTTCGCCTTCGTGCGCCGCCCACAGCTGCTGCACGCGGGCGAGGTATTCGGCGCGGACGGGCAAGGGGCGCGACTGGTCGCTGGCAGCGCTGCCGACCTGGCTGGTGTAGGGGCGCGAGTGGAAATAGGCGTCGGCGCGCTCGGGAGTGACCTCGGTAAGCGGGCCTTCGATGCGGATCTGGCGGCGCAGGCTCTTCCAGTGGAACAGCAGCGCGGCCTGCATGTTGGCGCGGATCTGGGTGCCCTTGCGGCTGTCGGCATTGGTGAAGAAGGTGAAACCGCCGCCCCCCATGCCTTCGGGGTTCTCGTTCTTGCCGTGACCCTTCAGCAGCACCATCCGGACAGACGGCGCAGCATCGGCCGTCGCGGTGGCGAGCGCCATGGCGTTGGGGTCATTCATCTCGCCCACCTGCGCAGCGGCGAACCACGCCTCGAACAGCTCGAAGGGATCCACGCCTGCGGGCAGCACGGAGTCCGCCAGCTGTGCGTCGTCAAGGGGGGTGGTATCGGACATGGGCGTTCCTGTATGGCTGCGGCAAGGCACATAGCTACGCGAGCGCAAGCGCGAAAGGCGCAAGCGGGTGGTTTGGCGAGGCCGAAGCGCCGATTGTCGATGGAGGCCAAGGCGATCGGGCGAAACCGCCAGTGTCTTGCTTCGAGCGCAAGCTTGCACAAGGCCACTGTCTCACCTAGCTAACACGCTATGCGCGATCTCTACACCACTCTTGGCGTTCCCCGCACCGCCTCCGAGCAGGACATCAAGAGCGCCTATCGCAAGCTCGCCAAGGAGCTGCACCCCGATCGCAACAAGGATAAGCCCAACGCTTCGGAGAAGTTTTCCGAGGTGACCCGCGCCTACGATCTGCTCTCCGACAAGGCCAAGCGCGCGCAATATGATCGCGGCGAGATCGACGCCGATGGCAACCCCGCAAATCCCTTTGCCGGGATGGGCGCGCGCGGCGGCTACGGGCGCGGCGGAGCCTATGGCGGCGGGTCAGGTGGCGGCCCTGGCGGCGCCCCGGGGGCCGGTGATTTTGCCGGGATGGGCGGAGATGACGTCGACCTCAGCGATTTGTTCGAGGGACTGTTTGGCGGGCGGAAGAATCCGCAACCCGGCGGCGGCGCGCGACGCGGCTTCGGCCGCCAGCCTCCGCCCCCTCCCCAGCGGCGTGGCGGCGACATCCAGTACCGGCTCGCCGTGCCTTTTGTCGAGGCGGCCGCCGGGCGCGACCAGCGCATCACGCTGGCCGACGGCAAGGCGATCAGCCTGAAGCTGCCCGCGGGCGTCGATGACGGCACGATGATGCGCCTCAAGGACAAGGGCCACCCCGGCGCCGGCGGCAATGGCGACGGGATCGTGATGGTCGAGATCGGCAATCACCCCTTCTTCAAGCGTGAGGGCGACAATATCCGCATGGACCTGCCGATCACCCTCGATGAGGCGGTACGCGGCGCGAAGGTCAAGTGCCCGACGGTCGACGGTGCGGTGATGCTCACAATAAAGCCGGGCAGTTCCAGCGGCACGGTGATGCGGCTTGCGGGCAAGGGCTGGACGCGCAAGAATGCCAAGTTGGTGGACGGCAAGCACGAGCGCGGCGACCAGCTGGTGGCGCTCGCGATCCAGCTTCCCGCCGATCCCGGCCCGCTCGAGCAGCGGCTCGAAGGCTGGATCGACACGGCCCGCCCGCGCGAGAAGTTTGGCCTGTAAAGGACCGGACAAGGACATGAGGGCCGAGCCGATGAGTGCGAGCGACGCCCCCTTCCCAAACGAAACGGACGCCGCCGCCTCCGTACCCGAGCCCGCCGAAAACGCACGGGTATGGGCCGTGGTTCGCCGCGTCGCGATCCACACCTTCAACGACGGCTTCATCCACGCCGGCAATCTTGCCTATCTGTCGATGCTGGCGATCTTTCCCTTCTTCATCCTCGGCGCGGCGCTGTTCGACATCATCGGCGGGCGCGACAATGCCGAGGCGATGGTCATCACGGTCGCCCGCGCGCTGCCGAGTTCGGTCGCATCGGTGATCGTGCCGGTCGCCGAAACGGTGATCATCGCGCGCTCGGGCTGGCTGCTGTGGATCGGCGGCGCGATCGGCCTGTGGACCGTCTCAAGCCTGATCGAGACAATCCGCGACATTCTTCGCCGCGCCTATGGCACCAAGAGCACGAGCACCTTCTGGAAGACACGGCTGTTATCCGCCGGACTGATCCTGGCCGCTGTGGTGCTGCTGATGCTCTCGCTGTTCGCGCAGGTGCTGATCGGCGCCGCGCAGGAGGTGATCCTCGCGGCTGTCCCGCAGCTTGGCGAGTGGATTGGCGCGCTGAGCCTCTCCCGGATCGTGCCCGGCTTGGGCCTTGCCCTCTCGCTGTGGGTGCTGTTCCTGACGCTCACCCCGTCACGCTTTCGCGGGCGCCAATGGCCCAAGTGGCCGGGCGCGCTGTTCACCACCGCGTGGTGGCTGGCGGTCGCAGCGGCGCTGCCGGTGGTGCTGCGGGGGGCCTTTTCCTATGATCTCACTTACGGCAGCCTTGCCGGGAGCATCGTCACTTTGCTGTTTTTCTGGCTCGTCGGCCTCGGCCTCGTTATTGGCGCGCAGCTGAACGCGGCACTGGCGCTGGTGGAGTCGCCAGCCCCCACCGAGTTATCCAAGGAGTAGGCGTCAATGAACGGTTTGATGGCAGGCAAGCGTGGGCTGATCATGGGGCTCGCCAATGACAAGTCGCTGGCCTGGGGGATCGCGAAGAAGCTTGCCGAACATGGCGCCGAGCTCGCCTTTTCCTATCAGGGTGAGGCGCTGGCAAAGCGTGTGGTGCCGCTCGCCGCGGAACTCGGGAGCGACTTCACCTTCGAATGCGATGTTTCGCGGATGGAATCGCTCGACGCCGCCTTTGCCGCGCTCAAGGAACGGTGGGACACGCTCGACTTCGTCGTCCACGCGATCGGCTATTCCGACAAGAACGAGCTGCGCGGCCACTATGTCGACACCAGCCTCGAGAACTTCCTCAACACCATGAACATCTCGGCCTATTCGCTGGTCGCGATCAGCCAGCGCGCGAGTGCGATGATGCCCGAAAGCGGCGGCGCGATCCTGACGCTGAGCTATTACGGCGCGGAAAAGGTCGTGCCGCATTACAATGTCATGGGCGTGGCCAAGGCGGCGCTGGAGACCAGCGTGAAGTATCTCGCCAATGATCTCGGCCCGCGCAACATCCGCGTCAACGCGATCAGCGCCGGGCCGATCAAGACCCTCGCTGCAAGCGGGATCGGCGATTTCCGCTACATCCTCAAGTGGAACGAATACAACGCGCCGCTGCGCCGCAACGTCACGATCGAGGATGTCGGCGGGGCGGGGCTCTACCTCTTGTCCGACCTTGCCTCGGGCGTGACCGGCGAAACACACCATGTCGATGCGGGGTATCACGTCGTCGGCATGAAGCAGGAAGACGCGCCCGATATCGCGCTTGCCTGAGGGCGCTTTTTTAAGCCCCGTGGGCTAAAGGGCGGGCCATGCGCACAGTTCTCGTCACCGGTTC
>JAIYAL010000063.1 GCA_027489095.1 Erythrobacteraceae bacterium
AAGGTCGTGAACATCGTCGATTTCGGCGCTTTCGTGAACTTCATGGGCGGCAAGGACGGCCTCGTGCACGTCTCGGAAATGCGCAATGAGCGCGTGGAAAAGCCGACCGACGTCGTCTCCGAAGGCATGGAAGTGAAGGTCAAGGTCCTCGAAATCGACCAGCGCGGCAAAGTTCGCCTGTCGATGCGCGTGGTTGACCAGGAAACCGGCGCTGAGCTGGAAGACACCCGCCCGCCCCGCGAAGCGCGCGAACCGCGCCCCGGCGGCGACCGTGGTGACCGCGGCGATCGTCGTGGGCCCCGCGGCGGCGGCGACCGTGGTCGCGGTGGTGATCGCGGTGGCCGTGGCGGCGACCGCGGCGGTGACCGTGGTCCGCGTGACAGCGGTCCGGCGGGTCTGCCGGACTTTCTGAAGGACTGATCGCTTCATCTGAGGCACAAACATCGGCCGCCCGGAGCGATCCGGGCGGCCTTGTTTTTGGGACTTTACCGATGCTCCAGCGCGAACTTCTAGACACCGCCCAGATCGAGGACGGGGTGCTCCTCGAGCTCTACACCCATGCCGGTCACTTCATGATCGTGATGGGGCGCAACGAGCTGATGAGCACGCGGATGCGCTTTTCCGAAGAGCAGCTTGCCGATCTGACGATTGATCGCCTCGGCAAGGACAATCCGCGCATCCTGATTGGTGGTTACGGTATGGGCTTCACCTACCGCGCAGCCGCCGCGCGTGTGGGCGACAGGGCGCAGATCGTCGTCGCCGAGATTTCCGAGGCGATCATCGACTGGGCCAAGGGGCCGATGGCCGCGCTTACCGGTGAGAGCCTGTCAGACCCGCGACTCGATCTCAAGATCTGCGATGTCGCTGCGCTGATTGACGACGCCAACGATGGTACCTGCGCCAAGTTCGACGCGATCCTGCTGGATGTCGACAATGGCCCCGACGGGTTGGTGCGCGATGCCAATAACCGGATCTATTCGCGCACGGGCCTTGCCAAGGCGCGCGATGCCTTGACGCCCGGCGGGATTCTGGCGGTGTGGTCAGCCGGGCCGGACCCTGCGTTCCGCAAGCGGTTATACGATACCGGCCTGACCATCACCGAATGGAACGTGCGCTCACGCCCCAATAACAAGGGCGCGCATCACATCATCTGGTTTGCGCAGAAGGCCTGACGCTTTACCGGACGCGTTCTAGCGAACTCTTGGCCCGCCGAAGGGCAGGGGCGGCGGCGGACGGCGCACGCCGCGCGGGAGCTGTGCCTGGTAGGCCCGCCCGCAATGCTCGACGCAATAGGGGAAGCCCGGGTTTACCTGCACGCCGCAGAAGTGGAAATCGGGTTCACCCGGGTGGCCCATCGGCCAGCGGCACACCTTGTCCGACAGATCGAGCAGAGTGGTCTTGCCGGCGATCTCGGCGCTGGGCTTGGCCGGCACGAGGCGGCGCGGCGGGGCGGGGGGGATCGGTGCCTGCTGGTCGCCCGGCCCTTGACGCAGAAAACCGCCGGGGCCGACCGAGACGATCTTGGGGAGGTTTTCCTGCGGCACGGCCGGGGCCTGGGCAGGCGCGGCGCCATTGTCGGCCGGAGCATCGGCGCGCGGCGCGAGGGGCGCAGCGGCACGGGCCGGCGCCCGCTCGCTTGCCTCGCGGGGCTCGGCCGGTTCGGCCTGCGGCTCCGTCGCGACCGGGCGCGCGGGCACCGCAGCGGGCTTCTTGGCCGGAGCGACAGCCTTTTTCTTCTCGTTCGCCTTCACCGGCGAGGGCCGCGCCTTGAGGCCGAGGCGGTGCGCCTTGCCGATCACCGCGTTGCGGCTCACGCCGCCCAGCTCGGTGGCGATCTCGCTGGCAGTCGCGCCGCCTTCCCACATCTTCCTGAGCGTTGCGATGCGCTCGTCCGTCCAGCTCATATGTTCTACCTGTTCCTGTGTCCGGCGCCGCGGCGGGTGGCGGGTGCTTGTCAGCGATGCGCCCGAGGCCTAGGCACCGGGCCATGGCCGAAGACGCTTCTCTACACCCGTTGCCCGACACCGCTCCCGTGACCGAATTGACGGCGGATGACAAGACCGGCGGGAGCACCCGGTTTGCCCCGCGCGGGAGTCCGGTGATCACCGGGGTCAATCGCGTGGGGCTGCTTGCCCTCTATATGAAGGAGGTGCGCCGGTTTCTCAAGGTCCAGACGCAGACGATCTGGGCTCCGGCCTTCACCACGCTGCTGTTTCTGGCGATTTTCACCGTCGCGCTGGGCCGCGAGGGGCGCGAAGTGCTCGGTGTGCCGTTCGCGACCTTCGTTGCGCCGGGCCTGATCATGATGGCGATGATGCAGAACGCCTTCGCCAATTCCTCTTTCTCGCTGCTCGGCGGCAAGATTCAGGGGACCATCATCGACTATCTGATGCCCCCGCTTTCGCCTGGCGAGATAATGGCCGGCATCCTCGCCGCGGCGATCACCCGCGCGATCCTCGTCGGCTTTGCCGTCGCTCTGGCGATGGCGCTGTGGCCGGGGGTGTCGCTGGCGGTGGCCCATCCGTGGGCGGTTGTGTGGTTCGCGCTGATGGGTGCGCTGATGTTGGCCACGATTGGCCTTGCGACCTCGATCTGGGCCGAGAAGTTCGATCACAACGCGGCCGTCACCAACTTCATCATTGCGCCGCTGTCGCTGTTGTCGGGCACCTTCTACGTAATCGACAACCTTCACGGCGTGTTCCAGTCGGTCAGCCGGGCGAACCCGTTCTTCTACGTGATCTCGGGCTTCCGCTATGGCTTCCTTGGTGACAGCGACATCGGCGCGGGAGAGCACGTGCTGGCTGCGGGGGCCGGGTTGCTGGTGTTGAATGTTGCGCTGGCTGCCGGGGTCTATGCCGTGTTGCGGAGCGGGTGGAAGCTCAAGAGCTGAGCGCGCCCGAGGCGGCGGGCCGGGTGCCTGCGGCGATCCGGTCAACGGCGGCCTGCGCGCCGATGATGTCGTCCACCGGCCCGATTGCGAAGGTTTCGGTCTGCTTGTCCCCGTCGCTGTCGCGCCCGATGCGGACCGCGAGGCTCAAGGTTCCGGTTCCGCTTGGTCGCTCGCGCCGCTCGGCAAGGCCGATGCGATCGGCTGGGACGGCCGTGACCACCAGCTCGCGGCCGAGGCTCAGCTTCAGCACCCGCTTGTCGGTGATCACATAAAGCACCCGGCCGCGCTCCCAGAGCGGCACGAAAGGACGTGAGAGCATCCATGCTCCGACCGCGATGAAGGGCAGGCCGAACAACGGGAAGCCCCAGGCGATCAGGCCCGGACCTTCGTTCCCCATGCTGGCGACAGCCCCTGCGGCAATGCCCGTCCACATGAGCGCAAAGACGGTCCATGGCACCGCGAAAACGTAAATCAGGAAAGTGCGCGGATCGAGGCGGGCAAGCTGCCAGCCGTGCCACTGCACGGTTTCATTGGAGGCAAGTTCACGTTCAAGCGCCTGCCGCAGGCGCGCCATGGCTGCATTATCGAGATCGGTGCCAGCATGCTCGCTCATCGCCCCGTTCTAGCGGAGCGAGGTTGTCAATGCGTTAGCGAGCGCCGCATCCGGTAGCGACCGTCCTTGAAGCTTTCGAACAGCTGGCGCACCGTCGGGTGGTCGACCGGCCCGCCCTGCGGATCGGCGACGAGGTTCCCCTGGCTCACATAGGCGACGTAGGACGAATCCTCATTCTCGGCGAGCAGGTGGTAGAAGGGTTGGTCACGCGGGGGACGAATGTCCTCGGGGATCGATTCGTACCATTCCTCGGAATTGGCGAAGACCGGGTCGATATCGAACACCACGCCGCGGAAAGCGAACAGGCGGTGACTGACAACGTCGCCGATACCGAAGAGGGCGCGGGTCTGGCGGGGCGCAATGATCGTGCGACCAGCTTGGCTCGAGAAGAACTCTGCGCGTTCCATGCTTTATAATATGGACCTTTGGCCGCGCAAAACAAGCGCGCCCGCGACCGGAGGCAAGGGATATGCCCGCATTTTGTGACCAGCCAGGTCTTGGCAAGCGGCAAGGCTTGGGCTAACGCGCCCGCTCCTTGTCGCCTGCCGCCCTCGACCAGCGGCTCGATACGCGCGAAGGGCCTCGCGGAGAGGTGGCAGAGTGGTCGAATGCGCCGCACTCGAAATGCGGTTTACCGGCAACGGTAACGTGGGTTCGAATCCCACCCTCTCCGCCAAACACCCTTCCGCAAGCGTCCAAAAGCTCTTGTTTTTCGTGCTTTTTAGCCATTTCGCGCCAGATAATGTTCGGCATTTGTGTCGATATTTCCGTAT
>JAIYAL010000071.1 GCA_027489095.1 Erythrobacteraceae bacterium
CAATCGCTGCGGGTGGGGAAGGCTGCAAGGGTTACAGCCTTGAGCTCGCAGGACTTTCCTTGACCTTCAGCACAATCGGCCAGCCGCATACTGATCATGTTCGCCGTGAGCAGCTGTTCTGCGCGCTCTTTCTTGAAGGGCCAGTTTTGGGCCTCAGCCGCTCCGCCCGCGCCTATCGAAAGGGCGAGCGCTGCCCCTATCCAGACCAGAGCTTTCATTCCTCCCTCCGTTCCGCTGACGCCTCGGAGAAGATGACGAAATTCACCAGCTCGGTAAAGATGCACATCAATGTCAGCACGAGGAACATCGCCTGAAGCTCGATGAATTGACTGACTTTTTGCAGATCGAAAGGCTGCGTCGAAATGATGAAGGCCAAGGCATATTCGCCCCGCAGGCCGGAAAAAATGCTGACAAAGGCGCAGACAAAAGTGGCAATGAAGAAGAATGCATGGCGTGTCTTTGCGCTGCCCGCCACTTCCTGCCGGAAGATGAGCCAAGCTGCGACCATCATTCCGATGGCCATTCCAAGCATGTCCCGGACCAATCCGGCCACGATGTTCGGCGTTTCCGAGCGCATGGCTTCAGGCACGGCTACGCCCTCGATCAGACCTTGAGGCAGAAAGGCACGCGACACGATTGCGATGATGACAAGAGGCGACACAAAGGCAGCCAGCATCACGGCCAGACAAAGCAGCGGCCGATCCTTTAACGACCTGCGGGGATCGGTTCGCCTCACGGGGCTTTACCGCGTCCGCCCCTGATCGCGGTCGAGCAGGAGCTGCCACAGGATCGCGGCGATCTCGCCGTCGGGCACGCCGGTGATGTTCTCGGGCCGCCAGCGCCGCTCGAACGCCTCCACCGCCTTGACCTGATCGGTGATGTCATAACCGAAGCGTTCCAGCGCCATGAAGAACGAGCCGTCGTTGTGGAACGGGTTGCCCGCCGCAAGGCATTCCGGGCGCGGCAGGCACAGCTTGTAATCGGCAAGGCGGTGCCACGGGAACAGCTCGCCCGGATCGACCTTGCGCATCGGCGCAACGCAGGAGTGGCCGACGACATTGGCGCGCGGGATGTCGTATTGCTTGACGATCCGCGCCAGCAGCGGGAGCAGCGCGTCGATCTGCGCTGCGGCAAACCCGCGATAGCCGCCATTTTCCGGCGCGTGCCCCGGATGGTCAAGCTCGATCCCGATGCTGGCTGAGTTCACATCGGGAATGCCGCGCCAGTAGCTCGCGCCCGCGTGCCACGCGCGGCGGTCTTCTGGCACCAGCCGGATGACCTCGCCGTCCTCGGCAATGCAGTAATGCGCGCTGACGGACGCTGCCGGATCGCACATCCGGGCCAGCGCGGCTTCGATGGGCTTCATCTCGGTGTAGTGGATCACCACCATGCTGATCGGCAGCGTGCGCGCGCCGTGATTGGGCGATGGCACCTCGCGGTGGACCAGCTCGTCGCCTGTCTCGTTTGTGCCCCCCGGCATCGGCCCGGCCCTAGCCGATCATGCCTTCGGGCTCCGGCAGCACCGCGCCCAGCACCAGCGCCCCGTCACCCAGCTTGTACTGGAGGCCGCCCTGCATTTCCTCGGCGAGCACCGCGATCATGTGCGCGGCGGCGGTGCGGCTGGTGATCTCGCTATCCTCAAGATCGCCCTGAAGCGCGCGGCCGATGGTCTCGTCAAAGGCGATCCGGTCGCCCCGCGCGCGCGCGACGATCTCGATCGCGCCGTCGCGCCGCTCGGCCCCGATATCGAGCGTGCCGCCGCGCACCAGCGCGTCCAGCGCGATCTGGGCGAGGTTGAGCAGCACCTTGACCGCGGGCTTGGGCAGGCTCGGATCGGCGATCGCCCAGTGGACCTCGACCTTCTTGGCATCGCCCGCCAGCGCGTCGATCACGTCCTTGGCCTCGTCGACCGGGATCGCTTCGCCAAAGCCGCCTGCCGCGCCGAACGCGAGGCGGAAGAACTTCAGCTTGTCGGTGCTGATCTTGGCCGATTGTTCGAGCAGCTCGACGACGCGCACGCGCATCTGCGGATCACGCTCGTCGGCGAGCAGTTCCAGTCCGTTGGCAAGCGCACCCACCGGCGAGAGCATGTCGTGGCACAGGCGCGAGCACAGCATCGCGGCGAGATCGGTCTGGGAAATCATTGCCCTGTTCTAGCCACCGGCGACGTCAAAGGAAAGTGCGGTAAAGCCCGCGTCCCCGTCCTTCCAGAACGTGACATCCTCCCCGGCAAGTATCGCCCAAACCGCGTTGTCGCCCGCCGCGCAGGCGCGGTCGGTGGCGGAAGGGGCGGCGGGGCCTTGCGGGTGCGAGTGGAAATAGCCGATGACCTGAGGAGCGCCCCCGGCGCGCGCGGCGCGGTGCGCATGGATCAGGGCCTGGGGATCGATCTCGAAATGGGTGCGCGGCGCGGGATGGACATTGGCGGCCTCGCGCGCCTCGGTGATGCGCGCGCGCCCATGCGCCAGGTCGCCCAGCAGGATCCCGCAAGCCTCGCGCGGATGCGCGGCCGCAGCGGCCGCACGCATCGCGGCGATAACGCCCTTCGAAACCTCCAATTCCGTTCGCCCTGAGCTTGTCGAAGGGCCGCTCTTCTTTTTGGCGTGACGCGAAACCGCATCCCAATCCCCCCGGATCAGAGCCAGCTTCTTCGCCCGCGACCAGCCTTTGATCTGACGTTCGGCAGCAAGGGCTTCGTGGCGTGTCGGAAAATCCTGCGACCAAACCAGCTCTACCGGCAGCCTGTTGCTCGTGAAGCCGGGTATGATGCCCGACTTGTGCTGGGCGATACGTTTTTCCAGATCATCAGTATGACCCGTGTAGAATGTGCCGCCACGGCAATGGAGCATGTAGGCCCAGAACGACATAACGAACGGCTAAGTGAAAGACGGCCCTTCGACAAGCTCAGGGCGAACGGGGTTGGTGGGTCGGTGGCGACAACCTCTGTCCGAACCGCTAGGGGGCTTGGGGTGAGCACCAGCGAAATCATCACCGGCACCATCCCCGCGTCCAGCGGTTCCCCCGCCCGCCTCGACAAGGCGCTGGCCGAGGCGACCGGGCTCAGCCGCGCGCGGGTGCAGGGGTTGATCGACGAGGGCCGGGTCGATGTCGCGGGCAAGACCGCCACGTCTGCCGCGATGAAGGTCGCCGCCGATATGCCGTTCCGGATCATCATTGCCGCCGCCATGCCATCGCAGGCCGCGCCCGAGGACATTGCGCTCGTCGTCGCTTATGAAGACGCGCATCTGATCGTCGTCGACAAGCCTGCGGGCATGGTCGTCCACCCGGCGGTGGGCAACATCACCGGCACGCTGGTCAATGCGCTGCTGCACCATTGCCGGGGGCAATTGTCCGGCATCAACGGGGTGGCGCGGCCCGGGATTGTTCACCGCATCGACAAGGATACCTCGGGGCTGCTGGTGATCGCCAAGTCCGACGCGGCGCATGAAGGGCTGGCAGTGCAGTTCGCCGCGCACAGCGTCCACCGCCGCTACATCGCGGTCTGCGCCGGGCATCCCTCTCCCGGCGAAGGCACCATCGATGCCCGCGTCGGCCGGTCGGACGCGGACCGAAAGAAAATGACGGTGCTCCCCAACAATTCCTCGCGCGGGAAAACCGCAATCACCCATTACAAGCTGATCGAGAGGCTGGATGAGGCCGCCGTGATCGAATGCCGGCTGGAAACCGGCCGCACCCACCAGGTGCGCGTTCACTGCGCGTCAATCGGCCATCCGCTATTGGGAGACCCTGCCTATGGCCGAACGCCCAAATCCTTGCGCCCCGTTCTTGAACGACTCGGCTTCGCGCGGCAGGCCCTGCACGCGGCCGAATTGGGGTTCCAACACCCCGTGACAGGAGAAATGGTGCAGTTTCGGAGCGATCTCCCGCAAGACATGGCGGAACTTATCGACCAACTGCGCCATAATGATCGATGAAACGCGCAACCAAACGCCCGTTTTTCGCGTATACCCGTAACCCGTGGCCCAAAACGCGGGATGCCCATCAGGGGTCCTGCACAAGTGGTCGACGCCAGAAAGGTTAGGTAACCAGTGACCAAGTCCCCAACTGTCCGAACGAAATCGAAATCGGTCCCGGCCCTCAGCGGTGAGCAGAGCCTCAATCGCTACCTGTCGGAAATCCGCAAGTTCCCGGTGCTGACCGCAGAGCAGGAATACATGCTCGCCAAGCGTTATCAGGAACATGAGGATCCCGAAGCTGCCGCCCAGCTCGTTTCCAGCCACCTCAGGCTCGTCGCGAAGATCGCGATGGGATACCGCGGCTATGGCCTGCCCGTTTCCGACCTGATCTCGGAAGGCAATGTCGGCCTGATGCAGGGCGTCAAGAAGTTCGAACCCGATCGCGGCTTCCGCCTCGCGACCTACGCGATGTGGTGGATCAAGGCTTCGATTCAGGAGTTCATCCTGCGGTCGTGGAGCCTCGTGAAAATGGGCACCACCGCGGCCCAGAAGAAGCTGTTCTTCAACCTTCGCCGGATGAAGAAGCAGCTTGAAGCCTATGAGGACACCGACCTCAGCCCGGCCGACGTGACCAAGATCGCGACCGATCTCGGCGTGCCGGAACAGGAAGTCGTGAACATGAACCGGCGCATGATGATGGGCGGCGATGCCTCGCTCAACGTCAGCCTGCGCGGGGCCGAGGAAGGCTCGGGCGAATGGCAGGACTGGCTGACCGATGATCGTCCGCTGCAGGACGAAACGGTCGCCGAGGCCGAGGAATCGCAGATGCGCATGGCGATGCTGGCCGAGGCGATGAACAGCCTGAACGATCGGGAACGCCACATCCTGACCGAACGGCGCCTGACCGAAAAGCCGCAGACCCTGGAAGAGCTCAGCCAAGCCTACGAAGTCAGCCGTGAACGCATCCGCCAGATCGAAGTGCGCGCCTTCGAAAAGCTGCAAAAGGCGATGCAGCGCATTGCGGGCGAACGGCTGCTGCCCGGAATGGCGTAAGGCGCCAGACAGTTCCGATGGTTCAAAAGCCCTCCGGTCACTCAGGTGATCGGGGGGCTTTTTCGTGGGCGGTCATCGGACGTCATCCGGCCCTTCGATAGAGTTGGACGGGCCTGAAGCGCTGGCCTCGAAAAGTTGGAAGCCCCAAGTCCGGCCTCGC
>JAIYAL010000038.1 GCA_027489095.1 Erythrobacteraceae bacterium
CCGGCGGCCAAGACCGACAAGTCATCGCCGATCTACGGGATGCCGGTGTTCGATGTCGACAAGGCCAAGCAGGTGTTCTTCATCAAGCGCTCGATGGGCGGGGTGGGCTATGCCGGGGTCGATAACGACGTGTTCTACATGAACCAGACCGTCATGCTGCTGGCCGATGCCAAGAAGATGGTCGAGGAAATCGTCAAGTCGCTGGACTGAGACGGGGACTGCTGAATGCGCAAGCTGATCATTGGCCTGTTGCTGATCCTGACGCTGGGGGGCGGGGCGGTCTATACCGGCCTCGCCAACCCGCTTGTTGAAATGCAGGTCAAAGGCGCGCTCGTTGAATCCGGCATCGGCGAAAAGCGCGCCACCTGCATGGCGGAGCGCATGGTCGACCGCCTCACAATCGGCCAGCTGTGGAAACTGCGTCAGGGCATGGCGGCGCAGGCTGGCGAGCCGGAAGAAGGCTACGGCCTCGGCGAGCTCGTCAAGCGTCTGCGCCGCGTCGAAGATGGCGAGGCAGTCGCGGTGCTCACCACCTCTGCCGGGCTTTGCGCGATAGGTCTCGGCTGACGCTTGCATTCCTTCCCATGCTTGCGCCACTATGCGCAGCGGAGAGGGAGAATATCATGAACCGACTGGCACTTGCCGCCGCGCTGCTCGCATCAGCAGCGCCGCTCGCCGCCGAAACGCACCGTGTCGCACCCGGCGAGGGCGGGGCGGAGCGCTTGCAGGAGGCGTTGATCCTTGCGGGCCCCGGCGATGTGATCGAGCTTGGCGCGGGGCGCTTCGTGCTGACCGACGGGCTCAGCCTCGATGTCGACGGGGTAACGCTGCGCGGCGCGGGGATGGACAAGACCATCCTCGACTTCACCGGCCAGAAGGGCGCGGGCGAAGGGCTGTTGGTCACCTCCGATAACGTCACCTTGCGTGATTTCGCGGTCGAGAACCCCAAGGGCGATGGCATCAAGTCCAAGGGCGCGGACAATATCATCTATTCGGGCATCCGCGTCGAATGGACCGGCGGGCCCAAGGCAACCAACGGCGCTTACGGCATCTATCCGGTCGAAAGCACCGGGGTGCTGGTGACGGGCTCGAAGGTCATGGGTGCCTCGGACGCGGGCATCTATGTCGGCCAGAGCCGCAACATCACGGTGCGCGGCAACACCGTGGCCTTTAACGTGGCGGGTATCGAGATCGAGAACAGTCGTCATGCGCTGGTGACCGGCAACACCGCCACCCGCAACACCGGCGGGCTCTTGGTGTTCGATCTGCCCGGCCTGCCCGTCATGGGCGGCGGCGAGGTGATCCTGCGCGGCAATGTCGTGAAGGACAACGACACGCCCAACTTCGCGCCGCCGGGCAATATCGTCGCTTCGGTGCGGCGCGGCACGGGGGTGCTGGTGATGGCCAATGACGGGGTGCTGATCGAGGACAACGCCTTCGAGAACAACCCGACCGCGCACATCATGGTGGTCGCCTATCTCCAGCCTTTCGACGATCCGCGCTACAACCCCTATGCCCGCAACGTGATTGTCGGCCGCAATGCCTTTGGGCGCGGCGGGGACGATCCGCAGCTTGATGGCAAGGAGATGCTGCTTGCGGCCTTTGGCGGCGCGCTGCCGCCGGTGCTGTGGGACGGTATCGCCGAGACCGAAGACAGCGGCTTGAAGATCGCGCCGGGCGTGACCGGCTGGACGCTGAACCTCTCCAAGCCCGGCCAAAGCCTTGCCGAAGCCCAGCCGGGGCCGCTGATGCTCACCCCGGTTGATAGCTGGGCCTTCCCGGAAGTGGGCGCGCCTGCGGAACTGGAGGCACGGCTGAAGTGAAGCGGGGGCTGGGCCTCTTTGCGCTCGCAACCGCCACCCTGGGCGCGGCGCTGGCCCATGCAACAGTGCTGGAGCCCGACCCGGTCAACGACGCGGCCATCACCGGCGCGGCGTTCCCGAAATATCTTAGCGAGTTCGCCTTCTTTCAGGTTGGCAGGGCACAGGATCCGGCGGCGCGAGTGCATCCCTATGCGCTCAACACCCCGCTATGGTCGGACGGGGCGGAAAAGCTGCGCTTCATCTACCTGCCTGAAGGCACACAGCTTGCGGCCGACGGAGAGGGCCTGCTCAAGTTCCCGGTCGGCGCTGCGATCATCAAAACCTTCGCCTTTGGCGAGGGCAAGGCGAGGCGGCTGATCGAGACCCGCGTGCTGCTCCACCGCGCCGACGGCTGGACGGCGCTGCCCTATCGCTGGAACGCCGAGCAGACCGATGCGACGCTGGCGCTCGCAGGCGCGAGAATTGACCTCACCACGCCTGCGGGCGAGGCGCTGTCCTATGCCATCCCCAACAAGAACCAGTGCAAGACCTGTCATTCGAAGGATGGGCAGGTGATCCCGATCGGGCCAAAAGCGCGCAACCTGTCGATCAAGTGGATGGGGGAGATGCTGAACAAGGGCGCGCTCGACCGGATTCCGCCCGGCGGGGCGACCATCCCAGTGTGGGCCGGGCGCAATGCTTCGAGCCCCGCCGCGCCCTTCGCCCGCGCCTATCTCGATGTGAATTGCGCCCATTGTCATCAGCCAGGCGGCGGTGCGTCCAATTCGGGGCTCGATCTGCGCTGGGAACAGGCCGATCCGCACGCCTTCGGGATCATGAAACGGCCCGTGGCGGCGGGGCGCGGGGCAGGGGGGAGTGACTTTTCGATTGTGCCCGGCCACCCCGATCAATCGATCCTTCTCTACCGGATGGACAGCGCGGAGCCCGGCATCGCCATGCCCGAACTTGGCAAGAGCAGTGTGGACAGGGACGGCGTCGCAGTGGTGCGGCGCTGGATTGCGGAGATGAAAACACAATGAAAAGTCGCTGGGGAACATGGGTCTGGCGCGGATTGCTAGCGCTTCTGGCGGTGCTGGTGATCGCCTTCCTGATCTTCCGCACCCCCGACACCGATGCGGCGGCGATGCGTACCAAATATGGCGCGCCGCCCTCGCAGTTCGTCGCCATCGGAGGTGGGACGAAAGTTCATCTGCGCGATGAGGGGCCGAAAGACGCGCCCGCGATCATCCTGCTGCACGGCTCCAACGCCGATCTCCACACGTGGGAGCCGTGGGTGGCGGCGCTCAAGGGCGAATACCGGGTGATCCGCTTCGATCAGGTCGGCCACGGTCTCACCGGCCCCGATCCCGAGGATGACTACAGCACCGGCAACTATGTCGCCGACATCCTCGAAGTGGCGGACAAGCTGGGCCTCAAGCGGTTCGTCCTTGGCGGCAATTCGATGGGCGGCAAGCACGCACTGGCCTTTGCCATTGCGCATCCTGATCGGCTCAATGGTCTTGTGCTGGTCGACGGCAGCGGCGGCCCGATGCTCAAGCTGGCCCGCAAGGACAAGGACAAGGACAGTTCCAGCGGGAACATCGGCTTCACAATCGCGCGGATGCCCGGGGTCAACCTGCTGGTCGAGCAGATCACCCCGCGCAGCCTGATCGCGCAGAGCCTTGAGCAATCGGTTTCGGTGAAGTCGATCATCACTCCGGCGATGATCGACCGCTATTGGGAGCTGCTGCGTTACCCCGGCAACCGCCGCGCGACATTGAAGCGGTTCAGCCAGCCCTATGATTCGCTCAGCCCGGCCGATATCGCCAAGGTGTCCGTTCCGACACTCATCCTGTGGGGCGATGAGGACCGGCTGATCCCGGTGGAGGCGGGGCAGTGGCTCGCACAGACCATGCCCAGCAACACGCTCGTCACTTATCCCGGGGTCGGGCACCTGCCACACGAGGAGGCGGCCGCAAAAACGCTGGCGACGCTCGAACCGTGGCTCCGTCAGCACGCTTTGCCGCCAAAGGCCGAGTAACTCGCCCCGCGCCTATCTGTCCTCTGGACGCAGCGGACGCTTGCGCCGTAGTGTCTCGCATCTGCACAAGGAATCGAAGGGGCCCCCGGCTTTGCGCAAACTCGGGATCATCGGCGGCATGAGCTGGGTGTCGACCGCGACGTATTACGATCACATCAACCGCATCGTCCAGCGCCGCGCCGCGCCGATGGCGAGCGCCCCGCTGCTGATCGAGAGCCTCGATTTCTGCCAGCTCTACGCGCTCGTGGAGGAGCGGGACTGGCAGCGTGCTGGCGTGGTGCTGACCGAGAGCGCGAAGCGGCTCGAAGGCGCAGGGGCCCAAGGCCTGATCATCGGTGCCAACTCGATGCACCGCCTTTATGACGACGTTGCGGGTGCGGTGAACATCCCGATCCTGCACATCGCCGAATATGTCGGCCTCGCCATGAAGCGCGCAGGGAAAACCAGCGCGGCCTTGCTGGGCAGCCGCAACGTCATGACCGAGAGTTTCTACCGCAAGCGTCTCGTCGCCCACGGGATCGACCTGCTGCCGCCCAACATGGCCTATGTCGAGATGCTTGACCGGATCATCTATGATGAGCTGATGGTGGGCAAGGTCACCCGCGATGCCGAACGCCGGATGAAAACGATCATCACCAACACCGCGCAGGAAGGCGCGCAGGCGGTGGTGCTGGCCTGCACCGAGCTTGACTTGGTGGTCGATGTCGATGCCAACGTCCTGCCGATCTTCGACAGCACCCGCATCCATTGCGAGGCGGCGGCCGACTGGATCCTTGAGCAGGAGATCGAGGGGTAACTTCGGTTCGTCCGATTTCACTATTTTGTTGCATTGCGCTTCTTGCAACACCTTCCTATTTGCGCCGCGGATCTTGTAACGCAAGTCGCAAGCTCCGGGTCTTCGGGTCGCACCGTTAGGCCCTTGGGGCCGCTCTCCTTCCCCCCAATCACGGGAGAGTGGCCCCATAACCTTCCTGTTTGCGCTGATTTTGATGGCGATGGCGCCAGGTTCCGGTCCTGTTCCCGTTGAGCCGAAGGCCAGCCTCCCCTAATCGCTCGATCCGTGATGTCCCGCGCGCCCTTTGCTGCTGATCCCGAGGCCCACGGCCCGCGCGAGTTCGGCGGGCCCGCGCGCGGCGAGCGGCGGGGGCCGCGCAGCGCCTTCCAGCGCGACCGCGACCGGATCATCCACTCGATGAGCTTCCGGCGGCTCAAGTCGAAGACTCAGGTGTTCATCGCTCCCGACGGCGATCACTACCGCACCCGGCTCACCCACAGTCTCGAGGTCGCGCAGATCGGCCGGGTGATCGCCCGCGCGCTCGGCCTTGACGAGGATCTCACCGAGGCGCTGTGCCTCGCGCATGATCTTGGCCATCCGCCCTTCGGCCATGCCGGTGAGGCGGCCTTATCGGACGCGATGGAGCGCCACGGCGGCTTTTGCCACAACGCGCAGGCGCTGCGCACGGTGATGCGGATCGAGTGCCCCTATCCCGAGCATGACGGACTCGATCTTACCTGGGACCTGCTTGAAGGCCTCGCCAAGCACAATGGCCCGGTCACGGCGCCGAATTGGGCGTTGGCCGAGCTGGACGAGGCCTTCCCGCTGCAACTTGGCACCTGGCCCTCGCTTGAGGCGCAGGTCGCGGCGGTGGCGGACGACATTGCCTACGACAATCACGACATTGATGACGGCCTGCGCGCCGGGTTCCTCCAGCTCGATGACCTCCTCACGCTGGATTTCCTCGCAGACCAGTGGCGGGCGGTCGAAAAACGCTTTCCCCACGCCCCGCGTGAGCGTCTGCTGCGCGAGATGGTTCGGGATCAGATCGGATTGATGGTGAACGATGTGCTGGAGCACACCACGCGCGAGGCGAAGGGCCTCGCTTCGATTGCCGAGGTGCGCGGCGCCGGGCGCCAGATTGCCGGCTTTTCCCCGGCGATGGCCGCGCAGGAGCGGCGCCTCAAAAGCTTCATGTATGAGCGGCTGTACTACCACCCCGAACAGGTTGCCGCTGCCGAGCGCGCGCGCGCGGTGGTTGCGCGGCTGTTCGCGGCTTACGCCCAGGATGCAAGCCTGATGCCCGAGGACTGGCAGGCGCGCCTTCCCTCTCACGATCCGCAGCGCGCGCGCGTGATCGCCGACTTTATCGCCGGAATGAGCGACCGCTTTGCGATGCAGTCGGCCGCGCGGATCTATGGCGAGCGACCGGCGGGATTGATCAATGTATGAGCCTCGCATGACCGGCCCCGTGCGCATGGCGCTGGTGGGGGCGACCGGCCTTGTCGGGCGCCGGGTCATCGAAATCGCCAGCGCGGGCGACGATGTGCGCATTCTCGGCATCGCCCGGCGCGAAGCCCCATTGCCGCCCGCTGCGCGGATGGAGATGTTCGTCGCCGAGCCTGCAAAGTGGGGCGACGTGCTCGACGCAGTGCGCCCGCGCGCGCTGATTTGCGCGTTGGGCACAACGTGGAAGAAGGCGGGCCGCGACGAGGACGCCTTCCGCGCCGTCGACCAGCATCTCGTCCTCGCCACCGCCGAGGCGGCCAAGCGTGCGGGCGTCCCCAACATGGTGCTGGTCAGCGCCGCGGGGGCCGATGCGCGCTCCAAGAGCTTCTATATGCGGGTCAAGGGTGAGACCGAGGACGCGCTGTCGCGGATCGGGTTCAAGCGGCTCGACATCCTCCACCCCGGCCTGCTGCGCGGTGAGCGGGTCGGTGACCTGCGTTTTGCCGAGCGGGCCGCACTGGTGGCAGCGCCGCTGATCGACCCGCTGCTGACGGGATCGTGGGAGCGTTATCGCTCGATCGATGCAGGGCTGGTCGCCGAAGCCGCGCTCGGCCTTGCGCTGCGCAGGGCGGGCGGGCGTTTCACTCACGACAACGAGGCGATGCGTCGTGCGGCGCGCGAATGGCGCCGGGTTGGCGAGACCGGGGAGACGGTGTGATGGGATGGGCTTTCGTGTTCAGCGCGGTCAATATGCTTGCGCTTGTGGGATGGGTGTCCCTGATCCTCCTGCCGCGCTGGCCGGCGTTGCTTTCGGCGGTGCTTTATCTCGGTGTTGGTATCCTGTGCCTTGTCTACGCGACGGGCCTGATCGGCGTGGTGAGCGGGCTCATCCCCAATCCGCAGGGCGGCGGGGCGGACTTTTCGACCATTGCCGGGGTGCGTGCGATCTTCGCCAGCGATGCCGGTGTGACAATCGGCTGGACGCATTACCTGGCCTTCGACCTGTTCGTCGGCCTGTGGATCGCGCGCGACGGTGATGCCAAGAACATCTCGCGGCTGGTGCAGGCCCCGATCCTGTTCGCCACGCTGATGGCGGGGCCGCTCGGGCTTGGCATCTGGCTCCTCGTGCGCGAACCTGCCGCGCGCCGACAAGGGCGGTTTCGCTGAATTCGCCGCTGGACGGCGCGCGAAGCTGAGCTAATCTCTCGGGCAAAAATGCCCCACGCAGAGAGACACCAGCATGGCCCAGATCGCGCAGCACGACCTCCTGACCTTTGACGAAATTCTCACCCATTGGACTGCCGTGCAGCCCGATGCGCCCGCGATCGAAGGTGGGGGCCTTGCCTTCACCTATGGCGAGGTCGACCGGCTTTCGCGGCAGATCATCGCCTTGCTGGCATCGCGCGGCATCGGCGCGGGCGACAGGGTGGCGTTTCTGGGCAAGAACGCGGCGAGCTATGGCGTGCTCTATTGCGCCTGTGCGCGCGCAGGGATCGTCATTGCGCCGGTCGGCTGGCGGCTGGCGGCGCGCGAGATCGCCTATATCCTCGCCGATACCGAAGCCAAGCTGCTGGTCGCGGCGCCCGATTTCATGGAATTGGCCGAGAAGGCCATGGCCGAACTGGCGAGCCCGCCCGAATTGCTGGAAAATGCCACGATGCTGACCGAGGCGGGCGCCTGCGATCCGGCTTCGTTTACGGCCTGCGGCGCGGATGATCCGATCCTCCAGCTCTACACCTCGGGCACCACCGGCAATCCCAAGGGCGTGCTCCTGTCCAACGCCAACCTCACCCTGCTGCGCAACGCAGGGGTTGCGGCGGGGCTGACCTATTATACCGATTACCGCGCGGGCGATTGCATGATGGTGGCGATGCCGATCGCGCATATCGGCGGAACGGGCACCTTCAGCCTCGCTTTGCTGGCGGGCATCCGCTGCCGCTTCGAGGCCGAATTCACCCCTGCCGGCGTGCTCGCGGCGATCGAGGCGGGGGCGACGCACATGTTCCTCGTCCCCGCTGCCTTGCAGATGGTGATCCAGCATCCGCAGGCGGCCAGCACCGATTTTTCAAACCTGCGCTACCTTATCTACGGTGCCGCTCCCATGCCGCTCGAACTGCTCAAGCAGGCGGTTCAGACCATGCCGAACACCCAGTTCCTGCAAGCCTATGGCATGACCGAGACGACCGGCACGGTCTCGATCCTGCCGCCCGAAGATCACAGCCTTGAAGGCAACCAGCGGATGCGCTCGGCGGGCAAGGCGCTGCCGGGGGTCGAGATCGAAGTGCGCGGGCCCGACAATGTCGAAGTTCCGCGCGGCGACATTGGCGAGGTGTGTATCCGCTCGCCCTCAAACACGGCGGGTTATTGGCGGCTTCCCGAGGCGACCGCCAAGACCATCGATACCGACGGATGGCTCCACACCGGCGATGCGGGCGTTATGGACGCGGATGGCTACGTCTACATCCAGGATCGCATCAAGGACATGATCATCTCCGGCGGCGAGAACGTCTATCCCGCCGAGGTCGAAAGCGCGATCTACGGCCACCCCGCCATCGCCGAGGTCGCGGTGATCGGCGTGCCGAGCGCCAAGTGGGGCGAGGAGGTCAAGGCCTGCGTGGTCGCCAAGCCGGGCTGCGAGATCGACGAAGCCGATGTGATCGCCTGGACGCGTGAGCGGATCGCCGCCTTCAAGGCGCCCAAGAGTGTCGATGTGATCCCGATGATGCCGCGCAATGCGAGCGGCAAGATCCTGCGCCGCGAACTGCGCGCGCCGTTTTGGGAGGGCCAGGAACGCCAGGTCTCGTAGCGTGAAGCAGCACGCCCCCGCCGCGCTTCGCAACCGCGAACCGATCGCCACGGTGCTCGCGCGCGAGCTCCCGGAGTTCGGGACGGTGCTTGAGATCGCCAGCGGGACCGGCGAACACGCGGTGTTTTTCGCAGGGGCGTTTCCCGCGCTCCACTGGCAACCGAGCGACCCTTCGGCCGAGGCGCTGGCCTCTATTGCCGCCTATCGCGAGGAGTATCCGGGGCCTAACCTTGCCGCACCGCTGCTGCTCGATGCGGCCGATCCTGACGGCTGGCCCGTTTCGGAAGCTGCCGCAATTCTGTGCATCAACATGGTGCATATCAGCCCTTGGAAGGCGACCTTGGGGTTGTTCCGGGGGGCTGCCCGAATTTTGGGCAACAGCGGTGGGCCGCTGATTCTCTATGGACCATTTCTCGAGCAGGGGGTGCCAACTGCGCCCTCGAACATCGACTTCGACGCCAGCCTGAAGGCGCGGGACCAAAGCTGGGGTCTGCGCGAGGCCGAGACGCTGGACGCGCTCGCCGCCTCGCACGGGATGGCTCGCAGCGCCCGTTACGCGCTACCGGCCAACAACATCATGCTGGTCTATAGGGGCGGCTAGTCGATCGCGCGCTTGCCTGCGCGGCCGACTGATTTGATATCCTCTCCCACGCCTTCGACCGTGTTGCAGGCGACGGTGGTGAGGGCGAAGGTGGCGAGGGCGGCAGCGGCAAGCACATTGCGAAGCATCAACGAGCATCCTTTGGGTCAATCGAAATCGATCAACGCAAAGGTCTATCGACGATATCCTGACAATGCGGTGAACTGCCACCCGCGCCGGACAATCGGATCAGATTTCCTTCTTCACCTCGCGCGAGGCCGACTTGAGGTCGTCGCCAGCGCCGTCGACGGTGTTGCACGCGGCGGTGGTCAGGGCGAACGTGCCGAGGGCAAGAGCGGCGATAAGGTTACGGGTGGTCATGTGAGGGGGCTCCTTCTTGGTTTTCCCTCAAGCGCTAACCGGGCTTCGGACCAACAAGGTCCATGCTATTCGGCGGAGTGTACCCGAGACAGGGCGAGTTGCCGCTCCCGCCAGACGATCAGAAGCCCCGCGCTGATAATCAATGGCGCGCCGAGCCACAGGCTGGCGGGCGCGGCGCGGTCAAAGATGGCGTAGCCGTAGTAGCTGGCCCACAGCAGCGCGGTGTAATCCATCAGCAGGATCACCGCTGCCGAGCCAAATCGCAGCGAGGTCGTCAGCAGCATCTGCGCGGCTGCTCCCACCAGTCCCATGCCGAGGATCAGCGCCCAGGTCAGCGGATCATGCGCGGCGATAACGAAGGGCAGGGCGAGAGCGGCGATCGGCAGGCTCAGCGTGGCGAACCAGAAGACGATGCTCCACGGGTTCTCTGTCGTGTTGAGATCCTGGAGCTGGTAGCTGATCACCGCGACCATGAAGGGCGCAACCAGGCCGACTGCGATGCCTGCGAGGGTCACGCCTTCATGGAGGCCCGCAAAGGGCTGCATCACCACCAGCACCCCGGCAAAGCCCATCGCCACTGCGCCCCAGCGATAGGGGCCGATCCGCTCGCCGAACAGCACGATGGCGATCAGCACGGCAAAGACCGGGGCGGTGAAGCCGAGGGTGGTCGCCTCGGCGAGCGGCAGCAGCAGCACTGCGCCATAGGTGAAGATCATCCCGAGCATCCCGCTCGCCGCGCGCCGGGCGTGGGCGGGCAATCGCTGTGTCCGCAGCAGCGCGAGCCGCCCGGTCAGCGCGAGACCTCCGCCGAGCAGCACCATGGTGAGCAGCTGGCGCCAGAAGATCAGCTCCACGAGATGCGCGCCGCGTTCCCCTGCAAGCTTGACCAGCATGCCCATCGTCGCCAGCGCGAAGGCAGCGACCAAACGCACGAACAGCGCGAGCAGGGGCCGGGGTCGGGCGATTGAGCCATCCATCGTCGCTCCGATTGGCCGAGCGGCAGGGATTGCGCAAGCCGTGGCGGGCCCTACATGCGCAGCCCCATGAACCCGATCGACCAGTATGAATTGCTCAGCGATGCCTCCCAGCTCGCAATCATCGGCGGCGCCCTATGGGTGGTCGCAGCCGTCGCCGCGCTGATGGAATGGCGGCGCAGCCGACGGCGCGACCTCGCGCGGCTCGAGCAGGTCGGCTGGATGCCATGGACGGGCCTGTTCATGCTCGCCGCGATGCTCGGCGCAGGGTGCCTGGCGATGAGCCTGCCGGCGGTGATTTCGGGGAGCTAGTCGCCTTCCGGACGAGCAACTGACGCCAGCGGATGGCGGCGGCCGCCTGCCTTACAGGCAGGCCACCTGAACGAACCCGCAGGGTTCGCAAGGCCGACTGGCCGCCGGCCGGTTAGGCCGAACCGCCTGCCTTACAGGCAGGCCTCCAAATAAGCCTGATCGAAGCCGAACTGGCGGGCCTTTTCCAGCGTGTAGGGACGCAGGCCCGACGAGCGGAACTCGCCGAGGATCTTGCCGTCCTCGGTCTCGTCGAGATATTCGAACTTGAACAGCTCCTGCGTCACGATCACATCGCCTTCCATCCCGATCACCTCGGTAATCCCGGTGGTGCGGCGCGAACCATCGCGCAGGCGCTTGACCTGCACGATCAGATCGACCGATTCGGCGATCTGGCGGCTGATGGCTTCCTTGGGGATCTTGATGTCGCCCATCAGGATCATGTTCTCCATACGGCCAAGGCACTCGCGCGCCGAGTTGGCGTGGAGCGTGCACATCGAGCCATCGTGACCGGTGTTCATTGCGGCCAGAAGG
>JAIYAL010000157.1 GCA_027489095.1 Erythrobacteraceae bacterium
GCCGGTGTGGTTGAGCTCGTCGCGCTTGAACCACACCTGCGCGCCGCCCAGCTCCTCGGTGAGGCGCGGGGCGAAATAGAGCGGCGAGGGACGGCCGACGTAATGCTCCAGCAGATCGTCGAACTCGGCCTGAAACGCCGGGTCGGCCTGTGCCTTCCTGTATTCGCGCTCGAGATCGAGCACCAGCGGCATCAGGGTTTCAGCGACATAGCGCCCGCCGAACTGGCCGAAATGGCCGCGATCATCGGGCAGGTTGCGGAAGGAGTTGAGGGGCGTGTTCATAGGCGAGCCGCTTTGCAGAAGGCGGCGATTTTGTCCACGTCCTTGATCCCGGGCGCGCTCTCGACGCCGGAAGAGGTGTCGACCAGCGGTGCGCGGGTGAGGCGGATGGCTTCGGCGACATTGGCGGGGGTCAGCCCGCCAGCAAGCCCCCAGGCGAGCGGGGCCTGCCATCCCGCCAGCAGGCTCCAGTCAAACGCCGTGCCATTGCCGCCGGGGAGTGAGGAGGCGGGCGCGTCAAGCAGCACGCGGTCGGCCGCGCCGCGGAAGCGCGCGGCTTCGGCAAGGTCGGATGCGTCCCCCACCGCTAGCGCGCGCCATGCCTCGATCCCGGTCTCGGAGCGGAAGCGAGCGAGGGCGTCGGGAGTCTCGCTGCCATGGAACTGCACCACGTCCGGCGCGACCGTGCGTATCGCCTCGGCGAGCACATCGGGCGCGGGGTTCACCAGCAGCAGCACGGCCTTGACATGGGGCGGCACCAACCGCCGCAGCGCCGCCCCATCGGCAAGGGCGAGGTGGCGCGGGCTCTTGGCGAAGTGAACAAAACCGACATGGCTCGCCCCCGCACCCACCGCCGAAGCGAGGGTTTCGGGTGTCTTGAGCCCGCAGATCTTGACGAGGGTTTCGGCCATGCACCGCGCTTAGGCGGGCAAGAGCCGCTTTTCCAGCACCACGAAGGTCACCGGCGGATCGCGCGGCACCGGGAAGGGGCGTGTCTCGCCAGTGAAGGCATAACCGCGCCGCTCATACCACGCGATCAGCTCTGCGCGGCTGTCGATCACGGTCATCTCCATCGCCGTGCTGCCCCGCGCGCTGGCATGATCCTCTGCCGCATCGAGAAGCCGGCGTCCGAGGCCTGCCGATTGCAGCGTGGGCGCAACGCACAGCATGCCGAGGTAGGCCAGGCGCGCGTCCTTGCGGGTGACGGCAACGCAGCCGATGATGCTATCGCCCTCGCGCGCGGTGAGGATCGTTACCGCCGGATCGGCCAGCAGCCCCTCGACCTCGCCGGGCGCTGTGCGCTCGTCATCGAGAATATCGGCCTCGTGGTTCCATCCCTGACGCGCCGAATCGCCGCGGTAGGCTGCTTCGAGCAGGGCCTTGAGGGCGGGGGCGTCCGCGAGGGTGGCGGCGGTGATCGTCAACGTGTCAGTCATCGGGTCAATCGTTCTGGATCAACCGCAGCAGCGTACCGTCCGGGTCGATCAGGTAGGCGATGGTGAGCCCGCTCTCCTCCAGCCGGGGCGGATGGTAACGCGGGATGCCGACGCGCGCATCGGGCACGCCGCTCGCTTCGACCTGCCGCACCAACCCCGCGAGATCATCGAGCCGCAGGCAGCAGCTGAACGACGACTGGTAGGGATCGAGATCGGGGTAGGGGAAGAACTCTAGGCAAGCGTCCCCGCGCGAGAGGATCATCCACCCGTCCGAGCGGTAATCCTCCGCAAAGCCGAGCTTGGCATAGAACGCCGCCGTCGCGGAGAAATCGCGCGCGGGCAGGTTTGGGGTGGCGTGGTCGGTCAAGGGTGCGCCCCTAAAGCGTCGCCTCGATTGCCCGCGCTGCCGCGACCGGATCATCCGCGCGGGCAATGGGGCGGCCGATGACGAGCACGCTGGCCCCGTTATCGCGTGCCTGCCGGGGCGTCACGACCCGCTTCTGGTCGCCAGTGCCACCACCTGCCGGGCGCAGGCCGGGGACGACGAAGTAGCCGTCCTTCCATGCCTTTTTGACCATGCCGACTTCCTGCCCCGAGCACACGATGCCGTCCAAGCCCGCAGCATGGGCGAGTTCCGCCAGCCGCAGCACCTGCGTCTCGGCGCTGCCATAGACGCCGGTCGCGGTAAGATCGTTCGCATCGAGGCTGGTGAGCATCGTCACCGCCACCACCTTGGTGCCCGCTGCGGCCGCCGCCTTGGCATCCTCCATCATCGCTCGCCCGCCGCTCGCATGGACGGTGACAATTGCGGGCTCGTAGACATGGATCGCCTGCATCGCCGCCGCGACGGTGTTGGGGATGTCGTGGAACTTCAAGTCGAGGAAGATCGGCAGGCCCAGATGCGCGATCTCGTGAACCCCGTGGCTGCCGTGCGCGCAGAAGAACTCGAGCCCGAGCTTCACGCCGCCGATATGCGCCTTGACCTTCTCGACCAGCGCCTTGGCAGGCTCGAGATGCGGAATGTCGAGCGCGAGATAGATGGGGTTGCTCATTCGCCCGCGCCTCCGCCATCGCTGGCCCCATCACCGGCGTCCGAGGGACTGAACACGTCGGCCGGTTCTCCCCCGCTTGTCCCAGGCTTATCCACAGGCCTGTCCGCACCTGACCCCGCCGCCATAGCGGGCAGGTCCGTGCGTTGCGCCATCGCGGTGCTCTTCAGCGAGGTCTCGAGCGTGCGGATCCGGCGTTGGAGGCCCCAGGTGACCGAGCGATGCACCGCCCACATCGGCAGGAAGCCAGCGATAAACGCGAGCAGCGCCAGCATCGGCACCTTGGTCTCGAGCACAAGGTTCTGCCACAGGGTCAGCTCAACCGGCTGCCAGTTGTAGGCCGCAAAGATCAGGAAGCCGACCGCCGCCAGAACCCAGACAATGGTGCGCAGGATCTTCACTTGGTTTGTTTCTCCCGGTGGCTGGCAGACGGGACGAATCTAGGCGATTTGAGCCCCGAGTCCAGCATCGCCGCCTTCATCCGAAGACTCGCGAAAAAATCGTGTCGACGTGCTTGAAGTGGTAGCCGAGGTCGAACAGCTGATCGAGCTCATCGCCCGAAAGCCGCGCGGTCACGTCGGCATCGGCCTTGAGCAGGTCGAGCAGATTGAGCGCGCCGTCCGCTTCCCACACTTTCATCGCGTTGCGCTGGACAAGGCGGTAGGAATCGTCGCGGGTCAGCCCCGCCTGCGTCAGCGCCAGCAGCACGCGCTGCGAATGGATCAGGCCGCCCATGCGGTTCATGTTCTTCTCCATCCGCGCAGGATAGACGAGCAGCTTGTCGACCACGCCGGTCAGCCGCGCCAGCGCGAAATCGAGGGTGATGGTCGCATCCGGCCCGATGAAACGCTCGACGGAAGAATGCGAGATGTCGCGCTCGTGCCACAGCGCGACGTTCTCCAGCGCCGGGGTCACTGCCGAACGCACCAGCCGGGCAAGGCCGGTGAGGTTTTCGGTGAGGATCGGGTTGCGCTTGTGCGGCATCGCCGAGGAGCCCTTCTGGCCGGGCGAGAAATACTCCTCGGCTTCGAGAACTTCAGTGCGTTGCAGGTGGCGGATCTCGGTCGCGAGCCGCTCGATCGAGCTGGCGATCACGCCCAAGGTGGCAAAGAACATCGCGTGGCGATCACGCGGGATGACCTGGGTGGAGACCGGCTCGATTTCCAGACCCAGTTGCTCGGCCACATAGGCTTCCACCGCCGGATCGACATTGGCGAAGGTGCCAACCGCGCCGGAGATCGCGCAGGTCGCGATTTCGGCGCGTGCGGCCACCAGCCGGGTGCGGCAGCGGGCGAACTCGGCATAGGCCTGCGCAAGCTTGAGGCCGAATGTCACCGGCTCGGCATGGATGCCGTGGCTGCGGCCGATCGTCGGCGTGTACTTGTGCTCCTCGGCGCGGGTCTTGATCGCTGCGAGCAGCGCATCGCAATCAGCGAGCAGGATGTCGCTCGCGCGGGCAAGCTGGAC
>JAIYAL010000020.1 GCA_027489095.1 Erythrobacteraceae bacterium
CGCGCGCGCGCGGTGCTCCCCGCTGGCCTTCGCGCCCCGCTGTTTGGCGCCTTGGGCCGCGCCTGGCCCAAGGCCGACTGGGCCCCGCGCCCCTTGCGCGCCAAGGCCACGCTGCTGGCGCTCGCCGAGTCCGGCGAAGAGGGCTATGCACGCGGGCTGTCGGTGACTTTGCCTGGGGCGCGCCATGCGCTTTACTCCGAAGGGTTCGCCGCGAGCCTCGATGGGTTTCGCGCCGAGGACGAGCTGATCGCCCTGATGCGCGCCGCGCCGGGCCGCTCGGGCCTGGACCGGGCGCAATATGCCGATCTCACCTTCTGGATGCCGGGCGATATCCTCACCAAGGTCGACCGCACCAGCATGGCGGTCAGCCTTGAGGCGCGCGAGCCGCTGCTCGATCACCGCTTGGTGGAATTCGCCGCGCGCCTGCCTGAAGGGATGCGGGTGAACGGGTCGACCGGCAAGTACCTGCTCAAGAAGTCACTCGAACGCTATCTGCCGCAGGATATTCTGTACCGGCAAAAGCAGGGCTTCGTCACCCCGATCGCCGAATGGCTGCGCGGTCCGCTGGCAGGCGCGGCGCGGGGGATCGCGACCAGTGGTGGCCTCGCGCAGACGGGGTTCTTCAATCCCAAGAGCATCGCAGCGCTTGCCGAAGCGCATATCGGCGGCCGCGCCGATCACTCGCGCACGCTCTGGCAGTTGCTGATGCTGGAAAAATCGCTGACGCAGCTCGGGGTTTCGGCCTAGTCCTCAGCCCCGTGGCCGAGCGCCATGTATTCATCTGACTGCATCTCGTTCAGCCGGCTGACTGTGCGCGCGAATTCGAAGGCGCCGTCGCCTGCCTGATAGAGTTCCTCCGGCACCGCGGCTGCGGTCACGAACAGCTTTACGCGGTGCTCATACAGCGCGTCGATCAGCTTGGTGAAGCGGATCGCTTCGTTGCGGTTTTCCGGGCCCATGCGCGGGATGCCGACGAGGATCACGGTGTGGAAGCCTTGTGCAATGGCGAGGTAATCGGCCGCGCCGCGGTTCTCGCCGCACAGCTTCTTGAAGCTGAACACGCCCACGCCCTTGAGGCTCTTGGGCACATGGAGCATCCGCCCTCCGCCAAGGTCGAGTTCGCCGGAGGGAACATGGGCCGCGTCCTCGGGCTCGAAATCGGTGAGGCGGAAGAAGGCCTCGCGCACCTGCGCAGTTGCCGCATCGCCGATCGGCGCGTGCCACATGGCAAGGCCGCCGATCCGGTCGAGCCGGTAATCGACCGGGCCGTTGAGGCTCAGCACATCCATCTCGCGTGTCACCAGCGCGATGAAGGGCAGGAACAGCGAGCGGTTGAGCCCATCCTTGTAAAGGTCGCTCGGCGGACGGTTGCTGGTGGTGACGATCACCGTGCCTGCCTCCATCAGCGCGGTGAAGAACCGTCCCATGATCGCGGCATCGGCGGTGTTGGTCACCACCATCTCGTCAAAGGCGAGGCACTTGATATCGGCGGCCATGGCGAGCGCGACTGCGATCAGCGGGTCCTTGCGTTCGGCCTTGCGCTCGGCTGCGATCAACCGGTCGACTTCAAGCATGAAGGCGTGGAAGTGGACGCGGCGTTTGGCGGGCAGGGCGAGCGTTTCATGGAACAGGTCCATCAGCATCGACTTGCCGCGCCCGACTCCGCCCCAGATGTAGAGACCGCGCGGCGGCGGGGCGGGCTTGCTGCCGAGCAGCTTGCCGAAAAAGCCGGACGAGGGCGCGGGCGCTTCCAGTTCGCGCTGCAACCGATCAAGCTTTTCCGCCGCCGCGCGCTGATCCGGGTCAGCGCGCAGTTCTCCGCTGGCGATCAGCGCGTCGTAACGGGCGAGCAGACCGGGCATCGCGTCTCAGGCTTGGGCGCGCGGCTGCATCTTGCGCACGATGCCCGAGAAGCTAGCGACGGTGTCGTCGTCCTGCACCACCAGCCCGCGCACGAACACCAGCTTGCCGGTCTCGCGCACGATCTCGGTGACGGCGTCCAGCGGCCGCTGCGGATCGCCGCCTCCGACAAACTGCGTCGAAAGCTCGAGCGTCACCGAGGGGCCGGCATTGCCCGTGCCGATCCGGTGCATGGTCACGAACAGCGCAATGTCGATCAGCGACAGCGTCACCGCGCCATGGATCACGCCCTGCAGGTTCAGGTGCCGCCGCTCGGGGAACATGCGCAGGCGCGCTTTCCCGTCCGCATCGACGCGGGTGATGAGCTTGCCCATCACCGCGCCGTTGAACAGCGTTTCGTCCTTGAGGTTCCAGTGGTGCCAGCCGGGGTTCTCCGGGTCCGGCCCGTGCTCGAACACGTCGTCCTTGAAGCTCACCGGATCAGATCGCGCGCTCGGCCAGCATTTTCTTGGTCTCGGCAATCGCCTTGGCCGGCGAGAGACCCTTGGGGCACACATTCGCGCAGTTCATGATGGTGTGGCAGCGGTACAGGCGGAACGGATCTTCCAGATCGTCCAGACGTTCGCCAGTCATCTCGTCGCGGCTGTCAGCGAGCCAGCGATAGGCCTGGAGGAGGATTGCGGGGCCAAGGAACTTGTCGGAATTCCACCAGTAGCTCGGGCACGAGGTTGAGCAGCAGGCGCACAGGATGCATTCGTAAAGCCCGTCGAGCTGTTCGCGCTGCTCGGGCGACTGCAACCGCTCCTTGCCAGAGGGCGTCGGCGTGACGGTCTGGAGCCAGGGGCGGATCGAGGCATATTGCGCGTAGAAGTGCGTGAAATCGGGCACGAGATCCTTGATCACGTCCATGTGCGGCAGCGGGGTGATGCGGATTTCGCCCTTCAAGTCCTCGATCGCGGTGGTGCAGGCGAGCGCGTTCTTGCCGTTGATGTTCATCGAGCACGATCCGCAGATGCCCTCGCGGCACGAACGGCGGAAGGTCAGCGTCGGATCGACCTCGTTCTTGATCTTGAACAGTGCGTCGAGCACCATCGGCCCGCAACTGTCGAGGTCGAGCTCGAACTTGTCGTAGCGCGGGTTCTGGCCGCTGTCGGGATCGTAGCGGTAGATCTTGAACGCCTTGAGGCGGCCGGCACCTTCGGCCTTGTGGACCTTGCCGCTCGCGTTGATCTTGGAATTCTTGGGGAGAGTGAAGGTCGCCATTGCGTGATCCCGGTTTCGATTTGGAACCCTACTTAGCGGCATTGCCCGGTCACGCAAGCGGTGGCGGCCTGACAGTTGTTGCAGGGTTTCGCACAGGGGTTGAAAGCGCCTCACGGTCTGGAACCAAGCGCATCGCGGCGCGCTTTGCCCTGTGATGGCATTGTCGGGACAGATACAGCAAGATCCGCTGCCATGGCCGCGCAGCGCGGCAGTGTTCGGGGCGAGCGGCGGGATCGGGCGGGCGCTGTGCGAGGGGCTCGCCGCGCGCGGCTGCGAGCGGATCCACGCCGGATCGCGGGGAGGGGAAGGGCCGCCGGGCGCTGGCATCACCCCCTTTGCCTTCGACTTGCAGGACGAGGCGAGCATCGCTGCTGCCGCCGCTGCCATGACGAATGATCCGCCCGAATGGGTCATCGTCACGACCGGCGTGCTGACGCTGGCCGACGGCACCGGGCCCGAGCGGACGTTCAAGCGGCTCGATGCGGGCGCGATGGCCGAAGTGTTCGCCCTCAACACCATCGGCCCGGCGCTGATCGCCAAGCATATGCTGGCGATCATGCCGAGGGGGAGCGCCTTCAGATTCGCGGCACTCTCGGCGCGGGTGGGGTCGATCTCCGACAATCGGCTGGGTGGGTGGCATTCCTACCGGGCGAGCAAGGCGGCGCTCAATATGCTGCTGAGAAACTTCGCGCTGGAGATGGCGCGCACCCATCCCGAAGGCGTGGTCGTGGGCTTGCATCCGGGGACGGTCGACAGCGCGCTGTCGCAGCCGTTCCGATCGGGCCTGGCCGATGGGCAGCTTACGACGCCGGATGACGCAGCGACCAACCTGCTTGGCGTTCTGGCGGGGTTGACCCCGGCGCAATCGGGGCGCGTGTTCGATTTTCGCGGCGAGGACGTTCCGGCCTAGCCGAAGATCCCGATTGCGAGGTGCGCCGAGACTGTCAGGACCAGCAGCACCGCCAGCATGATCCCCCCGATCCGCCAGCGCGGTGCGTCGAGCCAGTGCAAGGCCGCCTCGACCGCGCCGCACAGCAGCGCGAGCATGAGGCCCATGGCCGCGAAATCCTCAGGCCCCCACTTGACCTCGTCGCTCATGATCGTCCCGAGCGCGGGGAAGGCGAACAACATCGCGGCGCCGATCCACAGTCGCGGGTGGAACCGGAACGCGGATTCAGGGGCGGTGCTGGTGGTCATTGTGGCATCCTCGCCGGCGTTGCGTTTGGCAATCTGCACTGAACGTGCCACGCTTGGCCGCAAGAGGAAAGAGGGCTCGTGAGGAGGGGCAATCGATGGGGCTCAGGAACTGGTACGAAGCGAACGTCATGCCGCGGCTGATCACCTGCGCCTGTTCGCAGGGTCAGGTCATGAAGCGCCGCGCCGCAGTGGTCCCGCTGGCGCGCGGCGATGTCTTCGAGCTCGGCTGCGGGGGCGGGATCAACCATGAATTCTACGACGCGGCCGCCATCACCTCCTATGCCGGGATCGATCCGCATGAAGGCCTGCTTGGCGCGGCGCGAACCGCGGCGCGGGAGAAGGGCTGGAAGGCAGACCTCAGACAGGGGCGGGGCGAAGCGATACCCTTCCTCGACGCCAGCTTCGACTGCGTGGTGTGCACCTTCACCCTGTGCTCGGTCGAGGACGCTACGCAGGTGATGCACGAGATGCGCCGCATCCTGCGCCCGGGCGGCACGGCGCTGTTCCTCGAGCATGGCCGCGCCCCCGACGGCGAGGTGCGGCGCTGGCAGGAGCGGATCGAACCCGTGTGGAAGCGGCTCGCGGGCGGCTGCCATTTGACCAGGCCGATTGCCGCCGCGCTTGAGCAGGCGGGCTTCGCGGTCGAGACGCTTGGCGAGGGCTATACCCCCAAAACACCGCGCTTTGCCGGATGGATGGAATGGGGCATCGCCCGCAAGCTGCAATAGCAAAGGGCGGGAGAGGTCGCCCGCTCCCGCCCTTTGTATGTCTCAGCCGTGAGGCCGTGGCTTACTCGCCAAAGGTGCGCTGCCACCAGCCGCGGCGCGGCTTGCCTTCGGCTTCGCCAGGTGCAGCCTGCGCGGGGGCGTCTGTTTCCGGAGCCCGTTCGTTCACTTCCGCGGTTTCGGCCGGTTCGGCTTCGGCAACCTTTGCCTTGCGCGGGGCGCGCTTGCGCTTGGGCTTTTCGGCCGGGGCATCGGCTTCTTCGGCCGGAGCCGTTTCGGCGGCAGGTTCAGGCGCGCGTTCGGCGGCCGCTTCGGGCGCGACCGGTTCGGCGTCTTTCTTCTTGCGCGGCGCGCGGACACGCTTGGGCTTGGCAGCCGGCGCTTCATCGGCTGCGGCTTCGGCTTCAACGGCGGGCGCTTCAGCCTCGGCAGGCGCTGCGGCTTCAGCTTCATCGCCGGTCACGGCCTCACTGTAAGCCTCACCTTCGGAGCCCGGTGTGCCTTCTTCACCGCCCTCGTCCGAGCGACGCTTGCGGCCGCGACCACCGCGACGGCGGCGCTTCTTCGGACGCCCTTCGCTGTCGAGACCGCTGTCCTCGCCGCCGTCGCGGGCAGGCGTTTCGCCGCTCACTTCGCCGTCGTTCTCGCCATCGTTCTGGCCATCGTTCTGGCCATCGTTCTGGTTGTCGCCTTCGGTGCCGTCCTCAGCAAATTCGCCTTCGGCACCCTCTTCGCGATCGCGGCTGCGACCGCGACCGCCGCGGCGGCGACGGCGCTTCTTCTTGCGGCCTTCCTCGTCGGTCTCGGCACGTTCGGGACGCTCGCGGCGGGGTTGACGGGGCTCGCGCCGATCGGTTTCGGCCTCGACGTCCTCGTCGGCGAAGTCTTCCTCCTCCTCGGGAAGGTCAGCATCGTCGTCATCGTCGACGATCGGCTCGAACTTGGGCGCGGCAAGCGGACGCGGGCCGGCGCTCGAGACGCTCATCTTCGCGCCTTCGTCCTCGCCTTCGGGTACGACTTCGACGCTCACGCCGTAGCGGTGCTCGATCTCGACGAGATCGGCGCGCTTTTCGTTGAGCAGGTAGATGGCCGCTTCGGTGCTGGCCGCAAGCCGGATCAGCGTGCCCTTGCCCTTGGCCGCCTCGTCCTCGATCAGGCGCAGTGCCGAGAGCCCCGCCGATGAGGCGGTGCGCACGAGGCCGGTGCCGTCGCAATGCGGGCATTCGCGGGTGGTTGCCTCCAGCACCCCGGTGCGCAGGCGCTGGCGGCTCATTTCCATCAGACCGAACGAACTGATCCGCCCGACCTGGATGCGCGCGCGGTCGTTCTTCAGCGCGTCCTTCATCGCCTTCTCGACCTTGCGGATGTTGGAGGGGTACTCCATGTCGATGAAGTCGATCACGACAAGACCGGCCATGTCGCGCAGGCGCAACTGGCGGGCGATTTCCCTGGCCGCTTCGAGATTGGTGTGGAGCGCCGTCGCCTCGATCCCGTGCTCCTTGGTGGAGCGCCCGGAGTTGATGTCGATCGACACCAGCGCTTCGGTCGGGTTGATGATGAGGTAGCCGCCGCTCTTCAGCTGCACCATCGGATCATACATCGCGCGCAGCTGGTCCTCGGCGCCGTATCGCTGGAACAGCGGCACCG
>JAIYAL010000177.1 GCA_027489095.1 Erythrobacteraceae bacterium
GAGTTCATCCCCAACACCTCCGAGAAGAACCTCGGCCCCGCGCCCTCGACCGTCATCATGCTCACCGCCGATGCCTTTGGCGTGCTGCCCCCGATCGCGCGGCTGACCGCGGATCAGGCGATGTCTTACTTCCTCTCAGGCTACACCGCCAAGGTTGCCGGCACCGAGATCGGCGTGACCGAGCCCGAAGCCACCTTCTCGACCTGCTTCGGCGCCGCCTTCATGCCGCGCCATCCGAGCGTCTACGGCAACCTCCTCAAGGAGCGCATCGCCAAGGGCGGGGCCCAGGGCGGGGTGGAGTGCTGGCTGGTCAACACCGGCTGGACCGGCGGCAAGTACGGCACCGGCTCGCGCATGCCGATCAAGGCCACCCGCGCGCTGCTCAACGCCGTGCTTGATGGCAAGATGGACGATGTGGAGTTCCGCCGCGATCCGAATTTCGGCTTCGATGTGCCGGTTCACGTGCCGGTTCTGGCCGAGGCGGGGATTGACCAGACGATCCTCGATCCGCGCAGCACCTGGGGTGACAAGTCCGAGTACGACGCGACCGCGCAAAAGCTGGTGCAGCTGTTCATCGACAACTTCGCGCAGTTCGAAGCCCATGTCGATGAAGGCGTGCGCCAGGCTGCCCCCGCGCCCGTCGCAGCCTGACCTGCTGGCCTTCCCTGCCATTGCGGCGTAACATGGATGGTGGAGTATGACGCTCCATCATCCAAGGGATAATAGCATGAGCATTCTCGACGGCATCCTCAAGAACATCGGCGGCGCGCCCGACGATGTGGTGAACCTCGCCAAGCAGATCGGGATCGATCCGGCGATGGCTGAACAGGCGATTGCGGCGCTCGGCAAGACGCATCAGCTCGACGGCGACACCGTCACTCTTGCGGCCGAGAAGACCGGGATCAGCCCCGACGTGCTGAACCAGATCGTGACCTCAATCGGCGGGGAGGGCTCGCTCACCCAGTTCGCTGCGATGCTCGACCGCGACGGGGACGGCAATCCGATCGATGACATCATGGATATGGCCAAGGGCCTGCTCGGCAAGAGCTGAGGCACGACCTCTCCCCTCCTCGTCAAGAGGAGGGGGGCAGTTAGGCTGCGCGGGTATCCTCGAGATATTGCCAGATCCGGCTGACCACCACTGATCCCTCGCCGACGGCGCTCGCTACACGCTTTACCGAGCCTGCGCGCACATCGCCGACCGCGAAGATGCCGGGCGCGGTGGTGGCGTAATCGTCGCCCTGTCCGGCCTTCGCGCCGGTCAGCACGAAACCCTTGCCGTCGGTTGCGGCCAGCCCCGAGAGCCAGCCGGTGTTGGGCGCTGCGCCGATCATGATGAACAGCGCGCGGGTGTCGATCCGGCGTTCGGTGTCTCCGGTCTTGAGGGTGATGCCCTCCAGCCAGCTCTTGCCGTGCAGCGCGGTGACCTGCGAGTGGTAGTGGATGGTGACCCGCGGATCGGCCTCCAGCCGCTGCATCAGGTAGCTCGACATGGATTCGGCAAGGCTGCCTGATCGCACCACGAGGTGGACGTGGCTTGCCGCGCGCGACAGGTACATCGCCGCCTGTCCGGCCGAATTGCCGCCGCCGATGACCACCGCCTCGGTCTTGGAGCAGAAGCGGGCTTCCATGTCCGTCGCCGAGTAGAATATCCCTGCGCCCTCCAGCTCTTCGAGATGGGCGATCGGCAGGCGGCGGTATTGCACCCCGGTCGCCACCAGCACCGCGCGGGCGCACAGCACATCCTCGTCATCATCGAGAGTGAGGCAATAGGCCCCGTCCTCGCGCCGGGTCATGGCTTCCACCCGGCGCGGCATGACGAAGCGCGTGCCGAACTTCATCGCCTGCACCTGACCGCGCCAGGTGAGGTCCGCGCCGCTGATGCCGGTGGGAAAGCCCATGTAGTTCTCGATCCGGCTCGAGGTGCCGGCCTGTCCGCCAACGGCCGTATCCTCGACAACCAGCGCCTCGATGCCTTCCGATCCGGCATAGACCGCCGCCGCCACGCCCGCCGGCCCGCCGCCGACGATCACCAGATCGTAGGTCCGCTGGGAACTGATGTTGAGGTCCATGCCGAGATACTGCGCCACCTTGCGCGGCGTCGGGTCTTCCAGCTTCGTGGAAACCCCGAGGATCACCGAAGGCTCGTGCTTGATCAGCTTGCAGACCTTGACGGTCTCGGGATCGGCCCCGTCGAGGTCGTAGGACTCGAACGGGATGCGGTTGCGCGACAGGAAACGCTCGACCGCTTGCACCTTGGGATCGCGGTCGGCGCCGATCACCTTGACCGCGCTATTGTGCAGTTCGAACTGCTTGCGGCGGCGCGCAGCGAAGACGGTGATGATGTGATCGGAAAGCTCCGGCACCCGGCTCATCAGTTCGAGCATTTCGGCGCGCGGGGCCTCGATCACGCGGGTATCGACCGCGGCGCGCATCTTCAGGAAATTGGTGCCGCGGTTGAGGAAGCCGATCTCGCCCATGAACTGGGTCGCGCCGAGGCCGGAGGGCAGGAGCCGCTCGCCGGTGTAGGGATCCACCACCTCGATCTCGCCTTCGAGGATATAGACGAAGCGATCCATCGCTTCGCCGATGTCCATCACGATCGCGCCGGCGGGGTAGAACTTCTCGCCCCCGATCGCGCAGATCGCCTCGACATGCTCGGGCGCGAGCGGCACCCGGCGCATGGTTTCAAGGTCTTGACCCAATGTTTCCATGCCGCCCTCCTGGTCTGCGAAGGTTGCAAGATGGGGTCAGGCGTGCAGGAAGGGAAGGGGACTTCTTCTCCCCTGCTCTGAAGATGAGGGGGAGGGCGCGTTACCCCTTCGCCCCTGCAATATACCGCCCGACAGTGTTCGCCATCACGCTCAAGGGGGCGTTGCCGCCCAGCACTACCGCAGTGTTGAAGGCCTTGAGGTCATAAGCGCCGCCTAGCTCCGCCGCGGCGCGGGCGCGCTGGCGGACGATCTCGGAATGGCCGATCTTGTAGCCGCACGCCTGCCCCGGCCAGCTGCAATAACGGTCGACCTCGCTGGCGACTTCCTCGACCTTGGAGCCGTTTTCCTCGACAAAGAACCCGCGTCCCTGCTCGCGGGTCCAGCGTTTCGCGTGCAGCCCGGTGTCGACCACCAGCCGGCAGGCCCGGAAGGCGAGCGATTGGAGGTAGCCGAGGCGCCCAACCTTGAACTCGTCATAGGCCCCCAGCTCGTCCGCGAGCTGTTCGGCATAAAGCGCCCAGCCTTCGGAAAAGGCGTTGAACGCGAGGATCGAGCGGATCAGTGGCAGGCGGTTCGAGAACTCGCCCTCCCAGACATGACCGGGGATGCTTTCGTGGAAGGCAAGGTCGGCAAGGTCATATTTGCGGTGGAGGTCAGTGGTGCGCAGGTTGATCCACATCCGCGAAGGGATCGAGCCGTCCTTGCTTCCCGCGCCGCCGTAAGCCCCCGGCGCACCGGGTTCTTCGGCCAGCGGGAGCCGGCGGACTTCGAACGGCGGGTCGACCAGCTTGTTGAACGCGCGCGGCATCTGCGACTTGATCCAGCCCACCCGCTCGTTGATGAAGGCGAAGATTTCCGCGCGGCCCGGATCGCCTTCGGCAAACTTGTAGCGCGGATCGTCGGCAAGACCGCGCATCCGTTCCCCGACAGAGCCCTTGGTGTAGCCGATCTCGCGCAGGATCGGGTCCATCCGGCCATGCAGCTCCTTCAGTTCCTCAAGGCCTTGCTGGTGGATTGCATCGGGGGTGAGCCGGGTGGTGGTCGAGGCGCGGATCGCCCAGTCGTAATATTCCTCACCGCGCGGTTGCGACCACACGCCGGCCGTGTCCTTGGCAGCGGCGCGCTGGGTCTTCAATTCGGCAAGCTGGCGTTCGAGCGCGGGAACGATGCCGCTCGCCGCGATCCGCTCAGCCTGCGCGGCGGCAACCTGCGCGCCGTCGATCTTGGCGCCCACAAGTGGCCCGGCGTAGCTTTCCTTGGCGCTCCTGATGCTCGATTCCAGCTGCGCGATGGCCTTGTCGAGCAGGAAGCCGGGCGGCACCACGCCTTGCCCGCGGGCGTTGCGGATGCGATCAAGCTCGCCGTCGAGCAGCGCGGGCACCTCGGTGAGGCGGCTCATATAGGGGCCGATGTCCTCGGGCGCGTTCAGGGGCTGGGTCGATCCGAAGAAGCGCGGCATGTCGATATAGCCGCCGACGTTCTGGATCACCACATAAGGCGCGTTGCGCCAGCTCCCCACGGCGACATCGCCATAGGGCAGTGCCATGCCTTCAAGCGCGCTGGCAAAGGCGGTCTCGACCACCTCGAAGCCGATCTGCTGATCGCTGGTGAGGCCCGCCTTTGGGTAGGCGCGAACCTCGGCGACGAGCTGCTTGAGGCTCGCGGCATAATCGCTGCGCCCCGCCTCGCCCACGGTGCCGAAGGTGGAGCGCCAGGCGGCATATTCGCCGGTGTCGACGCCCAGACCCGTCGCCCGCCCCGGCTCGTGGGCGAGCATCCGGTAAGCGATCCGGTCAAGCGCCGCATCAGGCGCGAGCCCCTTGATCGGAGCGCCAGCGGAAGCGGGTGCCGGACTGGTTGCAGCGCAGGCGGGGAGCAGGGCGATCGCGGAGACTCCGCCCAATCCGGCACCAAGCGTTTTCAGGGTCTGGCGGCGGGTGACTGCGGTGTTGCTCTCTCTCATGGGCCCGAGGTTTGGCGAGCGGCTTGCGCCAAGTCAATTGCGCCCTCCGCGCCGCCCGCGCTAAGGAGCGCCGCATGACAGATATCGTGCTCTCGATCGTGATGTTCGCCGCGCTGGCGCTGGTGGCAGGGTCGGTGGTGCTGTGGCGGCGCACCGGCGAGGTGAAGAACCCTGCGCTGATGGTGCTGCTGGCGGTGATCGCTGTCGTTAACGTGCTGATCTGGACGCTGCCGAGCACGGGCGGCGAGGCGCCCATCGAACAGATCAAATCCGCCGGGGAAGGGTAACCTCCCCCGGCGGCGCGCGGTTACTCAGGGATGTTCCATGTAATCGTGCCGGTATAGCTGCCCGCGACCGGCCTTCCGCTGCCATCGCGCGCGGCGTCAAAGCTGGCGCGGCGTTTCACCAGATCGCAGGTCGCCGCGTCGAGCGGGGCGTGGCCGGTCGAGCGGGTGATGGTGCAGCCCGCCACCTTGCCGCGCGCATCGATCGCGAGCGTGAAGCGCGCAGTGCCGGCCATTTCCTCCATGATCCAGCGCGGTCGGTAGTCGTCATTGGTCACCCAGCGCCCCGGATTGCTCTTGGGCCGCGCGCCGATGGGATCGAAGGGCGAAGCGCTGGGGCCGGGGCCAGGGCCAAAGCCACCAATGCCAAGATCGATCGGGCCCGTGCCGGTGCCCGTGAGATCGCCCGGGCCGGGGAAGGCCCGGATCGGATCGCCGAGCGGGAAGGCGACCGGCGGCAGGCTCGGGCGCGGCGGTGCCACGGGACCCTGCGTGGTGGTGGTCGCCGCCTTGCGATCGGGCTGGGGACGATCGGGCGTGGGCGGCGGTGGGGGCAGCTTGGTCTGGGTGATCGTCTTGGCCTTGAACCGCGGTTCGGGCGGGGCGGTCACGACTGTCACCGCAAGGCCCACCACCAGCAGCGCGCCAAAGGCACCGGGGATGCCGAGCGCGCCGGCGAGGGCAGCGGGGTTGGGTTTACGGTTTGCCGAAGCGTAGGTCATTTTCAGGGGCTCCTCTCTCCATCAACGTGGGAGCGGTAGCCGGAGCACCTTGTCGCAAGCTGGACCTCCGGCCCCGCTCGGTGGCGATAGTACTATGACTTTTGCTAGGGGCGAAGAACTTTCGCGTTGCTTTTCAATACTGTAATTTTTGCAACTGAATCGGTAGACAAAGACCTGCAAAAACAAGGCCCCGCCCCGGACGTGATCCCGGGGCCCAGCTTTTTGCGCGATGTGAGGAAGGCAGCGTGCCCCCGGGTCAGCCCCGGGGCGGGCGTGCCATCACTTGATCGGGCAGTCCGGGTTCAGGCGGAAGTCGAGATAATTGTCCATCGCCCGCATCAGCTCGTCGAGTTCGTTCTCGAAGAAGTGGTTGGCGCGCGGGATTTCCTCGTGGTGGATGGTGATGTGCTTCTGGGTGCGCAGCTTGTCGACCAGCTTCTGCACCGCATTGGGCTGCACCAC
>JAIYAL010000205.1 GCA_027489095.1 Erythrobacteraceae bacterium
CCGCCTCCTGATCGTCTGGCACAGTCGCACCGGTGCGAGCGCCGCGCTGGCGCGCGCCGCAGCCGAGGGTGCGGGCGGGGCGGCGTGGCTGGTGGCAGCGGACGAGGCGCAGCCGGAGATGCTGCTGGCGGCGGCCGGCTACCTGTTCTGCTGTCCCGAAAATCTCGGCAGCATGAGCGGGCAGATGAAGGAGATGTTCGACCGCACCTATTACCCGGTGCTCGGCCTGATCGAGGGGCGACCCTATGCCACGCTGATCGCCGCCGGATCGGACGGGGAGGGTGCCCAGCGCCAGATCGATCGGATCGTCACGGGATGGCGCCTGAAGCGGGTCGCCGATCCGCTGATCGTCAATCTCGCCGCGCAGACCCCCGAGGCGATCGCAGCGCCAAAACGCGTTCCCGAACCCGCGCTGGCCGCCGCGCGCGACCTCGGGGCGGCGCTGGCCGAGGGGCTGCTGGTGGGGGTGTTCTGAAGAATGCTTCATAATGGCACAACCTCCCCCTTTGGGGACTCGACGCTGGCGGGCAAACAGGTCAAATGTTGTCATTCGTTTCTTTTTGACAACGCCACTTTTCGAGGGGGCCTCGACGATTTCAGAGTCGCAGCGAGCCCAGCACGCCCAGCTGCACCTGTTGTTTGCCACCGGCAAGCGGCCCGATAGGCATGCCATCAGCGCCTTCGTCGCTCGGCACCGCTCGGTCAGCATCAGCCATGACCCCGTCCCCGAGAGCGCGCCGCATGATGAGGCGCTGTGGCCCGGCCAGTTGCACTGGATCGAACTGCTGAGCGAAGGCCTGACCCTCGATCTTGCCGGCCTTTCGCCGGGGCCCGCCAGTCCCTTTCCCGAACTGACGCATCGTTTCGACCTGCCGGAGCTTCCGACCGAGGGCACCCACGAAGTGCTCACCCTGCGGCTCGGGCCGCATCTTGCTTCGGGGGGCAACTCGATGCCGCTGATGCGCACGTTGCTCGGCCTTGCCTGCGAGCTGGCGCGCCATTTTCAGGATCTGGTGGCGGTGGGCTGGGCGCCGGCGCAGAGCGCGATTGGTCGGCGCTTCTTCGAATCCGTCACCGCCGCATGGCTCGATGGCGGGCCGTTCCCTGCGCTCGGCCTCACGGTCTTCGTCGAGACCCCTGACCATTCGCTCGAGAGCATGGGGCTCGATTTCTGGATCGGGCAGGAATTGCGGATCGAGCCGCCGCTGAGCCATGACCGTGTGGCCGCCACGCGGCTCGGGATCCGGCTCGTCAATCACCTTGTGCTCACCGGCAAGCTGACCGGAGACGACCGCATCATCGCCCCCGATGGCACGCCGCTGGTGCTGCGCCCGGCGCGCAATCGCGCCGTCATCAGCGTGTGGCGCGAATAGCATGCAACGCTGGGATCACCTTCATCACCGGACTGCCATCAGCTTCCGCGCCATCAACGCGCGGGGGTCGGCGGGCTATGATCCGGGGGTTCAGCGCCATCACCTGCTGCCAAATCAGCTACTTTCGGAACGCTGCTTTGGCCCGATGTTCGCCGCGGTCGGGCGGGCCAGCGTCGGCTTCGACGATTTCCGCCGCAACGGCTTGCTGCTGCCTGCCAACGAACAGGCCTCGCTGCGGACTGGTATGCCGCTCCACCGCGGGCCGCATCGGCGCTACAACGAGATGGTGATTGCCCGCGTGGGCACGATCGAGGCCAATTGGTCGCTGACCCGCCGCCGCGACGATGAAGCCGCGTTGGCTGAGGCGCTGTTGCGGCTCCACCTGCTGCAAGGCGCGCTCAGGCGCCAACTGCTGGCCGAGCGCCGGCGGGTCGTGCTCAACCGCAAGGACCCGCTCGGCACTGGCTACGACTTCAACGAGCTCGACGCGATGGCCGAGACGCTGTGGGCCGCTGAATAGAGCTTACTCGGCAGCTTCCGCCAGCGTGCCCCAGGCGGCATAGCCCGAATTGTCCGCCAGCCGCGCCTTGGCCGCGTGATATTCGCGCTCGAACCGGGCGACCAGATCCTCGACGCTGCCGACGTCCTTGATCGTGCCGATCCCCTGGCCCGATCCCCAGATGTCCTTCCATGCCTTGGCCTTGGTGTTGCCGCCGCTGCCGAAGTTCATCGCACTGGGATCGCTGACCGGCAGGTTGTCCGGGTCCATGCCCGCCGCCTCGATCGAGGAGCGCAGGTAGTTGCCGTGCACCCCGGTGAAGAGATTGGTGTAGACGATCCCTTCCGAGGAGCCATCGACAATGCCGTTCTTGTAGCCATCGGTGGCGTTGGCTTCCTTGGTGGCGATGAAGGCGCTGCCCGCATAGGCGAAGTCGGCACGCAGGGCCTGGGCTGCAAGGATCGTCGCCCCGTGCCCGACCGAGCCCGACAAGGCGACGAGGCCATCGAACCATTCGCGGATTTCCTGCATCAGAGCAAAGGGCGAAAGCGCGCCGGCATGACCGCCCGCGCCCGCCGCCACCGGGATCAGGCCGGTCGCGCCCTTTTCGATCGCCTTCATCGCGAAGCGGTTGTTGATCACGTCGTGCATCGTGACCCCACCCCAGTTGCGCACGGCGGTGTAGATATCCTCACGCGCGCCCAGCGAGGTGATGACCATCGGCACCTGCCACTTTGCGCAAGTGGCCATGTCGGCATCGACGCGGTCGTTGGTCTTGTGGACGATCTGGTTGACCGCATAGGGCGCCGCCGGGCGATCGGGATGCGCGCGGTTATGGGCGGCGAGTTCCTCGGTGATCTGATGGAGCCATTCATCCAGCTGCGACTGGGGCCGCGCGTTCAATGCCGGGAAGCTGCCGATGATCCCCGCCTTGCACTGCGCGATCACCAGTTCCGGGCCCGAGACGATGAACAGCGGCGATCCGATCAGCGGCAGGCGCAGACGATCGAACGGGGCGGGAAGCGGCATGGGTTTCTCCTCAAAACGTATTCGGCTTGAACGCGATCCTCTAACGCGGGTTCCTGCCGTGCCAAGTGCGTTTTTGCGAGGAGCGGCGGGTCAGCCGAGCAACGCTTCCAAACCGTAGAAGCGCGCCGCCGTGCCTGCGAACAGCGCCGCCTTCTCATCCGCGCTCGCGCCTTGGGCGAGGCGCTTGAAGGCGTTCCACAGCACCGCGTAATCCGCGCCCCAGTAATCGACCGGGTAATTGCTCTCGAACATCGCGCGGCTCGGCCCGAAGGCCTCGATGCAGGTCTCGATATAGGGGCGCCACAGGCCTGCGAGGGCTTCCGAGCCGTAGCCGGCGGCGGGGCCATCTTCGGGCAGCGCGCAGAACGCCATGGCCAGCCCGCCAAGCTTCACCACCACGTTCTGGCACCGCGCCAATTCGCGGATGTTGCTGCGCCATTCGTCGAACCGCTCGGGCAGACGCCCCTTGTAGCTCGCGACCCCCACGGGCGTGCCGCAATGGTCGAGGCAGATCGGCTGATCGGGAAAGGCGCGGGCCAGATCGATGAGATCGGGGAGCTGCGGCTCAAGCAGCCAGGCATCGAAGGTCAGGCCGCGCTTGCCCAGTTCGGCAAAGCCCGCGCGGAAGGTCGCGTCGCGGTAAAGGCCTTGGGGGTGGTGGAACGCCGGGCCGAGCACTTCCGGATCGGCATCCCATGCGCCTGCATGGCGAATGCCCTTGAAGCGGCGCGGCGCAGCGGCGTGGAGCGCATCCAGCACCGCGCCCGCCTCAGCGCCCAGCATCAGGTTGGCATGGCCGACAATTCCGGCACACGCCCGTCCCGGCCCGTAGAGCCCGCAAGCCGATTGCGCCGCGACGCCGTTCACGAATTCAATCTCGCCTACCGGCTTCAGCGCATCGCCATAGGCGCTATTGTAGAACGCGCCGCATTCCATGAAGACCGTGCCGATGATGTTGTGGCCGCTGGTGAGGTGCGCGCGGAGCTGATCGAAGGTGTAATAGGCATTATCGACCAGCCCGGCGATGAAGTGATGGCGCGGCGCGGGGAACATCGGCAGCATCGGCCGCAGATCCCACAGGTGGTGGTGCGGGTCGATGATCGGCAGATCAGGCTCGATAATGGCTTCGCTCATGCGCGCCGCCTCGCTCACTTCGCGGCCTCGCCTGCCGCAGGCTTCAGATAGGTGTCGAACCATTCGACCGTGCGGCGCAGCGAATCCAGCTGGTTTTCGCGCTTGCGGAAGCCGTGACCCTCGGCCGGGTAGAACACCGTCTCGACGATGTTGCCCTTGGCCTTGAGGATATCGGCCACCTCCTGCGCCTGCCCGCGCGGCACGCGGATGTCATTCTCGCCCTGGAGGCTGAGCAGCGGCGCCTTGGCGTTGGCGATATAGGTCAGCGGCGAGGCGCGGTCATAGCCCGTGGGATTGTCCTCGGGCGTGCCCATCAGGCTGCGCAGATAGGCTTTGAGCACCTCGTCCATATCCCGGTACATGGTGCGCCAGTTGATGATCCCGAACAGCTGCACGCCAGCGGCGAATTCGTCAGGGGCCTTGCCGATCGCCATCAGCGTCATGAACCCGCCGTAGGAGCCGCCGTAGATCCCGACCCGCTTGGGATCGACATAGCCGCTGGCGACAAGGAAGCGCTTGGCTTCGATCACGTCCTTCAGATCGCCCCCGCCCATATCATCGTAATTGGCCGCCTGGAATTCCTTGCCGTAGCCGGTCGAGCCGCGGAAGTTGGGCTGGATGATGACATAACCGCGGCTCGCCAGCGCGGCGGCGGCGGTGTTGAAGCTGTCGGTGCTCTGGCCGGTCGGGCCGCCGTGCGGGATGACGATCGCCGGGTTGGAGCCATCGCGCTTCAGGTTCGCGGGCATCGTCACCAGCGCGCTGATCAGCGTGCCGTCGAAGCTCTTGAAGGTCACCATCTGCGATGTGGCGAGCGCCTCGGGCCTGAGGCTCGCGACGGCGAAATTGGTCAGCCGGGTGAGGCTGCCAGTCGCCAGATCGTAGCGGCTAAGTTCGCCCGCGACGTTGGCCCCCATGTTGGTCACCAGCAGCGAGCGTCCGTCGGGCGAGCGGGCATCGCTGCCGCTCGCGAAATTGAGCCCTCCGGGCAGCTTCAGCGGCGTCTGCGTGCCGCTGGCCAGATCGTAGAGTTCAAGCTTGCTGCGCATGTCGTCGCTGCTTTCGACCAGCAGGGCCTTGCCATCCCGGGTGAAGCGGATCGCCGACTGGTCCCAGGGGATGGGCCCCACCCATGTCCACTGGCCGCTCGCGAGATTGTAGAGCCCAGCGCGCGGCCGGCCGATTTCGGCATCGGTGGTGACCGCCAGCCACTTGCCATCGGGGCTGATGTCGGCAACCGCGTAGATGGTCTTGTCCGCGCCCAGCAACCGGGTCGCCTTGCCGGTCGCGACATCGACGCGCCAGACCTCGGTCGTGGTGGAATCGATATTGTCGCGGTTGGCGTAAAGGGTCTTGCCATTATCGGCCCAGACCTGCGGCGCCCATGAAAAGGCGGGGTCGGCCTCCTTGGTCAGCACCCGGATCGTGCCGTCAGGAGCCAGCACCGCGAGGTTCGCCTGCGCCTCGCTCTTGGTTTTGACCGACAGCGCCATCAGTCCGTCCACACCGCCGGGCACGAGGCCGCGCTCGGCGATGTCGGGGGTGCGGGTGATCTGCTCGACCGCGCCGCCGCTGACCGGCACGCGGTAGATGTCGTGATACTCGTTCCCGCCCTTGTCCTGCTGGAAATAGAGCCATTTGCCGTCAGGCGAGGCGGTGAGCCCGCCCTGCACGTCGTCCGACTGGGTCATCTGCAACGGCCAGCTGCCGTGCGGATCGGTGCGCCAGATGTTGAAGCGCCCGGTGAGGTTGGTCGACAAGAAGATCGCCTTGCCGTCCGCGCTCCAGGTGACGCCGGCGGAGGTGCGCGAACTGCCGATATCCACAAGCGGCACCGCGCGCGCTTCGGGGTTGACGGGCGAGGTCACGCTTTTGGGATCGGTCACGGGCCGTTCGGGCGTGGCGATCTGGGCCGCGAGCGGCGAGCTGCCCAGCAAGAAGGCGGCCATCATCAGTTTGCGCATAAAACAGGTCCCTCTCCCTCGCGCCTGTGCGGGCACGAGGCAGAGCATATCACCACCTGCGGGCGGTGCCAGCGGTCAATTGTCCTAGGCTGCCACCGCCGCATTCGCCGCCGAGAGCACAGCGCGCACGCTCGCGGTGGCGATGTCCTCGTCGATCCCGCAGCCCCAGATGGTGCGCCCGTCCGGCGCGCGGCATTCAAGATAGGCGGCCGCGCGCGCGTCCGTCCCGGCGCCGAGCGCGTGCTCGGTGTAATCGGTCACTTCGAGTTCGACCCCGAAGGCCTCGCGCAAGGTGCCCATCACGCTCGAGATGAGCCCGTTGCCGCGCCCAGAGACGCTCTGCTCCTGCCCGGCGACCGCGATGGTGCCAGCAAAGATGCGCGTGCCGTCCGAAGCGCGGCTTTCTTCATAGCGCACGAGCTGGAAGTGCTTGGGATGGATCTTGACGTGATAGGCGCGGCGGAAGGCGTCCCAGATATCGCCCGCGTTCAATTCGCGGCCCAGTTCGTCGGCCATCGCCTGCACGTGGCGCGAGAAGTCGGCCTGCATTTTCTTGGGCAGCTTGAGGCCCTGATCCTTCTCAAGCACCCAGGCAAAGCCGCCCTTGCCGGATTGCGAATTGACCCTGATCACCGCTTCGTAGCTGCGCCCCAGATCCGCCGGATCGATCGGCAGGTAGGGCACGCGCCAAGCCTCGTCGTTCTGCGTCTCGCGCGCCTCGAAGCCCTTCTTGATCGCGTCCTGATGGCTGCCGGAAAAGGCGGTGTAGACCAGTTCGCCGCCATAGGGGTGGCGTTGGTGCACCGGGAGGTCGTTGCAATACTCGACCGTCTCGATCACCCGGTCGATCTCCGAAAAATCGAGTTCGGGATCAACGCCCTGGGTGTAGAGGTTGAGTGCCATTGTCACGAGGCAGCAATTGCCGGTGCGCTCGCCATTGCCGAACAGGCAGCCCTCGACCCGGTCGGCGCCCGCCATCAACCCCAATTCCGCCGCCGCAACGCCGGTGCCGCGGTCATTGTGGGTGTGGAGGGACAGGACAGCGCTTTCCCGGTTCGGCAGGTGCCGCCCGAAATACTCGATCTGGTCGGCATAGATATTGGGCGTGGCCGCTTCGATGGTAGCGGGCAGGTTGAGGATGATCGGGTGTTCGGGCGTGGGGGCAAGCACCTCCATCACGGCCGCGCAGACCTCGATGGAGAAGTCCAATTCCGCGGTCGAGAAGGTTTCCGGTGAATATTGGAAATGCCAGTCGGTGCCCGGATAGCGCGCCGCTTCATCACGCATCACCTTGGCGCCGGCCACCGCGATCGCCTTCACTTCCTCGCGGCTCATGCGGAACACGATGTCGCGCCAAGCGGGCGAGACCGCGTTGTAAAGATGCACGATCGCCGCCCGCGCGCCTTCAAGGCTGGCAAAGCTGGTGCGGATCAGGTCTTCGCGGCTCTGGGTGAGCACCTGCACGATCACGTCCTCCGGGATCGCATCGGATGTCACGAGACCGGAGATGAAATCGAACTCGGTCGCCCCGGCACTGGGGAAGCCGACCTCGATCTCCTTGAGGCCGATTTCGACCAGCAGATCGAAGAAGCGGCGCTTTTTCACCGCGTCCATCGGATCGATGATCGACTGGTTGCCATCGCGCAGGTCAGTCGAGAGCCAGCGCGGTGCGCGCTCGATCAGGCGGGAGGGCCACTGGCGGTTCGGCAAGTCGATCTGGCCGAAGGGGCGATACTTGACGGAAGGCTGCTTGAGCATGGTCATGGAATGAGGCTCGTCACGGATAGGTGAGGGAAGGCTGCGGCGGTTACCCTTGGGAGAGGGCCGCTCGCGCCGGTTACGCGCGGAGCCCTACGCCCAAGGGCGCATAAGTCGAAGCAGCGTAAGTCCGTTCCGTGTCATCTCGCGGGTCTTTGCCGATTATTGCGCGCGGTGCAAGCCGGGATTGACCCGGGCCGCGGGGCCTCGTGCTAACCGCAGCGCGCGTCGCGGATGATCCCTTGCGCGTCAAGCATCAGCGAAAGGCGCGGGTTGGTCGGATCGGGATTGACGTTTGCCTCGCTGCCAAAGGCGACGAAGCGCAGCCTGTCGGTGCGGCCCAGCGTCTGCGCGATGGCCGCGCGGGTCGGCTGATCAGCAAGCTTGCCCATGAACGGCGCCATCAAGGGGGCGCCGCACTTGGCCGAGGCCGGATCGGTAAGGGTACCGCGCGCAAAGGCGCCAGGGGCCGCGCCGGGGAGCGTCTGCGCGATTTGCGGGGTGGCCGTGGCAGCAGGGTCAGGAACCGACGCGGGGTTGGCAGGCGGTGTCGCCTCGCCCGCCTTGAGGCGTGCGGCAAAGCTTTCGGAATCGTTGCCGGACGGCTTCGCATCGCTCCCGCAGGCGGCCAGAGCGATGGCCAAGAGAGGCAGGAGAAGCGCGCGCGGGCTGGTGATCATGATGTGACTTTCCGTAAAATGAGGCAAGGCTGTCAAAACGCGTTTTGCGTTACCGGTTTATGACATTCGTGCCTTTCCCTGTCGCATTTGCTGGGTGAGGTGGGCTTTAGCTGCGGCGGCGCAGGCGGTCGCTGGTAAGCTGGTCGATGGTCGTCACGCCCATCAGCCTCATGCCCCGCTCCAGCTCGTCCTTGAGGATGCCCAGCGCGCGTTCGACCCCAACCTGACCAGCCGCAGCCAGTGCGTAAAGATAGAGCCGCCCTCCCGAAGCGGCGGTCGCGCCGGTGCACAGCGCCTTGAGGACATGGGTGCCGCGCCGCACGCCGCCGTCGCAGATGATCTCGATCTCGCCGCCGACAGCGTCAACGATCTCAGGCAGTTGATCGAAGGGCGCTCGGCTCCCGTCCAACTGGCGGCCGCCGTGGTTCGAGATCATGATCGCATCCGCGCCGATCTCCACCGCGCGACGCGCATCGCCTGCACTCATCACGCCCTTCAGCACAAAGGTGCCGCCCCATTGCTGGCGGATCGCGGCGGCCGTGTCCCAATCCATCGCGGTATCGAGCATCGTGTTGAAATACTCGGCGATGCTCACCGCCTTGCCGCTCCCCTCGCTGACGTGGGTGTCAAGATTGGGGAGACGGAATTTCTCGCGCAGCACATAATCGAGCGTCCAGCGCGGGCGGGCGGCGTAGCTTACGAGACTGGCCGGGGTGAAGCGCGGCGGGGTCGTGAAGCCGCTGCGCAGGCACCGCTCGCGCTTGCCCGAAACGATGGTGTCGACCGTCAGCGCCAGCGCATCGAACTTGGCTGCCTGGCAGCGTTCGATCATGCTGGTGTTGAGGCCCTTGTCCTTGTGAACGTAGAGCTGAAACAGCTTGGGCCCGCTGGTGAGCGCGGCAATTTCTTCAATCGAGCGGGTGGCGAGGCTCGAAATACCGAACCACAGGCCAAATGTCTCGGCGGCCTTGGCGACCGCAGTCTCACCCTGCCAGTGGAAGGCGCGCTGCACGGCGGTGGGCGAGAGCATCAGCGGCAGGGCCGACTTGCGGCCAAGGATGGTGCAGGAGGTGTCGATGGTCTCCACGCCCGCGAGCACGTCCGGAACGAGATCGACGCCCGCAAAGGCGGCGGTGTTGCGCGCCTTGGTCAATTCGTCATCGGCTGCGCCGTCGATGTAATCGAACACGGGGAAGGGCAGCCGGGCTTTCGCCAGCGCGCGGAAATCGTCGATATTGTGGCAATCGGAGAGGCGCATCGTGGCGACACGCCTGCCCGATTGTCGGGACCAAGTCGAGAGGTGGGTTTTGGCTTCTGGCAAGCGATGCGGATGCCCGGTTGCGCATCGTCGCAGATGGATGGGGGTGCCCCGCGCGGGCGAGGGCAGGGCCGCCGCTGACCGCCGTTCAAAGCCGCATTCACGCAACAAATTGATGGTGAAGTGGGCGGAGCTTGTCCAAAGTGAATGGGGAGGAGCGAGGTCATGTCCGAAGCTATCGAGGCGTTTGCCTACCACGTGCCGCAAGCCGCGCTCGATGATCTGAACGCGCGGCTCGACAATGCCCGCTGGCCCGAGCGCGAGGTGGTGGATGACTGGTCGCAGGGGGTGCCGCTTGCCGCGCTGCAGGATTTCGTCGGCTATTGGCGGCATGGCTACGATTGGCGGGCGTGCGAGGCGTGGCTCAATGAAACCGGGCTCTACACCACCACGATCGACGGGCTGGATATCCGCTTCCTGCATGTCCGTTCCCGCCATGAGAACGCGACGCCGCTGATCCTGACGCATGGCTGGCCGGGTTCGATCCTCGAATTTCGCGCATGCGTCGGCCCGCTGACTGACCCGCAAGCGCATGGCGGTCGCGCCGAGGATGCGTTCCACCTCGTGATCCCGTGCCTGCCGGGATACGGTCTTTCGGGTAAGCCGGAGCGGCATGGCTGGAACGTCGAGCGCATCGCCCGCGCGTGGGGCGTGCTGATGGCGCGGCTGGGCTATGCGCGCTGGTTTGCGCAAGGCGGCGATTGGGGCGCGATGGTGACCTCGCAGATCGGCCAGCAGGCGGTGGCGGGCTGCGCGGGGATCCACCTCAACATGCCGCTCGCCCCGCCTTTGCCCGAAGACCTCGCCAATCCCTCGCCCGAAGTGCTCAAGGTGCTGGGCGCGCTCCAGCATTATCAGGACTGGGATTCGGGTTATTCCAAGCAGCAATCCACGCGGCCCCAGACAATCGGCTACGCGCTGGTCGATTCGCCTGTCGCGCTGGCGGGCTGGATCTACGAGAAGATGTGGGCCTGGACGGATAATGACGGCCGCGCAGAAGACGCGCTTAGCCGCGATGCCATGCTCGACAATATCATGCTTTACTGGCTGACGGCGGCGGGTGCTTCTTCGGTGCGGCTCTATTGGGAGAGCTTCAAGCTTTCGCCGATGACGCAGATTGCCATGCCGGTGGCGGCGAGCGCGTTTCCCAAGGAAATCCTGCCCACCCCGCGCCGCTGGATGGAGCCCTATTGCCCGAACATCGTCCACTGGGGCGAGATGGCCAAAGGCGGGCACTTTGCCGCGTGGGAGCAGCCCGAAGCGTTCGTGAAGGAGCTTCGCACCGCGTTTGCGCTGATGCGATAAGGGCCAGAATCAGGCTCTCCCTCCCAATGGGGAGGGAGAGCTTGGGTTTCATTGCTTTTCGAAGGCGACGCTGATGTCGAGTTCCACCTCGTCACTGACGAAGGGGATGGCGTAGTTCACGCCAAAATCGGAGCGTTTGATGCTGGTTTCGGCCTCGAAGCCGATGGTTGCCTTCTTGTTGAAAGGATTGTTGCCCGCGCCGGTGAATTCGGCCTCGAAGGTGACGGGCTTGGTGACGCCGTTCAGCGTCAGGTCGCCGGTGATCGTGGCCTTGGTAGCGTCCTTGGCATCGACCGTCACTGCGGTCGAGACGAAGCGGGCGGGGGCGGGGGCTGGGCCGAAGAAGTCGGGCTTGCCGCCGTCCTTGCCCGCGCGCAGCAGGTGATCGGTCAGACCCTTGCTGGCGGTGGTGACATTGGCGACGGGGATGGTCACGTCGACCTTGGCGGCCAAAAGATTGGCCGGATCGATCACCAGCGTTCCGGCAACATCGCCGAACAGACCATAGTAATCGTTGAAGCCGAAGTGGTTGACTTCCCAGCCGATCAGCGAGTGGTTGGGATCGGCCGCGTAGGTGCCGGCGGTGACCCGCGACGGATCCTGCGCACCGGGCACCTGCGGCGGGGCTCCTTGCGCAGTGAGGGCAGGAGCGAGCGCGGTGGCGGTGACCGCGAGGGCGAGGGTGGCGGCAGCGGCAAGGGTATTGCGGTTCATCGGGATTGGACTCCTGTGGATTCAGAAGCTCAATACCCGATGCGCCGCGATGGTTCCAGCAGGTTGCCGCGCTGGCGATCCCGTCAGTTCTTCGCCTTGTCGACCAGCTTGTTGGCCGCGATCCACGGCATCATGGCGCGCAGCTTCTCGCCGGTCTGCTCGATCGGGTGGGCGGCGGCCTGTTTGCGCGCGGCTTTCAGCTCGGGCTGACCGGCGCGGTTGTCGAGCACGAAGTTCTTCACGAAGCGGCCCGATTGGATGTCGGCCAGAACGCGCTTCATCTCGGCCTTGGTTTCATCCGTGATGATGCGAGGCCCGGTGGTGATGTCGCCATATTCAGCGGTGTTCGAGATCGAATAGCGCATGTTGGCGATGCCGCCTTCATAGAGCAGGTCGACGATCAGCTTGGTTTCGTGGA
>JAIYAL010000152.1 GCA_027489095.1 Erythrobacteraceae bacterium
GGTTGCCGAGACTCCGCATCACGCTGCAAGCTGCCGTTCGAGCTCGCCCAGCACGCGGTAGCAATCGAGCACCTGCGCCACCGAGCTGTTCGGCTCGCGCGCTTCGCGGATCGCGGCGATGAATTCGCGGTCCTGGAGTTCGATGCCGTTCATGCTGACATCGACGCCGCTGACGTCGATCGGTTCTTCCCGCCCGTTCACCAGATCATCGTAGCGCGCGATGTAGGTCGCGGTGTCGCCGATGTAGCGGAAGAAGGTGCCGAGCGGGCCGTCGTTGTTGAACGAGAGCGAGAGCGTGCAGATCGCGCCGCTCTCGCTCTTGAGCTGGATCGACATGTCCATGGCAATGCCGAGGTCCGGGTGGATCGGGCCTTCGATGGCATTGGCCTTGACGATCTTGCCCGCCTGATAGGCGAACAGGTCCACCGTATGGGCCGCGTGGTGCCACAGCAGATGGTCGGTCCAGCTGCGCGGCTGGCCCTTGGCGTTCATGTTCTGGCGGCGGAAGAAATAGGTCTGCACGTCCATTTGCTGGACGTTGAATTCGCCCGCCTTGATGCGGTTGTGCACGTATTGGTGCGAGGGATTGAAGCGCCGCGTATGCCCGACCATGCAGACGAGCCCGGTTTCCTGCTGCTTCTTGAGCACCGCCTCGCTATCGGCCCAGCTGTCGGCCAGCGGGATTTCGACCTGCACGTGCTTGCCCGCGTCCATGCAGGCGATGGCTTGGCTCGCGTGCATCTGCGTGGGGGTGCACAGGATCACCGCATCCACATCATCGCGGGCGAGCGCATCGTCCAGTTCGGTCGAGGCGTGGATTGCGCCATACTTCGCGGCCACTTCCTGCGCCTGTTCGAGACGGCGGCTGATGATCGAGACGATCTCCACGCCTTCGATCAGCTTGAGGCCATCAAGGTGCTTTTCGCCAAAGGCACCCGCGCCGGCGAGGGCAATTCTCATGCGGAGGGCTCCAGAACGATGTGGCCGATGGCCGTGTTGCTGCAGGGGATGTGATAATGGCGGTGCAGGCGCTTGACCCGCTGGCCGAGCGCGCCGCGCATGATCAGCCACATCACCATCTCGATCCCTTCGCTCCCGGTCTCGCGCAGGTATTCGATATGCGGAATGAAGCGCACGGCATCATCATCGGCTTCGAGCAGGTCGAGGAAGCGGTTGTCCCATTCGCGGTTGAGCAGCCCGGCGCGCGGGCCTTGCAACTGGTGGCTCATCCCGCCCGTGCCCCAGATCTGCACGTTGAGATCTTCCGGGAAGCTTTCCACCGCCCGCGCAATCGCCTCGCCCAGCGCCCAGCAGCGGTTGCCCGAGGGGACGGGATAGGTCACGACATTCACAGCCAGTGGCACTACCTTGCAGGGCCATGCCTCGGGCTGGCCGAACATCATGCTGAGCGGCACTGTCAACCCGTGGTCGACGTCCATTTCGTTGATGATGGTCATGTCGAAATCGTCGAGGATCAGGCTTTGGGCGATGTGCCAGGCGAGATCGGGATGGCCTTCGACATCAGGCACCTGACGCGGACCCCAGCCTTCATCGGCGGGCTTGTACTTCTCGCCGCAGCCGATCGCAAAGGTCGGGATGATGCTGGCATCGAAGGCCGATGCGTGATCATTATAGACTAGGATCACCACATCGGGCTTTTGCTGGCGTTCCCATTCGCGGGTCCATTCATAGCCGGCAAAGATCGGGCCGAAGTAATCGTCCTGCCACTTGCCCTGATCGACTGCGACACCCAGCAGCGGAACATGGCTGGAGCCGACACCAGCGGTAATGCGGGCCATATCAGTAGCCTCCCTTGATGGAACGGTTGCCTTCGGGCGAGCGGCCGCCGTCAAGCATCATCTGGCGGTATTCGGGCCAGCTCATGTCGGTCATGGTGCTGACCGCTTCGGCGAAGGGCAGACCGTCGGTGGAAAACAGCTTGGCGAGGAAATAGACATTCCCGCCCAGATCCAGCAGCGCGTTGTAATCGCGCGCCAGCAGCGCCGCCTTGGCCTCTTCCGAGATCGCCCATTCATCCATGTAGGCGCGTTCATCCTCCTTGAAGCGCTCGCGGTTCTCCGCCTTCATCAGGCTCATGGCGAACTGGTTGATCCAGTACCCCTTGCGTGCGCGCGCGGCGGTGAAGACACGGGTGCCGGGGATGTCTTCCAGCTCGGCCAGATATTCGTGGATGTTCTGGCGGGGCGATGCGTTGGTCACAGGCCTCTCTCCTTCAATTGTGCATCAAGGCGCGGGAACACCCGGCGGGCATTGCCTTCAAAGATCATGTTCCGTTCGGCCTCGCTGATATCGAGCGCATCGACATAACGCTTCGTGTCGTCGAAATAATGGCCCGTGGTCGGATCGATCCCGCGCACCGCGCCCACCATTTCGCTGCCGAACAGGATGTTCTTGTTGTCGATCACATCGGCCAGCAGATCGATCCCCGGCTGGTGATAGACACAGGTATCGAAGAAGATGTTGTTCATCAGATGGCTGTCGAGCGCCGGCTTCTTGAGCATGTCGGCCAGCCCGCGATAGCGCCCCCAGTGATAGGGCACCGCGCCCCCGCCGTGCGGGATGATGAAGCGCAAGGTCGGGAAATCGGCGAACAGGTCGCCTTCCAGCAATTGCATGAAGGCGATGGTGTCGGCGGCAATGTAATAGCCGCCGGTCGCATGCATCGCCGGATTGCAGCTGCCCGAGACGTGGATCATCGCCGGGACGTCAAGCTCCACCATCTTCTCGTAGAAGGGATACCAGAACCGGTCGGTCAGGGGCGGATGCTTGAAATGCCCGCCGCCCGGATCGGGATTGAGGTTGCAGCCGATGAAGCCGAGCTGGGTGACACAGCGTTCCAGCTCGGCAATCGAACTGGTCATGTCGGCCTCGGGCGATTGCGGCAGCATGCACACGCCCGCAAAGGTATCAGGATAGAGGCCGACAACGCGGGCGATCAGATCATTGCAGACCTGCGCCCACTTCACTGCGACAGACTGATCGCCCACATGCGGGGCCATCGCGCTGGCGCGGGGGGAGAAGATCGTCATGTCCGCGCCGCGCTCATTCAGCAGGCGCAGCTGGTTCGATTCAATCGTCTCGCGAATAACGTCGTCGGAGATCTCGGGGTAGGGCGGGCACGGCGTTCCGGCCTTGAAGGCAGCCTTCTGCGCCTCGCGCCATTCGTCATGCGCGCGCGGCAGGACCGTGTAGTGGCCGTGGCAATCGATGATCATGGTCATTGGGAGGTCAGCCTTTCCAGCTTTTCGGCGAGCGTTGCCGGCGGCTCGCCCACGTTCAGCGCGCCGATGGCTGCCTGCCGCTGCACGGTGCCGCCGGTCAGGAGCGCGGGCACGCCGAGGGCTTCGAGCGTCTTGACCGCCTCGGCCATTTCTGCCGCGCGGCGGGCGCCGTGGACCATCATCCGGTCGAGCCGGTAATTGGCCTCCTGCGCCCAGCCCTCGCCGAAGGAAGCGATCACCTCCTCGGTCACCCCGGCGCGGGCGCTGGCGATCAGGCATTCGGCGGTGAGCGCTTCGATCCCCTTGTACATCACCGAACGCAGCATCTTGATCGTCGATGCCGTGCCGATCTGATCGCCGACCACGCTGGCGTTGGTGAAGCCGAGCGCGCGCAGGAAGGCCTCGGCGCGGGGGGCATCGGGGCCGCTCAGCAGCAACGGCACGGCAAGGCGCGCCGGGTTGACCGGAGCCATGATCGCGACATCGACATAGGCTCCGCCCGCCGCCGCGATCACCTCGGCGGCCTGCTGCTTGGTCTGCGGGGCGACCGAATTCATGTCCAGAAACAGCGCCCCGGGTGGCAGCGGGCTTGCCGCCTGCCCGGCGGCGATCAGCGCCTGATCGGCGGTGACAAGGCTGAGCGCAGCCCCCGATCCGGCGAGCGCTTCGGCGAGACTTGCGCAGCCGGTGACGCCATCATCGGCACAGGCCTGCACCACCGGTTTAATATCGAACACCTGCGCCCCGGCACCCCACGCGCCGCCCTGCGCAAAGCTGCGCCCGGCCTCGCCGTAACCGATCAGGGTGAAAGGTGTGTCCATAGCGCCCGCTTACGGATCGTTGCGCGCCCGCTCAAATCGGAAGGCAGGCCGCGCTATAAGGTGAAGCGAATTGTCAGCCCTTTACCACCCTTGCAGGGGCTCAATGCCGGTGCAGCGCATGGGCGCGTTCGGCCGAACGGATGGTGTTGTCGAGCAGCATCGTCACCGTCATCGGTCCGACTCCGCCCGGAACGGGGGTGATCGCCGATGCCTTCTGGCTGACGCCCTCGAAATCGACATCTCCGGTGATCGAACCATCCGGCAGGCGGTTGATCCCGACATCGATGACCACCGCGCCATGCTTGATCATCTGCGGCACGATCAGGCGCGGCACCCCGGCGGCGACCACCAGAATATCGGCGAGGATTGTGTATTGCGCCAGATCGCGGGTCTTGGCGTGGCAGATCGAGACGGTCGCATCGCGCGCCATCAGCATCAGCGCCATCGGCTTGCCGACAATATTGCTCGCGCCGACCACCACCACGTTCTGGCCTTCGATCGGGATGTTCTCGTATTCGAGCAGCTTGACCACCCCGTAAGGCGTGCAGGGCGAAAACACCGTGGTTCCTGTCACCAGCCCGCCGACATTGTAGAGGTGGAAGCCGTCCACGTCCTTGTCGGCCGAGATCGTCTCCAGCACCCGCGCCATATCGATATGCGCAGGCAGGGGCAGCTGCACGAGGATGCCGTGGATCGCGGGATCGGCGTTGAGTTCGACGATCCGGCCCAGCAGTTCGGCATTGCTGATGCTGGCGGGCAGCCTTTCGGTGAAGGACGCGATGCCGACCGCGGCGCAGGCCTTGACCTTTCGCCCGACATAGACCGCCGAGGCCGGATCATCGCCGATCAGCAGCACTGCCAGCCCCGGCGTCACGCCCTCTGCTCCAAGCGCTTCGATCCGGGTGACAAAGCCTCCGCGCATCGCCTTGGCAAGCGCGCGGCCATCGATGATTCGAGCTGGCATTTCCCTCTCCTTGTTGTATGCCTCGCATACAAAATCGCGAGCCGAGGTCAACGCCGCGCCATCTTTTGTGCCAACGCACGAAGGGTCTGGAATTGCGCTGAGGCCGCGATTATGTTTGTAAGCAACGCAAACGAAAATTGCCCGATTCGTGGTTGCGCAAGACGGCCCGGCGGGTGTGCGAGAGGAAGAAGCAATGACCGACATGACCCCGATTGATTACCGTCAGCGCGAATATTCGGATGCCATCAAGGCGTTCCTGGCGCGCGGCCCCCGCCTGTTCATCAACAACGAATGGGTTGAATCCTCGCACGGCGCGACCATCGGCGTCGAAGACCCGTCGAGCGGCAAGGAAATCACCCGCATCGCCGATGCGTCTGATCGCGATGTTGATCGTGCGGTTGCTGCTGCGCGCACCGCCTTCGACGATGGCCGCTGGACCGGTCTTGCCCCCAATGCGCGCGAACGCATCATTCACCGCTTTGCCGACCTGCTCGAAGCCCACGCCGATGAATTCGCCGAGATCGAAGCGATCGACAATGGCAAGCCCAAGGGCATGGCGGCTGCGGTCGATATTCCCGGCGCGATCAGCCAGCTGCGCTTCATGGCGGGCTGGGCGTCCAAGATCAGCGGCGAGGTGATCCAGCCCTACACCATGCCCACGGGTACGGTGTTCGGCTACACCCTGCGCGAGCCGGTGGGTGTGTGCGGGCAAATCGTGCCGTGGAACTTCCCGCTGCTGATGGCCTGCCTCAAGATCGCGCCGGCGCTGGCGGCGGGCTGCACGCTGGTGCTCAAGCCTGCCGAACAGACCCCGCTGACCGCGTTGCGGCTGGCCGATCTGGTGGCCGAGGCCGGCTTCCCGGCGGGCGTTGTCAACATCATCACCGGCTATGGCCACACCGCGGGTGACCGCATGGTCAAGCATCCCGATGTCGACAAGATCGCCTTCACCGGCTCGACCGAGATCGGCAAGCTGATCAACCGCAATGCCACCGACACGCTCAAGCATGTGACGCTTGAACTGGGCGGCAAGTCGCCGGTGGTGATCATGCCCGATGTCAATGTTGCCGAAGTCGCGCCGGGCGCGGCGGGTGCGATCTTCTTTAACTCGGGCCAGGTCTGCGTGGCCGGATCGCGTCTGTTTGCGCACCGTTCGATCTTCGATCAGGTGATCGAAGGCGTCGCGGCCACCGCTCCGTTCTGGGCCCCGCGCCCTTCGCTCGATGCCGAAGCCCACGCCGGGCCGCTGGTCTCGAAGGAGCAGTTCGACCGCGTGATGGGCTATATCGAAGCCGGCAAGCGCGATGGCGCGAGCGTGGCGATGGGAGGCGATGCGCCCACGGCCGATGGCTATTACGTCAACCCCACCGTGCTGGTCGATGTGAACCCGCAAATGAGCGTCGTGCGCGAGGAAATCTTCGGGCCGGTCGTGGTGGCGCAGCGGTTCGATGATCTCGATGAAGTCGCCAAGGCCGCCAACGACACCTGCTTTGGTCTGGGTGCCGGGGTGTGGACCCGTGACGTGGCAACGATGCACAAGCTGGCCGCCAAGATCAAATCGGGCACCGTGTGGGGCAATTGCCATGCGGTGATCGATACCGCCTTGCCCTTTGGCGGTTACAAGGAATCGGGTATCGGCCGCGAACAGGGCCGTGCGGGGATCGAGGCTTACCTCGAAACCAAGTCGGTCATTCTGCAGCTCTGATCCCGGTCAGATCGTGTGCATCGGCCGGCGGGCAGCGATTGTCTGCCCGCCGGCCTCGTGCACGGCCTGACCCTGTCAGGCGCCTGCCTGAGGAGAGTGCCGATGCCGATTGATCTATCCAAAATCCGGGCGATCGACGTCCACGTTCACGCCGAGGTGTCGTGCCACGATCCGGAAGACCCGGTGATGGGCAAGTTCTTCGATGCCGCCAGCGCCTATTTCAAGGCCCCGCGCGAACGGCCCAGGATGCCGGAGATCATCGAGATCTTCCGCGAAGAGCAGATCGCTTTCTGCATGTTCACGGTCGATTGCGAGAGCGGGATCGGGGCCAAGCGCGTCTCGAACTACGAGATCGCCGAAATCGCTGCGCGCAATGACGATATCTGCATCCCCTTTGCCTCGATCGATCCGCGCAAGGGCAAGCTGGGTGCGCGCGAGGCGCGTGATCTGGTCGAGAATTACGGGGTCAAGGGGTTCAAGTTCCACGGCATCATGCAGGATATCCACCCGGCCGAGCGGGTGGCCTATCCGATCTATGAGGTGATCGCGGAATACCAGCTCCCGGCGATCTTCCACACCGGCCATTCGGGCATGGGCACGGGCATGCGCGGCGGGGGCGGGGTGCGACTGAAGTGGGGTCAACCGATGCTGATCGATGATGTCGCGGTCGACTTTCCCGACATGAAGATCATCCTTGCCCACCCCTCGTGGCCGTGGGTGGATGAAAGCCTGTCGATGGCGCTGCACAAGCCCAATGTGTTCATCGACCTGTCGGGCTGGAGCCCCAAATACTTCGCGCCGCAGCTGATCCAGTATGCCAACACGCAATTGCGCGGAAAGATGCTGTTCGGGTCGGACTTCCCGTTGATCCACCCCGACAAGTGGATCGAGGCGGCCAAGCAGGTCGGCTTCAAGGACGAGGTGATGCCGGGCATCCTCAAGGACAACGCCGCCCGCCTGCTGGGCCTCGCGCCCCCATCCTGACCGAAAGGACACAGCCATAAGCCCGCCTCTCAACCGTGCCTGGATGGTGCCTGCCGGATGCCAGTCCGCCGATGAACTGCATCTGGCCGAACAGCCGCTCGCCGCGCCGGGGCCGGGCGAGGTGCGCATCCGGGTGATGGCCTGTTCGATCAACTACCGCGACCAGCTGATCGCGCGCGGTGCCTATTTCGGCGGCCCGCTGACTGCGGCGGGCACGCCGCTATCGGACGGGGCAGGGGTGATCGATGCCGTGGGCGAGGGGGTGACCAGCCTCCAGCCGGGAGACCGGGTTCAGGGCACCTTCTTTCAGGACTGGCTCTCCGGCCCGCCGACACCGCTGATGGGCGATGCGCTGGGGGCGCCGCCGGCCGCCGGGATGCTGGCCGATACCGTCATTCTGCCCGAACGCGGCGTGGTGCCGATGGCGCGCAGCCTGTCCTTTGCCGAGGCCGCGACCTTGCCTTGCGCGGGGGTGACCGCCTGGAACGCGCTGTTCTGCGGCATCCGCCCGCTTCAGTCGGGGGCCAGCGTGCTGCTGATCGGCACGGGCGGGGTATCGGTGCTGGCGCTGCAACTCGCCAAGGCGGCCGGCGCGCGGGTTATCGCGACATCGTCGAGCGACGCCAAGCTGGAACGCATGGTCGCTCTGGGCGCCGACATGACGATCAACTACCGCGCCGAGCCCGAATGGGGCCGCAAGGCGGCGGAGCTGGCAGGCGGCGGCGGGGTTGACCACGTGGTCGAGGTCGGCGGACCGGGCACGCTCGCGCAATCGATGCAGGCGGTCGGCTTCGGCGGAGAAATCGCGCTGATCGGCGTGCTTAGCATGGCGGGCGATACCAGCCCGATGCCGATGATGGTAAAAGGCGCGAGCCTGCGCGGCATCTTCGTGGGTTCGGCCGAGATGGCGCGCGATCTTAACGCCTTTGTCGGTCAGCACGGCATCAAGCCCGCCATCGGCAAGGTCTTCGCCTTCGAGGAGGCGCCGGCCGCCTATGCCTGGCAGGCCTCGCCCGATCTGTTCGGCAAGGTCGTGATCGCGCAGCAGGAGGGCTGAGCTTGGCTACCTTCGTCCTGATCCATGGCTCGTGGCACGGCGGCTGGTGCTTTGATCCGGTGCGCGCGATCCTTGAAGCCGAGGGGCACGAGGTGATCGCGCCTGACCTGCCCGGCATGGGTGGAGACGGCGCGGCTCTGCGTGCGGTGACGCTGGCGGGGTGGGCGGAATTCGCTGCTGGTCTGTGCCGCGGCGCGCGCCAGCAGCCGGTGATCCTTGCCGGGCACAGCCGCGGCGGGCTGGTGGTGAGCCAGACGGCGGAGCTTGCCCCGGATGCGATGGACGGGGTGGTCTATCTGTGCGCGATGATGCTGCCGGATGGCATGTCGCGTGCGCAGTTCAAGCAGATCGAAGGCCCCAATCCCGATTTTGACGCGATCATCAGCCCGGTGTTCGAGGGTGCCGGGACGGTAATCGATGCATCGCGCGCCGCCCCGGTCTTCGCGCAGCTCTCGCCCCCGGACCTTGTGGCTGCCGCCATGGCACGGCTGGTGGCCGAGCCGCACGGACCGCGCTCGACCCCGTTGCAGCTCTCACCCGACCGTTTCGGGTCGCGCCCGCGTACCTATATCGAATGCACCGAGGATCGCACGATCCCGATTGCCAGCCAGCGCCGGATGCAGGCGCTTGTGCCGGGCGCTGAAGTGGTCACGCTCGAGGCCGACCATTCGCCCTATCTGTCGCGCCCGCAGGAGGTGGCGGCCGCGCTGATCGCGGCCGCCGCTCGCGTTAGTCCTTGAACACGACCGTCTTGTTGCCGTTCAGCAGCACTCGGTCTTCCAGATGGTAATGCACCGCACGGGCCAGCACCCGGCGTTCGATATCGCGCCCCTTGCGCACCAGATCATCGGGGCTGTCGGCATGGCTGATCGCCTCGACATCCTGATGGATGATCGGCCCTTCATCGAGATCGGCAGTGACATAATGCCCCGTCGCGCCGATCATCTTCACCCCGCGGCTGTGCGCCTGGTGATAGGGCTTGGCGCCTTTGAAGCCGGGCAGGAAGCTGTGGTGGATATTGATGCAGCGCCCTGACAGGAACGCGGCCAGATCGTCTGACAGGATCTGCATGTAGCGCGCCAGCACCACCAGTTCGGCCCCGCTTTCGGTCACCAGCGCCTTGATCTGCGCCTCCTGCTGGGGCTTGGTATCGGGCGTGATCGGCAGGTGATGGAACGGCACATCGCCCACCAGCGAGATTTGCAGCGCCTCGCGCGGGTGGTTGCAGATGATGCCGACGACCTCCATCGGCAGTTCGCCGATCCGCTGGCGATAGAGCAGATCGCCAAGGCAGTGATCGAACTTCGAGACCATCAGCATGACCTTGCGGCGCTCGGCGGTGCTGCGCATCGTCCAGGTAAGGGCGCTTTCCTGTGCGAAGGTATCGAAGGCGCCGTGCAGCGGGCCGATGTCGGCCCCGTCCGGAATCGTGAACACCACGCGCATGAAAAAGCGACCGCTGTCTTCATCATTGAACTGCTGCGATTCGTGAATGTTGCCGCCATTGTCGGCCAGAATCCGCGTCACACTCGCCACCAGTCCGGGGCGGTCCGCGCAGGACAGCTTCAAAATATACCGGTTTCCCGACATTTGCATCCTTCCCATATAAATCTGTTTGTGTCGCTTACAAAAAACACTATGCGTTGCATACAAATTTTTGTGAAAGGGAGAGAGCCGAAATGGCTGCCGAAAATCTTGAACAGGTGCTCGCTGCGGCGGGCAATCCGGTCCACATGCTCCGCAACTCGCAGCTGGGTGCCTATGTCTATCCGGTGGTTGCGCCGGAATTTTCCAACTGGCGTTCGGAGCAGTGGGCGTGGCAGCACAGCGCCGTCCTGTTCGACCAGTCGCACCACATGGTGAACCTCTACATCCGCGGCAAGGATGCAGGTAAGCTGCTTTCGGACACGATGATCAACAGCTCGAAGGGCTGGGGGGTCAACAAGGCCAAGCAGTATGTGCCGACGACGCCTTATGGCCACGTGATCGGCGATGGCATCCTGTTCTGGGAAGAAGAGGAAAGCTACACCTATGTCGGCCGCGCGCCGGCTTCGAACTGGCTGCGCTATCATGCTGCAACCGGCGGTTATGACTGCGAGATCGAGCTCGATGATCGCTCGCCGATGCGCCCGATGGGCAAGCCCGTCACCCGCAAGGAATGGCGTTTCCAGATTCAGGGTCCGCAGGCGTGGAACGTGATCGAGAAGCTCCACGGCGGGCCGCTCGAACAGCTCAAGTTCTTCAACATGAGCACGATGA
>JAIYAL010000146.1 GCA_027489095.1 Erythrobacteraceae bacterium
GCGGTGACGACGATGGCGTTTTCGGGCTCGGCGGGCTCCTGCGCCGCGACGGCGGCGACCGGCAGCAGCGCGGCAAGGTATAGAAGCGTCAGAAGCTTCCGCATCGAGTTTCCTTTCCATCCGAGACATAACACGGTTGCTTGCGGTATGGTGTCAGGCATGAACCGCGCCCTAATCTTGCCTCCACTCGATGATCCCAAGGCCATTTTCGAGTTTGCGATGACGTATAACGGATACGAGGAGCACGGCTCCTTTAATGCATGTGCAGGCGCAGCGCTTGCGAAACGGCGCGCGACCCTGACCGACCTGCGAAACGAACTGTTCTTCGCATGCCGCGCCTCCCGCCACAGCGGCAACAACGGGTTCGTCGAAGCCTATGCAGAGTTGCTCCCCCTTTTCGAGCAATTCCTCGGCGAAGCCGATTAAGGCACCAGCACCGTATCCTTGGCCTCGTCCGCCAGCGCGGGATAATCGAGCGTGTAGTGCAGCCCCCGGCTCTCCCTGCGGCGCAGCGCGGACCTTACGATCAGCTCGGCCGATTGCAGCAGGTTTCTGAGCTCGATAAGGTCGGTCGTCACCCGAAACGCGCCGTAATAATCCTCAACCTCGCGCTTCAGCAGTTCGATCCGGCTCGCGGCGCGTTCCAGCCGTTTGGTGGTGCGCACGATGCCGACGTAGTTCCACATGAAGCGGCGGATTTCGGTCCAGTTCTGCTTGATGACGACTTCCTCGTCCGAATCCGTCACGCGGCTTTCGTCCCACGGAAGGATCGTGGGCGGCGTTTCCAGCGTGTCCCACCGCGCGAGGATGTCCTGTGCCGCCGCCTCGCCGAAGACGAAGCATTCGAGCAGGGAATTGGACGCCAGCCGGTTCGCGCCGTGGAGGCCGCTTTCGGTGCATTCGCCCGCCGCCCACAGGCCGGGCACATCAGTGCGCGCGTCGAGCCCGACCACCACGCCGCCGCAGGTATAGTGCTGCGCGGGGACGACCGGGATCGGCCCTGCTGTCATGTCTAGCCCCAAACCCATCAGCTTCTCGTAGATCGTCGGGAAGTGGCCCCTCACGAAGTCGGCCGGCTGATGGCTGATGTCCAAGTGCACGAAATCCAAGCCGAAGCGCTTGATCTGATCGTCGATCGCGCGGGCCACCACATCACGGGGGGCAAGCTCCATCCGCTCGGGGTCGTAATCGACCATGAAGCGGCGGCCGGTTTCGGGGTGGAGCAGGTGCCCGCCCTCGCCGCGCACGGCTTCGGTGATCAGGAAGTTCTTGACGTCGAGATTATACAGGCAGGTCGGGTGGAACTGCATCATCTCCATATTGGAGACGCGCGCGCCTGCCCGCCAGGCCATCGCGATACCATCCCCCGTCGCGCCGCGCGGGGCGGTGGAGAACTGGTAGACGCGCCCCGCGCCGCCTGTGGCGAGGATGGTCGCGCGGGCAACGTGGCGTTCGACCCGGCCCGTCGCCTCGTCGAGAGCATAGACCCCCCAAACGCGCCCCGCAGCGGAGAAGTGCTCGCGGTGGCGATCGGTGACGAGATCGATACAGGTGCGCCCCGGCAGCAGGGTGATGTTGGGATTGGCCTCGGCGGCGCGCAGCAGCGCTTCCTGTACCGCCCAGCCGGTCGCATCATCGACATGGACGATCCGGCGGTGCGAATGCCCACCCTCACGGGTGAGGTGGAGGGCATCGGCGTCGCGGTTGAAGGGCACGCCCAGTTCGCAGAGCCGGTCGATCGATTGCGGCGCACGTTCGATCACGAACTCCACCGTCGCCCGGTCATTGAGGCCCGCGCCCGCCACCATCGTGTCACGGATATGGTCTTCGAAGGTATCGCCCGTATCGAGCACCGCGGCGATCCCGCCCTGCGCCCAAGCGGTGGAACCGCCGGTGAGCGAGCCCTTGGCCAGCACCAGCACCCGCCGCGTCTCGGCCAAGGCAAGCGCTGCGGTGAGCCCCGCCGCGCCCGAGCCGATCACCAGCACGTCATGCGGCTGCCCCACTGCGTCATCGATCGCCATACCTTGCGCCATGGCTCGCAATTCTCTGTTCGGCAAGGGTCATGCCGCTTGTCTAAGAACGCGCCAATCTACGTATTTGCCACTAGGTTGCGCTGCAGCATGATGGTATTCCGCCCGTCAACGCGAATCGTTCAACGAAACGTCTCGCGAATCGGGTGCAAAGTCGTTGGAATTTCCTCTGTTTCAGGACACTCTTGCGCATGTCTGTATTTGGCCTCGCCACCTGCCTGCTGAACCGCCACAACCCTGACCGCAACGATGTGAAATGGAACGGTCATGACTATATCGGCGAGTGCCGCCATTGCGGCTCTCCGATCATCCGCATCTCCCGGCGCCGCTGGCGCAAGCGGGCTCTTAAGGAAGAAGTGAGCGACGGCACCGCCGGCTGATCAGCTCCCAGTCTGCGCACCGCCAGTCTCAGGGCTGGCCGCGGTGAGCGCGACAAAAACATCCTCGAGATCGGCCTCGCGGGTCGTAACGTCGACAATTTCGATGCCCCGCTGTTGAAGGATCGCGAGCACCTGGCCGGCGCTCAAGCGGTCCTTGTCATAGGTCACTTCAACCGCGCGCGCGCCGTCCCATTCGACCTTGCCGAAAGCTTCGTGCGACGGCGCTGCCGAGAGGTCTTCCGCTGCGGTAACCGCGACGATCTTCTCGCGCGCCATCTCGACCAGCTCTCGGGTCGGCTTATCGGCGATGACCTTGCCGTGATTGATGATCGCGATGCGGTCGCACAGCTCCTCGGCTTCCTCGAGGTAATGGGTCGTAAGCACGACTGTCACACCTTCGCGGTTGAGCTGGCTGACCAGCTCCCAGAGCTGGCGGCGCAAGTCGACGTCGACCCCGGCCGTCGGCTCGTCGAGCACCAGGATCGGCGGCGAGTGGACCATCGCCTTGGCCACCAGCAGCCGCCGCTTCATCCCGCCAGAGAGCGTGCGCGCATAGGCGTCGCGCTTGTCGGCAAGGCGCACGGCCGCCAGCAGCGCCTCGGAGCGGCGAAATGCGGCGGCAATGCCGTAGAAGCCGGCCTGATTCTCGAGCACCTCGAAGGGGGTGAAGAAGGGATCGAACACGATCTCCTGCGGCACGATCCCGATCGAACGGCTCGCGTTGCGGCGATCGCGGTCGATGTCGAATCCCCAGATCTCTGCAGTGCCGGAGCTTTTGTTGACCAGCCCCGCAAGAATGTTGATCAGCGTCGACTTGCCCGCGCCATTTGGCCCGAGCAGGCCGAAGATCGAGCCTTCCGGCACGTCGAAGCTGACCCCATCGAGCGCGAGCTTGCCCTCGACCGTGGCGCCCTTGGCGCCCTTTGAGGGCGCGTAGCGTTTGACGAGGTTGTCGATGCGTATGGCGGGCTCGGCTGGCATGGGGCACGCCTAGGCAAGCCGCGCTGCAAAGGCAATTGAACTCGCGCGGGGCTGCCTGTATCGGCGGGGGCATGAGCATTCCCCCTCCTGAAGTCGTCCTGGTCGATGGCCCTCGCGTGATGTGCGACGGTGCCAGCGGCATCCGCAGTGGCGCGGGATATCGTCCCGCCGCGCTCGGCCACCCGCGCGTGTTTCTCGAGATCGACGAGCACGGCTACGTCGACTGCGGCTATTGCGACCGGCGCTTCGTGCTGCGCGGTGGGGCAGCAGACACGGCAGGGGCGGACGGCGCCGATCAAGCCGGGCTTCCCGATGTCGCCTCGGCGGCTGGCGGCCCTGCAAAGCTGGGGCCTCGCTAGGCGAGTCGCTCAGCGCAGGTTAAGCGATCGCATCGCACAAGAGATGCTTGATATCTGCAAGGAGACCGCGCCATGACCCAAGTCTACGCTCTCACCCGAAGGCTGGCCGCCGCAAGCCTTGCCGCCCTCACCCTCGCCGCCACCCTGCCCGCCGCCGCGCAGGAACAGAGCGATGCCGAAGCCAAGGTCGATGCCGCCGCGCCGCAGACCAAGGGCGAACTGAAACTTGCCAAGCTGCTCAAGGGCAGGGTCGCCGGCACGCCGGTTGCCTGCATCAACACGTTTGCGCGCGAACCGATCCGAACCATCTCCGGTGCGGCCTATGTCTATGGCTCAGGCGAAACGATTTACGTTCAGCGCACCCGCGATCCGCAGCGCATCGACGATAACGACACGCTGATCACCAACCGCTTTAGCGCCACCCAGCTCTGCCGACTCGACCAGACGACCACGATCGATCGCTTCAGCCGTATCTTCACGGGCGCGGTGTTTTTCGAGGACTTCGTTCCCTACACGCGGGTGAAGGCGGACGCTTCTGACGAGGGTTGAACCGCGCGGAGCGGGGTGTGCCGCCACTTGGCCGCGCATGAATCGCAGGCGCACTGCGTTTCCGTCGTCCGGACGGGCAGGGGGCAGGTCGGGCGACCGCTAATACCCATAAAACGGCAGGGCTCGATCTCGCCCGAAGCCGACCAGGCCAGACGGAGTTCCCCGACCTCCACGCCGGACAGGATTTGCTGCGTCAGGCGATAGGCAGTGATGTCCGCGTGGAGCTCACTCAGGGATGCATCGGTCTCGAGCGCGGCGCTGCGCTCCGCGCGCGCGGCCTCCTGGCAGGGCGGCGCGTGCACTGGCACAGCACCTCCATCAATCTGCGCCTTTCGGGCATAGGGATGTGCGCTAGCAACGGGGCTGGCATCACGGCGGTTCCCCACCTCAGCCAGCCCGCTCTGCCAGCGCCCGAGCATCCACGCCCCGAGCATCAGACAGGTGATGGCACCGCCCAGCGCAGCCGGGCCTCCGAACTGATCCATTCCTTGCCTTCCCGTCCAGCTTTCCGGGCGAGGCCAATCCCAGCCCCCCGGACACTTGCAGTCACGCTGCCACGCGAACCCCTCCAGACTCGGCGTGACAAAGCGCATGGTGCCGCAGTGCAGCACCGACGGAAATGCGGGAGGTTACCTAGGCTGCGCGCGGACCGGCGCAGGATGGCAACGGTTTGCCGACGTCAGGCGCGCGCCATCGCCTGCATTCGGGCGATGATCTCCTCGGCCTGGAGCATGATGCGGTCGATCAGCTCCTTGCAGGTCGGGATGTCGTGGATCAGCCCGGCGACCATGCCGCAACTCCACGCGCCTGCGTCCATCGTGCCTTCCATCATGATCTTGGGGTAAACCCCGGCGACCTCGGGCAGGATGTCCTGGATGGTGATCGCGTCGCCAAGCTCCTTCTCTTTGAGGATCAGGCGCTCAACGGCGGCATTGTTGAGGACGCGTTCGGTATTGCGCAGTGGGCGCATGACGAGGCGCGTGTCGAGTTCGGACGCGGCGAGGATCGCCTGCTTCACGTTCTCGTGCACCGGGGCTTCCTTCGTGGCGATGAAGCGGGTGCCCATGTTCATGCCCGCAGCGCCCATCGCGATCGAGGCGACAAGGCTGCGCCCGTCGGCCATGCCGCCGCTCGAGACGAAGGGGATCTCCAGTTCGTCAGCAGCGCGGGGAAGCAGGATGAAGTTGGGCACGTCATCCTCGCCCGGGTGCCCGCCGCACTCGAAACCGTCGACGCTCACGGCGTCGCATCCGATGTCCTGCGCCTTCAGGGAATGACGCACGCTGGTGCATTTGTGGATCACCTTGATCCCGGCGTCCTTCAAGGGCGGGAGCAGGTCAACGGGGTTGCGCCCGGCGGTCTCGACGACCTTCACGCCGCCCTCGATCACCGCC
>JAIYAL010000121.1 GCA_027489095.1 Erythrobacteraceae bacterium
AAGGCGGTGATCGCGGCGCGGCCCCAGTGCTTGCCGATCTCGAACACAGTGCCGTGGTCGAACAGCATCTCCATGCAGCGGCGCATCGAATAGACCTGTTTCTCCTCGCGCGGGACGAGGCTGAGGAGCGCCTCTTCGCGCCGGTCGGCGGGGTCGTCGCAGGCGGCACGGCGCGCGGGCTGGCCGACATATTCGGGCATGAAAGAGAGAAAATGCCGCGCGCGGGCGAAGGCCTCGGCCTCGCTCGCCACTTCGTCATCCACCACACCATTTCTGGTGTGGATCGCCGATCCGCCGAGGGCCTCCTTGGCCTCCTCGTGATTGGCCGCAGCCCCCTTGTAGGCCTCGCCCAGCCCATCGACCACGGCGGGGCCGGCGGCGAAGATCTGGGAGAGGCCCTTGACCATGATCGAATAGTGGCTGGCGACCGTGCGCGCCGCGCCGAGGCCCGCTGTCGGCCCCAATGCCAGCGCCACCACCGGCACGGTGTCGAGATTGGTCACCACATCGCCCCAGCCGGGCACCGCGGGGATATAGGTCGCGCCGATCTGTTCCAAGGTCTTCACCGAGCCGCCGCCGCCCGTCCCGTCGATCATGCGGATTATCGGGAGCTTGAGCTGATGCGCCATCATCTCGGCCTGCACCATCTTGCGCGCGATCCCGGCATCCGCCGCGCCGCCGCGAATGGTGAAATCGTCGGCGGTGGCGACCACCGGGCGGCCGTTGATGGTGGCTTTGCCGAACAGGAAGGGGGCGGGGGTGACGTGCGCGAGGTCGCCATTGGCGTCATACTTGGCCGAACCGGCGATCTTGCCGATCTCGCGGAAGGAGCCTTCGTCGCACAGCGCCGCGAGCCGTGCGCGGGCGTCCATCTTGCCGCGCCCGTGCTGGCGCGCAACCTTGTCCGCGCCGCCCATCTGCTCGGCCAGCGCCTCGCGGGCGCGGAGTTCTTCGAGTTCCTTGGCCCAGGTCATTTCCTCTCCCATCGGCCCCAACCCTATGCCATTCGTCATCCCAGCGAAAGCTGGGACCTAGAGCGGCAAGCGCTGCACCAAGAGGCCCTAGGCCCCGGCTTGCGCTGGGGTGACGGGATTATTCGGAAGGCGGCACCACGCGGCACAGCACCGCCTCGACCTGCACCTGCCCGCCCGCGGTGACCGTCAGCCCCTCGACCACCCCGTCAAAGGGCGCGGTGAGGGCGTGTTCCATCTTCATCGCCTCGAGCACCATCAGCCGTTGCCCGGCGGTGACGGCCTGACCCTCGCTGACATCGACCGCGATGACCTTGCCCGGCATCGGAGCGATGATCGCCCCGTCTGCGGCGGAGGCTTGGCCGGTGCCGTCATGGCGCGGAAGCGTCACAGCATATGTTTGTCCGAACTCGTTGACGAGGGCGAGGTGCCGCAAGGGTTCATCCGTGCGTCTGCCCGATGGAACGTCATAGTCCAGAGGCGCAGTCGCAAGCTGACCGTCGACCATGATGTGCGCGCTAGGTCGCTTGTCGGCATTCAGCCTAAAGCCGTGCAACCCGCCGTTCCACGGTTCGTCCTCCCAGTTATTGCTGTTCCACTGGAGGACGTGGAGCGCTTCAGCCAATGCCTCCTGCGAGGGTATGGCGGGTGGGATCAGTTCTGCGCCTTTGCGCTCAATGAAGCTCGTTTCGATGCTACCCGACCGGAAGTCACCATCGTTCGCAGCGCGATACAGGAAGCCTGCATTAGAACGGATGGGCCACACATTGATGTCGGCGAGCGTTTCAAGAAGTGAGTCGATGGCAGCGCTGCGATCTGCTTCGTGCACAACGAGCTTCGCGATCATCGGATCATAAAACGGTGAGACGGTGTCTCCTTCCGCAACGCCTGTATCTACCCGAGCGCCAGCAGCGCGACGGGTAAAGCACTCAAGCCGCCCCGTGCTCGGCAAAAACCCGCGTCCCGGGTCCTCCGCATAGAGCCGCGCCTCGATCGCGTGGCCATTGATCGACAGCTCATCCTGCCGCTTGGGCAGAGGCTCGCCGCTTGCCACGCGGAGCTGCCATTCGACCAGATCGACCCCGGTGATTTCCTCGGTGACGGGGTGCTCGACTTGCAGCCGGGTGTTCATCTCCATGAAGAAGATGCGGTCGGCGCGCAGGCCCTCCGAGGCATCGGCGATGAATTCGATCGTGCCCGCGCCCTCGTAATCGACCGCCTTGGCGGCGCGCACGGCGGCGGCGCAGAGGCTCTGGCGGGTGGCCGCGTCCATGCCGGGGGCGGGGGCTTCCTCGATCACCTTCTGGTGGCGGCGCTGGAGCGAGCAGTCACGCTCGAACAGGTGGACGACGTTGCCGTGGCTGTCGCCGAACACCTGCACCTCGATATGGCGGGGCGAGGTGATCCACTTTTCGAGCAGAACCTCATCATTGCTGAAAGACGCTTTGGCCTCGCGGCGGCAGCTTTCGAGCGCAGCGGTGAAATCGTCCGGAGCATCGACCTTGCGCATCCCCTTGCCGCCGCCGCCTGCGACGGCCTTGATGAGCACGGGGTAGCCGATCGTCTCGGCCTCCTTGGTGAGTCGCTCCACCGACTGGTCGGAGCCATCATAGCCCGGCGTCACCGGCACGCCCGCGCTGCGCATCAGCTGCTTGGCCGCGTCCTTCAGACCCATCGCACGGATGCTGGCGGGCTTGGGGCCGACCCAGATGAGGCCTGCGTCCAGCACCGCCTGCGCGAAGTCGGCGTTCTCGGACAGGAACCCGTAGCCCGGGTGGATCGCATCCGCGCCGGTCTGCTTGGCCGCCGCGATGATTTTCGCGCCTACCAGATAGCTCTCGGCAGCGGGCGAGGGGCCGATATGCACGCTCTCATCGGCGGAGCGCACATGCAGCGCCTTGGCATCGGCATCGGAATAGACCGCAACGGTGGCAATGCCCATCGCCCTCGCGGTGCGCATGATCCGGCAGGCGATCTCGCCGCGATTGGCGATCAGGAGTTTGGTGATCATTGCGCGGGAGCCTCCGGCGCGCCCAGCGCATCGCATTGGGCGGGCGGCACCATCGTGAAGCTGGTGTTGGCGACTTTCCAACCTTCGGCACGCTTGACGAAGCCGAGGGAATTGATCCCGCAATGGCTGGTCTCGCCGTCCAGAATGAAGCGATACGGCCCCCACACCTGCGCCATGTCGCCTGTCACCAGCACGGTGGAGTATTCCATCACCTCGTCCACACCCGTCGGGGAGGTTAGCCACTTCGCGAGGTGTTTCGCGACTGGCACGACGATCACCTCGGGTGCGGCCGAATCCGTCCGGTTGTGGACGTATATCACCCCATCGGGTTCCATCACCCGCGCCAGAGCGGTCTTGTCGTCGCTCCGCAGTGCGGCGAAGAAAGCATCGGCGGCAGCGATGACCTCCACCTGTTCGGAGGTCGGCTCGGCGGCGAGCGGGGCAGCGGCGAGCACGAGGGTGATGGCGAGGAGGGCTTTCATGCTGGCTGGATTAGTCCAGCTTGGTTGCAAAGGAAACCGTCTCCCAGCTTCGTCTTCGCGGCCCCCGAGCCGGGACCCCGCTACCTTTATCGCCGCCGAAGAACAGCGGGACCCCGGATCAAGTCCGGGGAGACGTCTGGGTTGATTTCGGACGATAATTCGCGATCCCCCAGTCGACCCCGCCCGCGGGCATCTTCTCGCGGTTGATCACCGCCGAAAGGAATGCGCGCACGCCATACAATGCCTTCTCGCCGCGCGGGACGTAGGTGCGGCTGTTCCACGCCTCCGTGCCGCGCTTCCTGACCTTGCGGCCGATCGCGCCGTAGATGCGCGCCGCCGAGAGCACCGCCCAGCGGCTGCGGAAGGGGAGCCTTGCTGCGCCGACGCGGGCCGCCGCCTCGTGCTTTTCCACCAAGCCCACGAGCCGCGCGGCCATCTCGGCGAGTTCCTGCCTGTGGTGCGGCTTGCTGTGCTGGCCGGGCTCGATATCCTGCTCGACCAGCCAGATTTCGGGGAGGTAACACCGCCCCGCCGCGTCATCCTCAAGGATATCGCGCGCGATGTTCGATAGCTGGAAGGCAAGGCCAAGATCATTCGCGCGGTCGAGCGTTTCCTGATCCTTGGGATCAACCCCCATCACCACCGCCATCATCACGCCCACTGCGCCCGCCACGTGGTAGCAATAGCGCAGCATGTCGCCCTCGGTGCGCGGGCGCCAGTCCTCGGCGTCGAGCTGGAAGCCGGCGATCACGTCCTCGGCCATTTGCGGGGTGAGGCCGACCTCAGCGGCGACCACGCCCAGCGCATCGAAGGCCGGATCGCCCGTCGGCTTGCCCTCGAAAGCCAGCGCGGTGAGGCGGCGGATACGGGCGAGGCGATCGGCAAGGTCGGACTGGTCACCCAGTTCTCCGCCCAGCTCCTGATTGTCGGCAATGTCGTCTGCCCGGCGGCACCAGGCATAGAGCAGCCAGGCGCGCTCGCGGGTCTCGCGGTCGAACAGGCGCGCGGCGGCGGAGAAGCTCTGCGAGCCGCGCTTGATCGACAGCCGCGCATGTTCGACCAGCGCGGCGCGGGTGGCAGGATCGACCGCCGTCGCCAAGCTTACAGCTCCTCAGCCTTCATGTGGAAAATCGGGGTGTGCGGCTGGTAGGCCTCCATCCGGGCGAGCAGGTCGGCGCAGGTCTCCGCCGCGATCAGGATGTTCTGGTGCTGGGGCCGCACGAAGCCGACCTCCGCCATCTTGGCGTTGAAGGCGAGCAGATCGTCGTAGAAGCCGAAAGCGTTGAGCAGGCCGACGGGCTTGGCGTGATAGCCCAGCTGCGACCAGCTGATCGCTTCCCACAGCTCGTCCATCGTGCCCACACCGCCGGGCAGGGTCACGAAACCGTCGGAGAGGTCGGTGAAGCGCTGCTTCCTCTCGTGCATGCCGGAGACGGTGACGAGTTCGTCGCATTCGTGATTGGCGACTTCGGCGCGCACGAGGGCTTCGGGGATGATGCCGATGACGTGGCCGCCCTTGTCCTTCGCCCCCTTGGCAACCGCGCCCATCAGCCCGAGCTTGCCCCCGCCATAGACGAGCCCGATGCCGCGCGCGGCGAGTTCCGCGCCGACATCATAGGCGAGCTGGATGTAACGCGGGTCCTCGGGCGAGGCCGAGCCGCAATAGACGGCGAGACGTTTCATTCGGGGTCTTTCATCGACCAGTCAGGTCCACAGGCATGTTTGAACAATGGTGCGACGCGTGCCTCGTTCTGCCGGTAGACAGCGGTGAACGGCACGGAAAGGGTCTCTTTCTTGCTCACCCTCATGCCGGTGCGTTCATCGGGTGCTGAAGTGAAGCTGACCTCCAGACCTGACATGGCATTCGCTTGGCAGTCGATCGCGATCAGGGTGTCGGCGATCTCGGCTTGCGCTGCGGGCGGGCGCAGGGTGCGGATCAGCACGACCGGATAGGTCCTGCCCTTGATCTTTGCGGCGCCCCGATAGGCGACGTCGAGGAAAGCCGGTGCTCCTGAGTCAACAGCCAATGCAATCCATTGGGGCTGGTGCTCTTCGGGCGCCAAGTCCGACGGCATCGCCGCCGGACCTGCGGCGGCGGCGACAAGGAGCCAGACGATCACGCAGGCACCTTCGCCAGATCCTCCAGCATCAGACCCGCAGTCGCCTTGGCGCTCCCAACCACGCCCGGAATGCCTGCGCCCGGGTGGGTGCCTGCGCCGACGAGGTAGTAGTTGTCGATCACATCGTCGCGGTTGTGGCCGCGCAGGTAGGCGCTTTGCCACAAGACCGGCTCAAGGCTGAAGGCGCTGCCCATGTGGGCCGACAGGTCCTGCTTGAAGTCCTTGGGCGCGTAGCTGAACTTGGTGATGATGCGGCTGTGGATGTCGGGGATCAGACGGCGCTCCAGCTCGTCGAGGATCATCTTCTCCAGCTTCGGCCCGACCTCGTCCCAGTCGATCGGCATCTTGCCCATGTGGGCGACCGGCACCAGCGCATAGAAAGTGCTCTTGCCCGCAGGCGCCATGCTCGGATCGGTCACGGTCGGATGGTGGAGGTAGATCGCGAAATCTTCCGGCACGACGCCGTTCTTGTAGATGTCGTCGAGCAGGCCTTTGTAGCGCTTCGCGAACAGGATCATGTGGTGCGGGATGCCCGGCCAGGTGCCCTCAAGCCCGAAGTGCACCACGAACAGCGACGGCGAGAAGCTCTTGCGACCCAGGCTCTTGGCCATTTGCTTGCCGCGTTCGCTGCCCGAGAGCAGGTCCTTGTAGGAGTGCATGATGTCGGCGTTGCTCGCGACCGCATCGAAGCGCTGCTTGAAGCCGCTCTTGGTCTCGACCTCGGTCGCCTTGGTGCCCAGCGTGTGGACCTGCACCACCGGATCGCCGACGATCATTGTGCCGCCCAGCCGCTCGAAATGGCGCACCATCCCGGCGATCAAGCGGTTGGTGCCGCCGCGTGCCCACCACACGCCGCCGTCCTTTTCCAGCTTGTGGATCAGGGCGTAGATCGACGAGGTGTTCATCGGGTTGCCGCCGACCAGCAGCGAATGGAAGCTGAAGGCCTCGCGCAGCTTGGGGTGTTCGATGTAGCTCGACACCATCGAATAGACAGAACGCCACGCCTGCTCCTTGATCAGGGCAGGGGCGGCCTTCAGCATCGACTTGAAATCGAGGAATGGCACGGTGCCGAGCTTGAGATAGCCTTCTTCGTACACCCGCGCCGAATATTCGAGGAACCGGGCATAGCCTGCCACGTCCGCCGGGTTGAGCTTGGCGATCTCGGCGTTGAGTTCGGTTTCGTCGTTCGAATATTCGAAGTTGGTGCCGTCGGGCCAGTTGAGGCGGTAGAAGGGCATCACCTTCATCAGCTCGACATCCTCGGAAATGTCGTGGCCGGTCAGCGCCCAGAGTTCTTCAAGGCACGGCGGATCGGTGATGACGGTCGGCCCGCCATCAAAGGTGAAGCCGTCCCGCTCCCAGAAATAGGCACGCCCGCCCGGCTTGTCGCGCGCTTCGATCACGGTGGTAGCGATGCCGACCGATTGCAGGCGCACGGCCAGCGCCATGCCGCCGAAGCCCGATCCGATCACACAGGCGGTGCGCCCGGCATAGCGTTCGGCGAGGGCGGGGTTTACGCCTTTCGCGCCCGAGAGGTTGAGCTTCGCATCGGCGTTCATGCCGGGGTCTCCGTGTTGAGTGGCTTGCCAGAGGAAAATAGCGCACGGATCGCGCGCGGGATAGCTACGGGGGGCTTGCCGCTTAGGATGCGCAAGCGATCAGGCCAGGTCGATCGGCCCGCGTAGAAGCGTTCGACCAACCGGCCCTGAAGCGCGTAGAAATGTTCGAACACCACCACCCGCTTGCCCGGCTCGGCAGCTTCGAACAGCATCCGGCTGAGCATCCGGTAATAGGCGGTGGCGCGCCAGTGGCGCTTGGCGCGGCGTTGGCAGAAGGCGGAAAGCTCCTGGCCCGAAACCTCCGGCCGCCGCGCGATCAGCCCGGCGATGGCAAGCGCGTTGTCGACCGCGAAGGGCAGGGTGTAGCTGGTGAGAGGATGCGAGAAGCCCCCGCGCGCGCCGGCGAGCGCAACACCCGGGATCGCGACCTCGGCTAGCGCTGCGTTGAAGTCACCGCCCGAGATCACCGGCAGGATACCCGCCTCCTGGTCGATCACCTCGCCCTTCCAGCCGTTGCGGTGCGCATATTCAGCGACGCGGCCCTTCAGGACTTCGGCGTCCATCTTCGGCTGGTCGGCGTAGTAGGTGTCCTCGATGAAGACTTCGTCCGGCGAGAGCGGCAGGACATAGACAAAGCGGTAGGCCTCGCCGTTGCCATAAGGCGCGATCTGATCGACGCTCGCGTCCATGATGACAGGACGAGTGAGGCCGTGGGGCTTGTCGCATTTGAAGTGCTGGCCGAGGAACACCTGCCACCCGCCCGCAAGCGCTTTGGAGGGTTTGAACGGGCGGCAGTCGATGACCCGGCTTGCGGCGATCCGTGTGCCATCGGTCAGCGTCACGCCCGCCGCATCAAGGCTCGCCGCTTTGGTTTCGAGCATGACGCGATCGGCAGGAAGTTCGGCGATCAGCTTGGCGTGGAAATCGGCGCTGGCGAGCGAGCGGTAGGAGGTCGGCAGGGTTCGGCCAAGGGCTGGGAAGGTGATGTCGTAACCATCGTCCCAGCCATTGAGGGCAAAGCCTGCCATCAGCCCGCGCGCCTTGGTGCGGATGTCGGTCTCGAACCAACTCCAGCGGTGGTGGCCGCCCAGCGTCCGCCCGGCCTCGATCAGCAGAAAGCGGCAGCCCGGCGCGTGGCGGTGAAGCGCGAGGGCGATCAGCCCGCCCGCAAGGCCCCCGCCGACGATGAGAACGTCGTGAGCAGTGGCACCTTCGGTAGTGTCTGGGGCGGCGCCGGAATTTCGCGGTGAATCGAGCATCGCCCCCTGCCCTAGGGCAGGCCAGCGCGATGGGCAATCGCGCTGGATCATCGGGAGAATTTTGAGACGTTGCATCATTACCTGGAAACGATATGAGGCGCACGCGTTTGCTCACCCGTTCATTCCCGAAAAAGGATCGCACCTTGGCCCGTCGCTTTGCTTTCGCTCCACTCGCTTTTGCCGCCTGGTTCGCCGCTGCCGCGACCACGCCTGCCTTCGCCTCGGAAGAGCACGCGCAAGGTGACACCACCGCCGAAGACAGCGAGAGCGTCCAGCCCGCTACCCTTCCGCAGCCCGCGGGCTCGCCGCCGCTGGTGTTCGCCAAGCCGGTCTTCGACGAAACCTGGGCGACGCTTGGCCTCGCCGCAGGGCTGGTGCCGAGCTATGCGGGCTCGGACGACTACATCGCCTTCCCCCTGCCGTTGATTGCGGGCCGGGTGGGCGGAGTGGGGATCAGCCCCAACGGGCCGGGCTTCACGCTTGACCTCGTCTCGCCCAAGCCAACGCTTGCCCCGCGCACCAAGCCGCGCATCGCCTTCGGGCCGACGCTGCGTTTCCGTAACGACCGGGCGATCCGCGTCGGCGATCCCGTTGTCGCCCGCGCCGGCAAGCTGGATGCGGCGCTGGAACTGGGCGGCAACGTCGCGGTGCTGTTTCCCAATGTGCTGCGGCGCTTCGACCAGCTTAGCGTAAGCGTACAGGCGCGCCGCGACGTGCTCGGTGCGCACGATGGGATGATCGTCGAGCCGCAGATCGGTTACCGCGCGCTGGTCGGCAAGGCCTTCACCGTGCAGGCGCAGGTCAGCGCCGAGTTCGTCGACGACAGCTTTGCCGATTACTACTTCTCGGTGTCCCCGGCACAGGCCGCCGCAACAGGCTTGCCGCAATTCCGCGCCGGTGGGGGCCTGAACCGGGTGGGGACGGTCGCAACGCTTGCCTACGATCTCGACCGCAACCCCCTTAACGGCGGTTGGAGCCTGACCGGAGTGGGCGGCGTTTCGCGCCTGATCGGAGACGGCGCGCGCACGCCCTATACCGCGGTGCGGGGCGATGCGAACCAGTTCATCTTCGGCCTCGGGGCCGCCTATACCTTCTGAGCCGATGAAGTTGGGCGCGCGCCATAATGGCGATGATGGCCTGAGCGCGACAATCAGGGCTGCGGCGCGCTCGCGCTCGCGGGGGCCGGAGCCGGAGCCGGAGCCGGAGTGTCCGCCCTCTCGCCCTCGGCAAAGACCCGCCGCGCCGTGCTGCGCCGGATCGCGCTCGCCCGGAAGTCGCCCGTCCGCCCATAAATCTGCTCGAGGATCGCCCAGTCGATCCGCGAAAGTTCGAGGGGCGCAGAGGGATTGTGGCCGGTGGCGGTGAACAGATCGAGGATCGAATTCGCCCCCGTCTGCGCGCCTTCGCCCCCATCATCCTGCGCGCGGATTTCGACGAGCATCTGCATCGTCAACCAATCGCCGACCTGCGCATAGGTCAACCCGACAATCGCGTCGCTGTCGATGACGGCAAAGCTGTGGCTGCTGTCTGCGGGGGTCGTCTCGTTCATGATGCGCCCGCGGGTCGAGTCCGTGCTGATCGGAGGGAACCCGATTGCGTCGCCGGCCATCCCGGCCGAGACCTGTTCGGAATTGCGCAGGCGCTGCGCTTCGGCGGGGATGTGGTGCCAGGCATAGGCCTGCCGGACCGGCCCGATCAGTCGCCGCTTCTCCGGCCGGTAGAGCGCCCTCATCGCCGCGCCGCCTTCCCTGCGGGCGAGCCAGTTGACGAAGGCGTGCGCATCCTCGTGGAACACGACCACCGCATTGGCGCGGCAGCCCGGTGCGGCGGTCTCTATACCTAGCGCTGCGAGGTTTTCGGCAATGCGCGCCCGGATCGGATCGCTGAGGCTGGCCGGCGCATTGTCGATGCCGACGCAGATCGGCGTGCTGCGCCGCGTAACGACATCGCCGGTCTCGACGATGGCGCGGCGCAGGAAGGTGCTGACCTCCTTTTCGGTCGAGCCTTCGACGATGATCGCGTCGCTGTGACCGGCGTTGCTGTCAGCAGCATCAGGCGCGGGCGTGTCCTGCGCGCTGGCCGCCCCGGCAGCGAGCGCGGCGCAACCGATCAGACTGAGGAGTTTTTGTGCAACCATGTCCCGGAATATCAGTGAAAACATGGCCAAAGTCACGCTGATTTGCGCAGCCGCGATGCCACCTGCGTCTTGCTGGCACGCACCGTTCTGGGTGGGCCGTTTGCCGCCTACACCTTCTGAGGCTTGAGCGCGCCCAGCGCATTGATCGGCAGGCGCAGGTAGGTGTGCCCCTGGTCGCTGGGCGGAGGCAGGGCGCCCGCGCGGATGTTGACCTGGAGCGAAGGCAGGATCAGCTGCGGCGCGGCCAGCGCCGCGTCGCGCGCGGTGCGCAGGGTCACGAAGTCGCCCTCGCTCACCCCGTCGCGGACATGGACATTGGCGGCGCGTTGCGCGGCGACGGTGGTCTCCCAGCGGATTTCGGAGCGTCCTGCGGGGAGGTAATCATGGCCGACGAAGACCCGGGTCGCGTCCGGCAGCGCAAGGATGCGCCGCGCCGAGCGGTAAAGCGCCGCCGCGCTCCCGCCCGGAAAGTCGGCGCGCGCGGTGCCGTAATCGGGCATGAACAGCGTGTCGCCGACAAAGGCCGCATCGCCCACCAGGTAGGTGACACAGGCCGGAGTGTGGCCCGGGGTATGCATGACCGCGATTGTGAGTTCGCCCAAAGACAGGCTGTCGCCATCATCCACCAGCCGGTCGAATTGGCTGCCATCGGGCGTCACGTCCTCGGCCTCGAACAGGGCTGCGAAGATCGCCTGCACTTGCGTGATCTGCCGCCCGATGACGATCGGCGCGCCGGTCACCTCGCGCAGGTAATGCGCGGCCGAAAGGTGGTCGGCATGGGCATGGGTTTCGAGCAGCCAGCGCACCGTCAGCCCCTGCGCCCTCACCGCAGCGAGAATCGCGTCGGCCGATGTGGTGGCGATCTGCGCGGCGTTGGCGGCAAAATCGAGCACCGGGTCGATGATCGCCGCTGCGCCGCTCGCCTGATCATGGACGAGGTAGCTGACGGTGTTGGTCGCCGGGTCGAAAAAGGCTTGGACGGTCGCGGACATGAGGGTCTCCTTGCTGTTTCATATTAGCAGTTGCTAAATTAGAATCAACTGATATATTCCCCCCATGTTCGATCTTGCCCGCTTCGATCTCGCCCTGTTTGAGGAAAGCGCCGCGCGCGCGGCCAAGCTGTTGCGCCTGCTTGGCAATGAGAGGCGCCTGATGATCCTGTGCCAGCTCGCCGATGGCGAACTTTCGGTTGGACAGATCCAGCCGCGCGTCGGCCTCTCCCAGTCCGCTCTCTCGCAGCACCTTGCATTGCTGCGGGATGAGGGTGTGGTGGCGCGACGGCGAGAGGGACAGACGATCCACTACCGCCTTGCCGATCCAGCGGCGGCGCGGGTGATTGAAACCTTGGCGGAGCTGTATTGCCCGCCCGATATGAGGGCCACCCCATGACTGCCATGCTCCTGCCGTTGCCGCCCGCCGATGTCCGCGCCCGGATCAATGACGGACGCGCGGTGCTGATCGACATCCGCGAGGCGGACGAGTTCGCCCGCAGTCATATCGCCGGCGCGCAGTCGCAGCCGCTTTCCGGATGGGAGCGGGCGCATATCCGGATCGCGCCGGGCGCCGACGTGATCTTCACCTGCCGATCGGGAATGCGCACTGCCGGAGCTTGCGACCGGCTGGCCGCGCGCGTCGCCGGGCAGGCCTTCGTGCTCGAAGGCGGGCTCGACGGGTGGAGCAAGGCGGGCCTGCCGCTTGCGGTCGATGCCAAGGCCCCGCTCGAGATCATGCGCCAGGTACAGATCGCGGCGGGCGCTCTCGTGTTGCTGGGTGTGGTGCTGGGCTTCCTCGTCTCGCCCGCGTTCTTCGGGCTCGCCGCTTTCGTGGGCGCGGGGCTGACCTTTGCCGGAGCGACCGGCTTTTGCGGCATGGCCCGGTTGCTGATGCTCGCCCCGTGGAACCGCGCGCGGCCCGCGTGACATGACCGGCGAGGCTCTGCTGCTTGCAGCGCTCGGCGGCGCGCTGGTTGGCCTGCTGCTGACCCTGTTCGGCGGCGGCGGATCGGTGCTGGCGACGCCGTGGCTGATCTTTGTCGTGGGGGTCGCCGATACCCATGTGGCGATCGGCACAGCGGCTGCGGCGGTGGCGGTCAATGCCTTGGGCGGGCTCTTCGCGCAGGCGCGCGCGGGCCAAGTGAAGTGGCCCTGCGCCATCGCTTTCGGTATCTCGGGCCTCGCCGGATCGCTTGGCGGCGCGGCGCTGGCACAGCAGGTTGACGGCGAGGCGCTCTTGTTCTGGTTCGCGCTCGCCATGATCGCCATCGCCGTCTCGATGCTGATCCCGCGCAAGGACGAAGGCGATCCTGCCGTGCACCTTGTCCCCGCGATGGTGCTGAAGCTCGTCCCTGTGGGCCTTGCCGCCGGGTTCGCCGCGGGGTTCTTTGGCATCGGCGGCGGGTTCCTGATCGTGCCCGGGCTGATGGCGTCCACCGGCATGACGCTCGCCAATGCGGGCGCCTCCTCGCTGGTTTCGGTCGCGCTGTTCGGCGGGGCGACGAGCGCGAGCTACCTTGCCGCCGGGCAGTTCGCCTGGCCGGTGTTCACCGCGCTGGTGCTGGGGGGCGCAGGCGGCACGCTTGTCGCGATCCCGCTGTCGCGCCGGCTCGCGGGGCGCGCGGGCCTCGCGCGCAGCCTGTTTGCGGTGATGGTCATCGCGGTCGCCATCGCGATCCTGCTCGGCTGACCGCTTGCCTTGAGCCCGCGTGCGCGGCATCACCCCCTAAACCGAGGGGAGAGATATCCGATGAACACGTTCCACAAGCTCTTGTTCGCAGGCGCCGCGATGCTGGCCCCGATGCTGGCAAGCCCGCTCGCGGCCGAGACCGTGGCGATCCGCGCTGGCAGCGTCATCACCGATGCCGCAGCAGAGCCGACCGGCCCGGCGACCATCCTTGTCACCGACGGCAAAATCGTGAGCGTCACCCCGGGCCACGGAGCCGTAACCGCCGACCGCGAGATCGACCTCAAGACCAAGACCGTGCTCCCCGGCCTGATCGACCTGCACACCCACCTCACCGGCGATCCCGGCGGCGATTTCTGGAAGGAAGCGGTCGAACCCGATGAATGGGGCGTCGTCGTCGGCGCCAAGAACGCGCGCCTCACTGCGCTCGCCGGGTTCACCACCGTGCGCGAAGCGGGGAGCGGCAAGGAAACCGCCTTTGCGCTGCGGCGCGGCACCGCCCAAGGCCTCGTCCCCGGCCCGCGCATCATCGCCGCAGGCCCTCCGCTGTCGATCATCGGCGGCCACGGCGATGTCAACGGCTTCACGCCTGAGGTCAACGAACTGCTCGACAGCGGCTTTACCTGCACCGGCGCGGTCGAATGCGCGGCCAAGGTGCGGCTCGCCAGCCAGAACGGCGCGGACGTGATCAAGATCACCGCAACTGGCGGCGTGCTCAGCCAGCAGGGGCGCGGGCTTGAAGCGCATTTCACGCCGCAAGAAATGAAGGCGATTGCCGACACCGCGCATTCGCTCGGCCTCAAGGTCATGGCCCACGCCCACGGTGCGCGCGGCATCCAGCAGGCCGCCGAAGCGGGGATCGATTCGATCGAGCACGGCACCTATATCGACGAAGCCGCCGCGAAAGCGATGAAGGCCAGCGGCACGGTGCTGGTGCCGACCCTGATGGCCTTCGAGGGCGTTTCCGAGGGGCTGGGCAAGGGGGTCTATACCCCGGTGGTGGAAGACAAGATCCGCGCCGTCGCGCCGCTGATGGGCTCGCTGGTGAGCCGCGCGCGGGGCTTTGGCGTCACGGTCGCCTTCGGCACTGACGCTGGCGTGTTCCAGCACGGCCGCAATGCGCAGGAACTGGGCCTGATGAAAAAGCAGGGCATGACCGACCGCGAGGCGCTCGCTTCGGCGACCACCGTGGCGGCCAAGGTGATCGGCATGGAAAGCCAGATCGGACGGTTGGCGCCGGGCTACTCGGCGGACATTATCGCGGTGGATGGCAATCCGCTGAAGGATGTGACCGTGCTGGAGAAGGTTGGCTTCGTGATGGTGCGCGGGCGGGTGATCGAGTAACATAAGGCGTGCGAGGTTAGCCTTCGTAAATCGTCTTTCTTCTCAAGCGGGAGCGTGCAATCCTCTTGCCCATGAACCGCGCTTACGTGATCCTTGCATCGCTCGTCATGAGCGGGACGCAGCCTGCCTTTGCAGCGATCGAAGGTGAAAGGCTGCCCAACGCAAAGACGGCTCCTGCACCGGGGTCAACCGCAGTAACTGCAACCACGGAAGAGCGCCTTGAGCGCCTCGAAAAGGAGCTCGACGTTGCCCGGCGTGAGCGCGATGTTGCCACCATTCACGCCGATCTGATCGACCGGCAGACGAGTTGGTATGAAACGTGGACCAGCGCTCTAATCGGTTGCTTCAGCCTGCTTGTCACCGTGTTGCTCGTTGCCTTCTCCTTCCGTTTCGGACGACAGGCGGTGGAAGAAGCCAAAGCCGCTGCCACGGCAGACCTTGATAAGGAACGCCAGCAGGTGCGCAGCCTGCTTGACGAAGCGAAAGCGGCTGTCTCGCAAATCAAGGCGGATCAAGAGGAAATCAGAGCAATAACCGATGCATTGGTCGCGGGACAGGCACCCAAGGATGCCAAAGATCGCGCCAGCCTGAGAGAAATCGCTGCCGAAGCGCTTAAGAAGCCCCTTCGCGAACGCAGCGCCGCAGAATATCGCTCGCTGATTGTGGTCGCCTTCATGGACGATGATTTCGAGACCATGCTGCGGCACGCTCAGGCGATGGAGGTTTTGTTTGTCGATGACGCCAAAGCTGAAACCGGGGACGGCGGCACGGCCGAGGATGTCGCCTTTGCCTTGTTCAACATTGCCTATGCTTTGGGTAAGTTGGGCAGGAACGATCAATCCATCGCGGCCTATAATGCGTTTTTGGATCGCTTCGGGTCGAGCGAGTTGCCTGCGCTGCAGGAACGGGTGGCCAATGCGCTGTTCAACAAGGGGGTGAGGCTCGGCCAGCTTGGCCGGTTCGAGGATGCGATTGCGGCCTATGACGATGTGCTCGCCCGCTTCGGAGGCAGCGCGCTGCCTGCGCTGCAGGAACAGGTGGCCATGGCGCTGGTCAACAAGGGGGTGAGGCTCGGCCAGCTTGGCCGGTCCGACGATGCGATTGCGGCCTTTGACGATGTGCTCGCCCGCTTCGGAGACAGCACACTGCCCGCGCTTCAGGAACAGGTGGCCAAGGCGCTGTTCAACAAGGGGGGGGCGCTCGGGCGACTTGGACGCGCCGCGGAGGCTATCACAGCTTACGACGACGTTCTCGCCCGCTTCGGGGATAGCGCGCTGCCCGCGCTTCAGGAACAGGTGGCCAAGGCGCTGGTCAGCAAGGGGGTGAGGCTCGGCCAGCTTGGCCGGTCCGAGGATGAGATTGCGGCCTTTGACGATGTGCTCGCCCGCTTCGGGGGCAGCGCGCTGCCCGCGCTTCAGGAACAGGTGGCCAACGCGCTGGTCAACAAGGGGGTGCCGCTCGGCCAGCTTGGCCGGTCCGAGGATGCGATTGCGGCCTTTGACGATGTGCTCGCCCGCTTCGGAGACAGCACACTGCCTGCGCTGCAGGAACGGGTGGCCTCGGCGCTGTTCAACAAGGCTTGCGCTTTCGCCAAGCTGGTGCGTGTTGCCGACTGCGTCACCACTTTGACACAATGGCGCGACCAGATCGGAAAGCTGGATTGCGCAGAGATTGCCAATGATACAGATTTCGACTCCGTCCGCGACGACCCGCAATTTGTCGCCTTTCTTGCCGACAATGGATGCGCGCCCGCGCCCAGCCCACCTCGCCCGAGGCGGCCTCGCAAACCCCGAAAGCAATAGGATGGCGCTGACGCTAGACTCGCCCCCCGCCTTGTCCTAATCCCTCCCCATCCCCGGGGAGCCTGCTCAGGCTGAGAGGTGGGTGTCAGCACCCCACGACCCGTCGAACCTGAACCGATTAGCATCGGCGGAGGGAGTGGGCTGGTCGTTGCTACAGGCCCGCGCTCCATCCGCTTTGAGGAGAGAGCAAGACATGGCCGACATCAACACTCCGGTAGAAATCGGCGTCACCACCGGGCCGATCCGCGGCAGCCGCAAGATCCATGTCGGCGCGCGCACGGGCTCCGGCATCCGCGTCGCCATGCGCGAGATCGATCTTGAGGGCGGTGAGCCTTCGGTGCGCGTTTACGACACCTCCGGGCCCTATACTGACCCCGCCGCGCTTATCGACATCAACGCCGGCCTCGCTCCGCTGCGCCGCGACTGGATCATGGCTCGCGGCGATGTCGAGGCGTATGATGGCCGCGAGATCAAGCCGGAAGACAACGGCCAGCTTGGCCCGGACCGCTCGGGCGGCGTCCCCCAATTCCCGAACGCGGTGAAGCGGCCCCTTCGCGCCAAGGCTGGGATGAACGTCAGCCAGATGCACTATGCCCGCCAAGGCATCATCACGCCGGAAATGGAATATGTCGCCGAGCGCGAGAACCTGGGCCGCGAAATCGCTGCCGACATGGTGCGCGACGGGCAAAGCTGGGGCGCGCACATCCCGACCATCATCACGCCCGAATTCGTGCGCGATGAAATCGCACGGGGCCGCGCGATCATTCCCAACAACATCAACCACCCGGAAAGCGAACCGATGGCGATCGGGCGCAATTTCCTCGTCAAGATCAACGCCAATATCGGCAACTCGGCCGTCGCCTCGAACGTCGCCACCGAAGTCGACAAGATGGTCTGGGCGACCCGTTGGGGCGCGGACACGATCATGGACCTCTCGACCGGGCGCAACATCCACGACACCCGCGAATGGATCATCCGCAACGCGGCCGTCCCTGTTGGCACCGTGCCGATGTATCAGGCACTGAAAAAGTTCGGCGGCGTGGCCGAGGACCTGAGCTGGGCAATCTTCCGCGATACATTGATCGAGCAAGCCGAA
>JAIYAL010000055.1 GCA_027489095.1 Erythrobacteraceae bacterium
GGCGGGAACAGCTTGCCGTGCTGCTGCAATTGCCATGAGGTCGGGCGGATCGGGGCCTGATGCAGGGGCATCGCCGCCTGTTTGGGGGTGCGCCCGCCCTTCTTCATGTTGCACGGCGCGCAGGCGGTGATGATGTTCTCCCACGTCGTCCGCCCGCCGAGGCGGCGGGGCATCACGTGATCAAAGGTGAGGTGCTGGTGGCTGCCGCAATACTGGCACTGGAAGCGGTCGCGCAGGAACACGTTGAAGCGGGTGAAGGCGGGAAATTCGGAATGCTTCACATATTGCCGCAGCGCGATCACGCTCGGGATCTTCATGTCGAAGTTGGGCGAGTGGACCTCGCGGTCATAGCTCGCGACGATGTCCACCCGGTCAAGGAACACCGCCTTGATCGCTGTCTGCCACGGCCACAGACTGAGCGGGTAATAGGACAGCGGGGTGTAATCGGCGTTGAGCACCAGCGCCGGGCAGGCCGACAGGTTCCGGGTCGGGTCTTCATCGACCCCGCGGAACTTGGCCACTTTCTCGATCAGTTCGGCGTTGAACACAGCTAGCGTTCCTCCCTGATTGGCTGCATCCTGACGTGGCACGGCGAAGAGTCAAACCCGTGACAGGGTGGGTATCCACAGGGACACGCTGTGGAGAGCCTGTGGATAGCGAAACAAAGTGTCGTGTGGCATGGGCACCGCGATGGAATTGACCGCCCCGCCCGTGACCCGTTTCGCGCCGAGCCCCAACGGCCGGCTGCATCTCGGCCATGCGTTGTCGGCGATCGTGGCGCATGATCTGGCGAAGGCAAATGGGGGGCGCTTCCTGCTCCGGATCGAGGATATCGACGGGCCAAGGTCGCAGCCGCAGCTTGCGGAGGAGTTCCGCCAAGACCTCGCCTGGCTGGGGCTGGAATGGGAGGAGGTGCCCGCACAATCGACCCGCCTCGCCAGCTACGCCGCCGCTGCCGAGACGCTGAAGGCGCGCGGGCTGCTCTACCCCTGCACCTGCACCCGCTCCGAGATCGAGGCGGCAGGCGCGCGTCCGGGCCTCGAGGGCCTGATCTACCCCGGCACCTGCAAGCGCACCCCGCCTGATCCCGCGCGCCCTGCGGCATGGCGGCTGGATGCCGAGCGCGCGCTGGCTCAGACCGGGCCGCTGATGTGGGAAGACGACCTCGCGGGGCCGCAGGCGGTCGATCTAACCGGCCTCGGGGACGTGGTGCTGGTGAGGAAGGACCTGCCCGCCAGTTACCACCTCGCGGTGACGCTCGACGATGCGGCGGATGGCGTGACGCTGGTGACGCGCGGCGCGGATCTGTTCGCAGCCAGCCATGTGCACCGCACCTTTCAAGCCCTGCTCGGCCTGCCCGTGCCGCGCTGGCACCACCACCTTCTGCTGCGCGATGCTGACGGCCAGAAACTCGCCAAGCGCCGCGGCTCCCCCGCGCTGGCCGAGCGGCGGGAGGCAGGCGAGGACGGACAGGTGCTCGCCGAGCAATTGCGGTTGCAACAATTGACGCTTGGAACCTGACGCCGGAGCGCCCATTGTAACGGGCATGAACGTATTTCTCATCCTCGTGCTCGTCGTCCTCATGGGACTGACCGCCTATTCGCTGATCCGTGGCATTATCGCCTTCCTGAGAACGACCAAGATCGACCTCGAGACCGGCGAAGGCCACACCGCCACCGATATGCAGCTCGCCCAGAACAAGGCGATGTTCGCGCGGATCAAGTATCAGGCGGCGGCGATCGCGGTCGTGGCGATCCTGCTGGCGGTCTCGCGCTGATCCGTTAGCCCGATGGTCAAGCTCAACAAGATCTACACCCGGACGGGCGATGACGGAACGACGGGCCTCGTCGACGGCTCGCGCTGCCCCAAGCATTCGGCGCGGATCAATGCGATGGGCCTCGTCGACGAGGCGAACAGCGCGATCGGCCTCGCGATCTGCGCGCTCGAAGGCGACAGCCACCGCGCACTGCTGACCCGCGTGCAGAACGATCTCTTTGACCTCGGCGCCGATCTCGCCACCCCCGCCGCTGACAACGACTTCGCGCCGTCGGAGATGGTGCTGCGGATCATCCCCACCCAGCCCGAGTGGATCGAGACCCAGATCGATGCGCTCAACGAGCGTCTGGAGCCGCTCACCAGCTTCGTCCTGCCCGGCGGGAGCGAGGCGGCGGCGCGCGTCCATGTTGCGCGCGCCAGCACCCGTGCGGCGGAGCGGGCGATGGTGATGCTGGCGGCACAGGACCCGGTCAACCCCGCCGCACTGGCCTATATCAACCGCCTCTCCGACCTCCTGTTCGTGCTCGCCCGCGTGGCGAACGCGGATGGGCGCGCGGACGTGAAGTGGGTTCCCGGCGCGAACCGGTAAGGCATGAGGCTGCTAGCCAGCCGCGATTTCCCTCGCTAGGGCGGCGTTCCTGCTGCACTTGCGAAGGACGAAGCACTCATGCGCAACATCGCCGTTATCGGAGCCGGACAGATGGGGACGGGCATCGCCCAGACCGTCGCCGGGCAAGGGCTCAAGGTCATGCTGACCGACGTCGACCTCCCCCGTGCCGAGGCCGGCAAGGTGAATATCGAGAAGGCGCTGGTCAAGCTGATGGGCCGCGGCAAGATCGAAGCGGCGGAAGCAGAAAGCCTGCTCGCCCGCATCACCCCGGTCGCCGATTACGCCCCCTTCACCGAAGCCGACCTCATCATCGAGGCCGCGACCGAGCGCGAGGAGATCAAGAACGCGATCTTCGATGCCGCAGGCAAGGTGCTCCACGCTGATGCGATCATGGCGTCCAACACATCGTCGATCCCGATCACGCGCATGGCCAACCACTCGCCCGATCCGGCGCGCTTCATCGGGCTGCACTTCTTCAACCCGGTGCCGGTGATGGGTCTGATCGAGGTGATCCCCGGCCTCGCCACCGCGCCTGCGACCACCGACCGCGTGACCGCCTTTGCGCGCAGCCTCGGCAAGGAAGTCGTGCTGAGCCAGGACGAGCCCGGCTTCGTCGTCAACCGCATCCTCCTGCCGATGATCAACGAGGCGGTGTTCGTGCTCGGCCAATCGACCGCCGGGATCGAGGACATCGACAAGGGCTGCCGCCTCGGGCTCAATCACCCGATGGGGCCGCTGCAACTGGCCGATTTCGTCGGGCTCGATACCTGCCTCGACATCATGAACGTGCTCTACACCACCACCCGCGACAGCAAGTATCGCGCAGCCCCGCTGCTGGTGAAATATGTCGAGGCCGGGTGGCTGGGCCGCAAGACCGGTCGGGGCTTCTACGACTATTCGGGCGAGGCTCCCGTCCCGACCCGTTGATCGGGCGCAAATGGCGCGCGGCTGGTCGATTGGGCCGCCAGGCCTTGCAACATCGGATGCTCCTGCAGGGTTAGGCCCCGCGAAGGAGAAATACGATGAGCGAGCGCGACAACGAGACCCCCGGCCCCCCAAGGGCCTCCCGCCCGAGGCCCGCAACGACGAGCAGGATCCGACCGGCACGCAGGCGCAGGACGTGGCCGCCGATGCCATGCGCGAGGACAGCCACACCTCCAGCCCGCTTGAGAGCACCAAGCCCAAATCGACCGGCTACGATCCCGCTCCTGACAGCAAGGCCGATCTGGTCGACGAGATGCGCCGCATGGAGGGCGACGGCCGCATCGACATGTCGGCCTTCGCGGGCGAGCCCAATCACGACGATGAGCCCGGCACTTACGGCGGCGAGACCACCGACGATGACGACGCAGAATTTCTTACCGCTGACGGCGAGGCGTTGACCGAGGAAGGTGACGACGACCTGTCTGGCGACGACGATGAGCTGGCTTCTCTCGAGGAACTGCTTGGCGACCTCGAGATTCCCGAGGACGAGCAGCCAGACGAGGTCGCGCCGCTCCCCGACGATGACGCGACACCCGGCGGCGCGGACAAGGAAGAGTAGCTCGCCCGGCCGGGCCGCTCAGTTGGTGACAATCGCAGTCGACGAGAGCGGGGCGGTCATCGGGTTGCCCGAGGGGCGGGGCTTGGCCGAGGGGGCCAGGGGGCTCACGCCCGGCTTCGCGGAGTTGCCGGGGGTCTCGTTACCCTTGTAATCGCCGAAGACCGAAGGCGAGGGATCGTACCATCCCGCAACATTGGCCGGCTTGTCGCTCTGGCGGGGTGCCTCCGGTTCGGCTTGCCCGGCGCTCGCCTGCTGTTCGGGCTTGGCGCCGAACCGCTCGGCGATAGCGGGGAGCACCCCCCGGTTCTCCGAGGTGCCGACCATCGATACCGCGCTGAAAAGCACCATCGCGGCAAACAGGAGCGCGCCCTTGCTGTTCTGAAACACCGTCTTGTACATCCGCCCTGCATAGCCGGATTGCGGTTAAGCCTTGGTTGAAGCCGCCACCTCAACGTTCCGATTTGGGCAGGCCGCGTTTCCATTCGTACAGCAGGTCGAGCGCCTCGCGCGGGGTCAGCGCATCGAGATCGGCCGAGTGCAGCGCGTCTGCGAGCTGCTGTTCGGGGCTGGCTGGCTCGGGCTCGGCAGGGCGCAGGTTGGCGAACAGCGGCAAGTCACCGAGGCCCGCCGCGATACCGCCGGTCGCCTCACGCGTGGCTTCGAGCTTGGCGAGCACTGCCTTGGCGCGCGCCACCACCGGGGCAGGCACGCCTGCAAGCCGCGCCACCGCGAGGCCGTAGGAGCGGTCTGCGGGCCCTTCGGCCAACTCGTGGAGCAGCACCAGATCGCCCTGCCACTCGCGCGCGCGGACGTGGTGGAGGCTCAATGCCTCGCAGGTCTCAGCGAGCCGCGCGAGTTCGTGGTAATGCGTCGCGAACAGGCAGCGGCAGCGGATCTGTGAATGCACCGCCTCGGCCACCGCCCAGGCCAGCGCGAGACCGTCATAGGTCGAAGTGCCGCGCCCGACCTCGTCGAGGATCACGAAGCTGCGGGGCGTCGCCTGCGCGAGGATGGCGGCGGTCTCGACCATCTCGACCATGAAGGTCGAGCGTCCTCGCGCGAGGTTGTCGGCCGCGCCGACCCGGCTGAACAAGCGGTCGACGAGGCCGATCCGCGCCGCGCTCGCAGGCACGTAGCACCCGGCCTGCGCGAGCAGCACGATCAGGGCGTTCTGGCGCAGGAAGGTCGACTTGCCGCCCATGTTCGGCCCGCCGATCAGCCACAGGCGTGATGTGGTGCCAAGCGCGCAATCATTGGCGACGAACCGCTCGCCCGCCTTGGCGAGCGCGGCCTCGACGACCGGATGCCGCCCGCCGGTGATGGCGAGCCCGGGCTCCTCAGCGATCTCCGGGCGGCACCAATCAGCCTCGCTGGCCCGCTCGGCATTGCCGGCGGCGACATCGATCCGGGCGAGCGCGGAGGCCGTGGCGGCGATCGCCTCGCGCGCGGCGACCGCTTCGGCCACCAGCACCTCGAAATGCGCCTCCTCGCAGGCAAGCGCATGGCCCCCGGCCTCAGCGATACGCGCGGCTTCCTCGTGCAGCTTCAGGGAATTGAAGCGCACCGCGTCCTTCATCGTCTGGCGGTGGGTGAAGCCGCTGTCCGCCGCCATCAGCCGGTCGCCGTGGCGCGCCGACACTTCGATGAAATAGCCCAGCACCCCGTTGTGGCGGATCTTGAGCGAGGCGATCCCGGTCTCCTCACGGTAACGCGCCTCCATTGCAGCGATGGCGCGGCGCGCATCGCCCGAGACGCTGCGCAGCTCGTCGAGCGACGCATCGTAGCCATCGGCGATGAAGCCCCCGCTCGACCTTTCGGTCGGAGGTGTGGGGACGAGAGCGCGGGTGAGGTGATCGGTGAGCGCACCGTGGCCGGTCAACCGGGCAAGCACCGCGCCAAGCAGCGCCGGCTTGTCGGGCGCGCTGGCAAGCCAGAGGTGCAGCCGCGCCGCCTCCGACAGGCCATCGCGCAGCTGCCCGAGATCGCGCGGGGAACCCCTGCCCGCCACCACCCGGCCCAGGGCGCGCCCGAGATCGGGCACCCCGCGCAGCAGATCGCGCAGTTGCGACCGCTCGATCGGGCGGTCGCGCCAGAATTGCACCAGCGCAAGCCGCGCCTCGATCGCATCCGCATCGAGCAGCGGCGCGGACAAGTCCTCGGCCAGCAACCGTGAGCCCGCGCCGGTCACGCAGCGATCAACCGCGCCGATCAGGCTGCCTGCGCGCGAACCCCCGTTGGTGCTTTCAAGGATCTCAAGGCTGGTGCGGGTCGCGGCGTCCATTGCCATCCCAGACGCGCTCTCACGCATCACCGGAGGGAGCAGCAGCGGCAGGTTGCCCCGCCCGACATGGTCGAGATAGGCGACCAGGCCCCCGGCAGCGGCCAACATCGCGCGGGTGAAGGCACCGAAGGCATCGAGCGTCGCCACGCCGTGGAGCGCCTTCAGCCGCTCGGCCCCGGCATCGCTCGCAAAGGTGGTGCGCGGGCGGTGGATCGGTTCCTCCGGGCCAAAGTCCAAGGCGTGCGCCCAGTCCTCGGGCACGATCACCTCGCTGGGGCTGAGCCGCGCCAGCGCCGCGCCGAGCATTTCGGCGGGGCATTCTTCGAGCACCATCGCGCCGGTCGATACGTCGCACGCGGCGATGCCGATGACACCGCGCAGATCCGCCAAAGCCGCCAGCACATTGGCGCGGCGGGGCTCCAGCAGGGCTTCCTCGGTGAGCGTCCCGGCTGTCACCAACCGCACGATCGCGCGCGCGACCAGCACCTTCGAGGACGGTGTGCCCTCACGCTTCGCCCGCGCCTTGGCCTCGTCGGGCGTCTCGACCTGCTCGGCAATCGCCACCCGCTCGCCCGCCTTGATCAGCCGCGCGAGATAGCCTTCCGCCGCATGCACCGGCACCCCGCACATCGGGATCGGCGCGCCGCCATGCTCGCCCCGCGTGGTCAGCGCGATATCGAGAATCTGCGCCGCCTTGCGGGCATCTTCGAAGAACAGCTCGAAGAAATCGCCCATGCGGTAGAACAGCAGCGCGTCGCCCGCCTCCTCGCGAAGCGCAAGGTATTGCGCCATCATCGGGGTGAGTTTGGGCTGATCCGGCGAGGCCATCCCCCTCGCCTAGCCTCAGCGCCACCGATTCGGGAATGTCGGCACTTGAAGCTTTCCCCGAACCTGGTGCGATAATGCGCCTATCGCATCCGCACGCGTGAGGCTAAGCGGGGCGCGATTGAGTTTAGGGATCGCAGGAAGGCTCGGGCACCATGGCGGAAGAGAACACCCCTCAGAACAAGGGCGGCTTCACCGCGCGCGAGGCGCTGTTCTACCACGAGACGATCCGGCCGGGTAAGCTGGAGATCACCGCGACCAAGCCGCTGACCTCGCAGCGCGACCTCTCCCTTGCCTATTCGCCGGGTGTCGCCGTTCCGGTCGAGGCGATCGCCGCCGACCCCTCGCTCGCCGCGCGCTATACCGCCAAGGCCAACCTTGTCGCGGTGATCACCAACGGCACCGCGATCCTCGGGCTCGGCAACCTCGGCGCGCTGGCGTCCAAGCCGGTGATGGAAGGCAAGGCGGTGCTGTTCAAGCGCTTCGCCGACGTCGATTCCATCGATATCGAACTCGACACCGAAGACCCGGAAGCCTTCATCAACGCGGTTGCACTGATGGAGCCGACCTTCGGGGGCATCAACCTTGAAGACATCAAGGCCCCCGAATGCTTCATCATCGAGGCCGCTCTGCGTGAACGGATGAAGATCCCGGTGATGCATGACGACCAGCACGGCACCGCGATCATCACCGCTGCGGGCCTGCTCAACGCCTGCCACATCACGGGGCGCGACTTTGCCGACGTGAAGGTGGTGGTGAACGGCGCGGGCGCTGCCGCCATCGCCTGCACCGCGCTGATCAAGGCGATGGGCGTGCGGCACGAAAACGTGATCATGTGCGACCGTTCCGGCCCGATCACCCCGGGCCGCGAGGGCGTCGACCAGTGGAAGAGCGCGCACGCGGTGCAGACCTCCGCCACCAGCCTCGAAGAAGCCCTCGTGGGGGCGGACATCTTCCTTGGCTTGTCAGCGGCGGGATCATTGAAGCCCGAGTGGGTTCAGAAGATGGCGGACAAGCCGATCATCTTCGCAATGGCCAACCCCGTGCCCGAAATCATGCCCGACGAAGCCAAGGCCGTGCGCCCCGATGCGATCATCGCCACCGGACGCAGCGACTTTCCGAACCAGGTCAACAATGTGCTGGGCTTCCCCTTCATCTTCCGCGGCGCGCTGGATGTGCAGGCGACCACGATCAACGAAGAGATGAAGGTCGCCGCCGCGCACGCCATCGCCGAGCTTGCGCGCCGTCAGGTGCCCGAGGAAGTGGCATCCGCCTATGGCAAGAACCACAAGTTCGGCACCGATTACATCATCCCCGCGCCCTTCGATCCGCGGCTGATCGAGGTCGTCTCCTCGGCGGTGGCCAAGGCAGCGATGGATTCAGGCGTGGCCAAGGCGCGGATCGAGGATTTCGACGCCTACCGCATCCAGCTGCGCTCGCGGCTCAACCCCACCACCTCGGTGCTCTCGGGCGTCTACGAGGTGGCCAAGGCCAACCCCAAGCGGATGGTGTTTGCCGAAGCGGAAGAGGAAGTGGTGCTGCGCGCCGCGATCCAGTTCCGCGATTTCGGTTACGGCACGCCGATCCTGGTGGGCCGCACCAAGGCGGTGCTTGATAAGCTGCACCAGCTTTCGGTCGGCGATCCGGGCAGCTTCGAGATTCAGAACTCGGCCGATAGCGAACACGTGCCGGCGATGGTCGACTATCTCTACACGCGCCTCCAGCGGCGCGGCTTTACCGAACGCGATGTGCGGCGCATGGTCAATCAGGACCGTAACGTCTTTGCCTCGCTGCTGGTCGCGCTCGGGCATGGCGACGGGATGATCACCGGGATGACCCGCACCTTCGCGCAGACGGTGCGCGAGGTGAACCTGGTGCTCGATCCCAAGGAGGGCGCGCTGCCCTTCGGCATCCACATGATGATCGGCAAGAACCACACCACCTTCCTTGCCGACACCACCATCAACGAGCGCCCCGATGCCGAGGCGCTCGCGCACATCGCGCGCGAGACCGCGGCGGTCGCACGGCGCATGGGGCACGAGCCGCGGGTGGCGTTCCTGTCCTATTCCACCTTCGGGAACCCGTCGGGCCAGTGGCTCGACAGCATCCGCGCGGCGGTGGCGATCCTCGACCGCGAGGATCCGGGCTTCGAATATGAAGGCGAAATGGCGCCCGACGCGGCGCTTAACCCCAAGGTGATGGCGCTCTATCCGTTCAGCCGCCTGTCCGGCCCGGCCAATGTGCTGATCATGCCGGGGCTGCAATCGGCCAACCTGTCGGCCAAGCTGCTGCGCGAACTGGGCAGCAATGCCACCATCGGCCCGATGATGATCGGCATGGAAAAGCCGGTGCAGATCGTGCCGATGACGGCAAGCGTGCCCGACGTGCTGACGCTGGCGGTGCTGGCGGGCGCGGGCGTGGTGGGGTGAGGATCGCCAGCGCGGCCATCGTCTACTGGGCGATGGTGTTCGCGCTGGGCTTCGTTCTGGGTACGGTGCGCGTGCTGTGGGTGATCCCGCTGGTCGGGCTGATCCCGGCGACTCTGCTGGAACTGCCCTTGATCCTGGCGGCAAGCTGGTTTGCAGCCGGGTGGCTGGTGCGGCGCTTCGCGATTGCGAGCGGCCGTGAGGCGCTGGCCGTGGGCGCGCTCGCCTTTGCTATCCTGATGGCGGCAGAATGTGGGTTGGCCGGGGTGCTGTTGGGGCAGTCCCCAGCCGAGTGGCTCGCAGGTCTCGGCCAGCCGCACGCGGTGCTGGGGCTGGCGGGGCAGGCGATGTTCGCGCTGATGCCGTGGTGGCGGGTGCGCCGGGGCGGCTTAGCGCGGCGCAAAGCGCTGTTAGACCCCGGTTAGACCCCGGTTAGACCCCCGCCAGACCCCGCTTGGCCCCCGTTCGACGTGTGTTATTTCGCTGTTTCACGTGAAACAATGCAGGCTAGCGCCGCCGGAACCGGAAGTACCACACCTCATGGCCATAGACGGTGCGGGCCTTGTGTTCGTAGCGGGTCTCGGGCCAGCCTGACGGCCTCACCTGCCAGTCTGAGGGCTTCTCCACCACCCATTCGAACAGGTCGGTGTGGCGCTGCATCACCATCAGCGCGTGGCGCAGGTAGATGTCGTGATCGGTGCCGAACCGGAACTCGCCGCCGGGCTTGAGCTTGTCGGCGAGCAACTTCACCGGCCCGTCATTCATCATCCGCCGCTTGGCGTGGCGCGCCTTGGGCCAGGGATCGGGGTGGAGCAGGTAGGCCATCGTCAGCGCCCCATCGGGGATACGCTCGAGCACCTCGAGCGCATCCCCGTGGTGCAGGCGGATGTTCGCAAGGCGCTGGTCCTCGACGTGGGTGAGCGCCTGCGCCACGCCGTTGACGAAAGGCTCCGCGCCGATGAAGCCGTGGTCGGGGAGCAGATCGGCGCGGTAGGCAAGGTGCTCGCCGCCGCCGAAGCCGATCTCGAAATGCAAGGGGCGCGCATCGCCGAACAGGCTGGCGCTCGTCACCGGGCCATCCGCAGGCACGGCGATCTTCGGCAGAAGGTTGTCGACCAACCCCTGCTGCTTTTGCCGCAACTTCTTGCCGACGCTGCGCCCGTAAAGCCGCGCGATGGTGGTGGGATCGCCTTCCTTGAACGCTGTCATGGGAGCGCCCCATAGAAAAACGCCCGGGGCATGACCACCCCGGGCGTCCAATTTCACTGTAACGCGATGCCCCGGCCCGAAGAGCCGCAAGGCCGCGCGCATTGGAAACGCGGAGCCCCCACCCCCAACCCCTCCCCAAGGGGAGGGGAGAAACAGAGCTGCACCCTCGAAAATCCAGATCGGCCCAAAGGCCCGCAAGCGCGACCGCGCGAGCCGCTCGATCCTCCAAGGATCGAGACCCACCGAGGACGAGGGCGCACAGGCCCCTCGCAAAACAGGCAATCCCGGCCCAAAGGGCCGCAAGGCCGACCGGCCGCCCGCAGGTGCTCGATCCCGCAGGGATCGAGACAGCGCCGAGGACGAGGGCCCGGATGGGCCCTCGAAAAACCAATTACGCCGCTTCGACCTCGGTCTCGCTGTCGCGCAGCACATAGCCGCGGCCCCAGACGGTCTCGATGTAATTCTCGCCGCCGCAAGCCAGCGACAGCTTCTTGCGCAGCTTGCAGATGAACACGTCGATGATCTTGAGCTCAGGCTCGTCCATCCCGCCGTAGAGGTGGTTGAGGAACATTTCCTTGGTCAGCGTGGTGCCCTTGCGAAGCGAGAGCAGCTCCAGCATTGCATATTCCTTGCCGGTGAGGTGCACGCGGCTGCCATCAACTTCGAC
>JAIYAL010000123.1 GCA_027489095.1 Erythrobacteraceae bacterium
ACCGCGTGGTGCTGGAACTGGGCCGCGCGCTCGAGAGCTAACGCACCAGCGCCGTCAGCACCTGATCGGGCGGGCGGTGGCCGTCGGCCCACATGCGGATGTTGGCGATGACCTTGTGCCCCGAATCCTCGCGGCCCTCGGCCGTCGCGCTGCCGATGTGGGGGAGGGTCATGACATTGGGGTGGGCGATCAGGCGCGGGTCGACGTGCGGCTCGTCTGGGTAGACGTCCAGCCCCGCGCCCGCGAGGTGGCCCGATTCGAGCGCTGCGATCAGCGCCTCCTGGTCGATCAACTCCCCGCGCGCGGTGTTCACGATCGAGCTCCCCGGCTTCATCAGCGCGATCCGCCGCGCGTCGACGAGCGCGCGGGTTTCGTCGGTCAGCGGGCAGTGGAGGGTGAGGATGTCGGCCTCGGCCATCAGGCTGTCGATATCGCCGACATAACGCGCGCCGAGCATCCGCTCCAGCGCCTCGGGCAGAGCTTTCCGGTTGAAATAGGCGATCTCGAGTCCGAAGGCGCGGGCGCGGTGGGCGACGGCCTGGCCGATGCGGCCCATGCCGACGATGCCGAGCACCTTGCCGGCGAGCTTGCGCCCGAGCAGGCCGGAGGGCGCCCATCCTGTCCACTCGCCGCGCCGCACCAGTGCGGTGCCCTCGCGAATCCGGCGCGGCACGCCGATGATCGCGGCCATGGCGAGGTCTGCGGTATCGTCGGTGAAGACGCCCGGCGTGTTGGTGACGAGGATCTTTCGCGCGGCGGCGGCGGCCAGATCAATATGCTCGGTCCCCGCACCGAAGCTGGCGATCAGGCCGAGCCGCTCGCCCGCGCCCGCGATCAGATCGGCATCGATGCGGTCGGTGACGGTCGGCACCAGCACATCGCAGTCCTGCATCGCGGCGGCGAGCTGATCGCGGGTGAGCGGCACGTCCGCCTCATTCAGCACCACGTCGAACAGCTCCCGCAGCCGTGCCTCGACCCCCGGGATCAGGTGGCGCGTGACGATCACGCGCGGTGCATCGGCGAGCGGGCGAGGGGGGCGCTGGGTCATGCTCCGAGGGCTAATGCCTGAGGGGCTTGGCGGTCAAGGCGCGAAACGGGCAGGACGGCCTTGAATCCGCAAGGCTGGTGGGGCTATCGCTTGGGCAATGCCGAACCTCCGCATCTTCACGATCTTCGCCCTGGTGCTGCTGAGCATTGCAGGATTGCTCGCCCCTCTCCGGGCGCAGGACCGGGTGCTGCCCTACTGGGCGAGCCTGCGCTACGAGAAGGTCAACATGCGCGTCGGGCCCAGCCGGGAATATCCGGTCGCCTGGGTCTACCTGCGCAAGGGCATGCCGGTGAAGGTGGTGCGCATCCGCGAGGGCTGGCGTCTGGTCGAGGATCACGAGGGCGCGCAGGGGTGGATTTCGGCGAACCAGCTTGATCCCGAACGGGGCGGTCTCGTGATCGGCACAGGCGCCGCCGAGATCCGCGCCGACGCGGGCGGCGCAGGCGCGATCAAGTGGCGCGCCGCGCCGGGCGTGGTCGCGCGCCTCAAGGCCTGCATCGGTGGCTGGTGCCAGGTCGATATCGCCGGGCGCAAGGGCTGGATGAACGCGGCGCGGCTGTGGGGATCGGAAGCGCTGGCGGGCGACGAATAACCCGCCGACCCGCCGCGCACCAACTTAGACCAGTTCGACCGCCACCGCCGTCGCTTCCCCGCCGCCGATGCACAGGCTGGCAACACCGCGGGTCTTGCCCTGCGCCTTGAGCGCCGCGATCAGCGTGACGATGATTCGCGCACCCGAGGCGCCGATCGGGTGACCCAAGGCCGTGCCGCCGCCGTTGACGTTGATCTTGTCATGCGGGATGCCGAGATCGCGCATCGCGAACATCGCGACGCAGGCGAAGGCCTCGTTCACTTCAAACAGATCGACATCGTCGACCCCCCAACCGGCGCGGGCGAGCACCTTCTGGATCGCCGGGATCGGCGCGGTGGTGAACTGCGCAGGCGCCTGCGCGTGGGCAGCGACCGCAACCACGCGCGCCATGGCGGTCAGGCCCTTGGCCTCGGCAACGCTCGCACGGGTCAGCACCATCGCCGCCGCGCCGTCCGAGATCGAGCTCGAGGTCGCCGCGGTGATCGTCCCGTCCTTGGCAAAGGCGGGCTTCAGCTGCGGGATCTTGTCGGGGCGGCCCTTCCCGGGGGCCTCGTCATGCGCGACCACAACTTCGCCCGCACGGGTCGTCACGGTGACCGGCACCACCTCGTCGGCGAAGGCACCGCTGGCAATTGCGCGGTTGGCGCGGGCGAGCGATTCGATGGCGTAGTCGTCCATCTCTTCGCGGGTCATCTGGTAGGCGTTGGCGGTTTCCTGCGCGAAGGTGCCCATCGCCCGGCCCGGCTCGTAGGCGTCTTCCAGCCCGTCGAGGAACATGTGGTCATAGGCGGTGTCATGGCCGAGCCGCGCGCCTGAACGGTGCTTCTTCAGAAGGTAGGGCGCATTGGTCATGCTCTCCATGCCGCCTGCGACCACCACGTCGATGGTGCCGCTGGCAAGCGCCTCGGCCCCCATGATCAGCGTCTGCATACCCGAACCGCAGACCTTGTTCACCGTGGTCGCCTCGACCGAGAGCGGGAGCCCCGCCTTGATCGCAGCCTGACGCGCCGGAGCCTGGCCAAGCCCGGCGGGCAGCACGCAGCCCATATAGGCGCGGTCAATGTCCTCGACCGCCACGCCTGACCGCTCAACCGCCGCCTTGACCGCGATGGCGCCCAGATCGGTCGCGCTGACTTCCGACAAAGCGCCCTGCATCGCGCCCATCGGGGTGCGGGCATAGGAGAGAATGACGATCGGATCGGCGGGGGAAAGCTGGGTCATGCGGGCGTCCTTGCATGGGGGAACGGAATGTCGGGGGCGATGTAATGCTGCGATGCGGTGAAGGCAATGAGGGGGTAATCGGTTGGGGTAGTGAACCACCCTCGTCGCCCCGTGCTCGGCACGGGGCGGCGATGAACTGCACGCCCGCCGCTTGCACCGTCGCCCGCTTTGCGCAAAGACGCATCGCAAAATGAAACCAATGTCCGAACGGGAGAACGACATGTCAGGCGACCGCCGCGAAGAACTTGAAGCCCTGCTTGCGCGCCAGCGCGCCGCCTTCACCGCATCGCGCCCCGAGCCGATCTCGCAGCGCAAGGA
>JAIYAL010000007.1 GCA_027489095.1 Erythrobacteraceae bacterium
CTACAAAGTCCACGTCACCACTTCGCCGCACCTCGTGCGCTACAATGAACGCATCCGGCTGGCGGGCGAACTGATCTCCGACGCGATGCTCGCCGATGTGCTGGAGGAAGTGCTCAACGCTAGTGAATTGGGGGGCGAGGACCTCGGCCCGAGCTTCTTCGAAGTCACCATCGCCGCCGCCTTCCTCGCCTTCAGCCGCGTTCCAGCGGACGTGTGCGTGGTCGAAGTCGGCATGGGCGGGCGCTTCGACGCGACCAACGTGCTGGAGCCCGAGGCGCTGGCAGCCTGCGGGATCGCCGCGCTGGGCCTCGATCACGAACGGTTTCTGTTGGCGCCCGAAGACGGCGTGCCCAAGGAGCCGATGGCGCGCATCGCCTTCGAGAAGGCGGGGGTTGCGAAGCGAGGCGTGCCGCTGGTGACGCTTTCCCGGCAATACGACTATCCCGTCGAAGCCAGCGACGCGATCCGCGCCGTCGCCGCTCGAGTTGGAGCGCCGCTGTTCGAGCGCAGCGCAGGCTGGGGTGCCAAGCCTGTCGGCTTCGGTTCCTACCCTCCCAATCGCACGCCTGCGAGTGTCGCCTATGTCGACGATCAGGGCCACTTCATGATCGGCAACCCTGCCCTTCACGGCAGACACCAAGCCGCGAACCTCGGCCTCGCCATTGCGATGTTGCGCCATCAACGGCGCGTCGCGGTCAGACAGGCTGCGCTTATCGATGGCCCCGAGAGAGCCCGCTGGCCTGCGCGGATGCAGCGCCTTGCGTCCGGACCGCTCGTCGGCAGCCGGGAGGTGTGGCTCGATGGCGGCCACAACCCGCAGGCAGGCGCGATGCTGGGGGAACAGTTTGCCGGCCAGCGCCTGCATCTCGTGATCGGCATGATCGAGGGCAAGGACCCTGCCGCGCTGACAGGCCCGCTCGCGGAATCACTCGCCAGCGTCACCGCCGTGCCGGTGCCCGGGCATGAATGGCACCCGGCCAGCGCCTTCGGCCCCAAAGCCCGCCCCGCCCCCGATGTGCCGTCGGCATTGGCGATGCTGCCCGATGACGGTTTGCCGGTGCTCATCGCAGGCTCGCTCTACCTCGCGGGCGAGGTGCTCAGGCTCAACGACGAGCTACCGGACTAGACCAGCTCCGGCTCCGGCGGCGGGGCGTTCTCGGGCCTGCCCGACCGCGCCTGCCGCACCCACTCGATCACGCACAGCACCACCGCGAATCCGCCGATCCCGGTGGTGAGCAGGAAGACGTCGTAATAGCCGCGCTCCTCGATCATCTGGCCCAGCGCAGGCCGTCCCAAAGTCCCCACCAGCATCGTCAGCGAGGAGAGCAGCGCATATTGCACCGCGCTGTAACCCTTCGCGACCACGCTCGAAAGGTAGGCGACGAAGGCCGCTCCGGCGATGCCGACCGCGATGTTCTCCGCGCCGATCGCCAGCATCAGCCGGCCCATTCGGTCGTCAGCGCCGAACTGCTCGATCAGCCAGGTGAAGCCGATAAGGTCGCTCGCCGCCTGCATCCGCGCGCCGCCCAGCGCGAGGTCGGCATAGAGCAGGTTGGTCAGCGCCGCGATCACCGCGCCAAGTGTAAGCGTGGTCATGCGCCCGATCACGGTCAGCAGCGTGCCGCCCAATGCCAGCCCGACGATCAGCGCGCCGACGCCAAAGAACTTCGAGGCGATCGCGACCTCGTCCTTCGTGTATTGCAGCTCGCCGAGGTAGAAGGGATAGGCAAAGCTCCCCCAGATCGCGTCGGTGATGCGGTAGGAGAGCACCAGCGCGATCACCAGCACAGCGGCCCATTTCAGGCGCCCGATGATCTCGGCAAGCGGCAGGATCAGCGCGCGGTAACCGTGGTCGAGTGCGATGGCGAGCGCACCTTGTGCCTGGGCGGCCTCAGTCAATGTGTAGCGCCCTTGCTTGCGCATCGCCTCGAGCCAGCCCGCGATGAGGCCGGGGATCACGACCGTCGCGATGACGATCAGCGGGCCCATCTGGCTGACGAACTCGGTCGAATCCGGCCGCGTCTCGGGGGTGGCGGTGAGCGAGTTCACCATGAAATCGAGCACGCTGAACAGCGCCCAGCCCCACAGCACGGCGACAGCGGCCAGCGCATAGGCGCGGATGCGCGGGACGATCTGGCCTGCGCTGCGCAGCGTGCCGAGATTGGCGCGCTCGCTCTCCAAGGCGGCGGCGCTGCGTTCAGCATCAGGGGCGAACAGGCCGAGGAAGCCGACGAACAGAAGGATCGCGCCCATGCTGGCGAAGACCGTCGGCCAGCCCAGCCGCTCGGCCATGAACAATGCCAGCGCCCCGCCGACCAGAGCGGCGACGCGGTAGCCCATCTGGAACACGGTCGAGAGGATGTCGATGGTCGCAACCTCGTCTGCGACATCGACGCGCCAGGCGTCGATCACCACGTCCTGCGTTGCGCTGGCGAAGGCCCCGATCCCGGCGAGCAGCGAGAAAAGCCCAAGCGATGACAGCGGGTCGAGCAGCGACAGAATCACCAGGATCGCGCCCAGCAGCAATTGCGCGGTAACGATCCACTGCTTGCGCTTGCCCAGCTTGCGAAGGCCCGGAATGTCGATCCGGTCGAGCGCCGGCGACCACAGGAACTTGAACGCGTAGGCGAGCCCGATCAGCGAGAAGACACCCATCGTCTCGACATCGACCTTGGCATCGCTCAGCCAGGCGTAGAGCGTACCGAGCAGCAGCGCATAGGGCAGGCCGCTCGCAAAGCCGAACAAAAGGACATAGCCGGTCTTGGGATGGCGCAGCGAAGCGAGCAAGCTCAGCCAGCGCGACATGCGGGTGCGATGTTCGAGGGCAGCTCCGGCCATTGACGATCCCATGCTTGGCGGGCGCACAGCGATTTGCTCCGGCCCCGTTTCGTGGCACACTAGTCGTGCCGGAGAGGATGAGAAAAGAGCGATGAACGCCGCAACAACAGATTTACGTCGAGAAGAGTCGGGATTGCACCCCACACAAGGGCAACTCGCGCTCGCCGAGGCGATCCGTGAAGGGCGTGCGAAGGTGGCAGGCGGCATCCAGACAGTGCCGGCGGCAAACTATACCTGCCCCGACCACTTTGCGCGCGAGAAGGCGGCGCTGTTTGACCGCTTGCCGCAGGTGCTCGCCCCTTCCGCGCTGCTGCCCGAGCCCGGCATGGCGGTTCCGCACGATGCGACCGGCCGTCCGCTGCTCATCACCCGCGACGGTGAGGGCCGCGCGCATGTCTTCCTCAACGTCTGCCGTCACCGGGGCACGCGGCTGGTCGAGGGCAGCGAGGTCCAATGTGCCAAGCGACTGGTGTGCCCCTACCATGCCTGGACCTACCGGCTTGACGGAGGGCTGATGGCGCTGCCCCGCCCCGAGACCTTCCCCGGCCTGGACAAGGCCGATCACGGCCTGGTCGAACTGCCGAGCTGTGAAGCGGGAGGGCTGATCTGGTTCGCGCCGCAGGAGGGCGCCGATTTCACCCATGCGCGCCAGCTCGGCGATGATCTGGCCGCCTTCGGGCTGCCCCAAGCGCACCTGTTCCGGCGCAAGCTGCACACAGTGAAGGGTAACTGGAAGCTCATCATGGATGCCTTCCTCGAAAGCTATCACGTCACCCGGTTGCACGCAGGAACTATCGGCCCGTTCTTCAAGGATGGGATCACAGCGGGCGATCAGATCGGCCCGCACCAGCGCTCGGCCGTCGGGCGGCTCGAGGAAATGGAGGGCATCGACCTTACCGATATGGCGCAACTGCGCCGTGTGGTGACCTTCGCCTACCAGCTCCTCCCCGCGACCATAATCGTCCCCAGTCCCGATTATGTGAACGTGATGGTGCTGATGCCGCAAGCGCACGACCTGACGCTGGTGGAGGACTTCATGCTCATCCCCGAGGCTCCCGCCACCGACAAAGCGCTGGCGCATTGGGAAAAGAGCTGGAATCTGCTTGATGGCGGGGTCTTTGCCTCGGAAGATTTCCGCGCGGCGGAGCTCGGCCAGCAGGGGCTCGCCTCGGGCGCGGTTGCCCACCTCACGCTCGGCACGCTCGAAGGCGGGATCGCGCGCTTCGACCAGATCGTGAGCGAAGCCTTGCGGGCGGCTGGCTGAAAGCCTACTCGCCGCCCCCATGCCCACCTTGCCCCCCCGCTCCGAAGGTCGCCCCGAAGGTGACCGCATCGCCAAGCTGCTCGCCCGCGCAGGGATAGCCAGCCGCCGCGAGATCGAGCGGATGATCGCGGAAGGGCGCGTTGCGGTGGACGGCAAGGTGCTCGATACCCCGGCGACGATCCTTGCCAGCCTCAAGGGCGTGACGGTTGATGGCAATCCGGTCGCCGCCGCCGAGGCGACCCGACTGTTCGCCTTCCACAAGCCTACCGGCCTGATCACCGCCGAGCGCGATCTGGCTGGCCGGCCGACAATCTACACCGCGCTGCGCAACGCGCTGCCCAAGGGCACGCCGCGGCTGATTCCGGTCGGGCGGCTCGATCTCAACACCGAAGGCCTGCTGCTGCTCACCAATGACGGCGGGCTCAAGCGCACGATGGAGCTTCCCGCCACCAAGGTGCCGCGCACCTACCGCGCCCGCGCCTTTGGCGTGGTCAGCCAAGGCCAGCTCGAAGACCTGATGGACGGGGTCGAGATTGACGGCGTGCGCTACGGCTCGATCGACGCCAATCTCGAACGCAGTTCGGGTCGCAACCTGTGGATCGAGATGACCATCACCGAGGGCAAGAACCGCGAAGTGCGCCGGTTGCTCGAATATCTCGGGCTGCAGGTGAACCGCCTGATCCGCACCGGATATGGCCCGTTCAACCTCGGCGATTTGCCGCGCGGGCAGGCGGTCGAGCTGACCGGCAAGCCGGTGGCGCATTTCATCTCCGAGATTACCGGCGCACCGATCCCGCGCGGCGGGGTGAAGAAGGCGGATAAGGTCGAGATAGCAGCCCCGGCCAAGGCCCCGCGCCCTCCCCGTACCCCGGCACGCAAAGGCCCGTCCGCCCGTCCTGCCCCGCGCAAGGAAGGTGATGCGACAGCAAGCGCGCCGCGCAGAGGCCCGGCAGCAGCAGCTTCGTCCCCCCGTAAAGGCCCTGCCGGTCCCGCGATTGCCCCGCGCAAGGGCCCCGCAACCCTGACCAACGCGCCGCGCAGGGGCTCGGTTGGCCCCGATGCCGCACCGCGCAAAGACCGCGATGGCCCTGCCAAGCCGCGATCCGGTGGCGGATCGGGTTCGCGCAAGCGACCCGCCCCCACACGCAACGCGCCGCCGCCAAAAGGCCCGCGCAAATGAGGATCGTGGCTGGCGAATGGCGCGGACGGAAACTCGCCGCACCCAAGGGTGACGCAACCCGTCCGACCGCCGACCGGGCACGCGAGACCCTGTTCGCGATGCTGACCAGCCGGCTGGGTGATTTCGAGGGATTGCAGGTCGCCGACCTCTTCGCGGGCTCGGGCGCGCTTGGGCTCGAAGCCCTCTCACGCGGTGCAGAGCAATGCCTGTTTGTGGAGAACGACCGCGCGGCGCTCGACGCGATCCGCGCCAATATCGCCGCTTTGGGTGCGCAAGGCAGGACACGGGTCGAGGCAGGCTCGGTCATGCAGCTGCGCGCTGCGTCCCGCCCGCTCGACTTGATCCTCGCGGATCCACCCTACCAGACAGGGGCCGGCGAAGTGGCTCTCGACCGGCTGCTCAGGCTCGGCTGGATCGGGCCGGAGACATGGATCGCGCTGGAAACCTCCGCCAAGGAGGATGTTGCGATTGCCGGACTTGCCATTGAGGCCGAACGCCGGGTCGGCAAGGGCAAACTCAGTCTCCTGAGACTTGCCGCCGACCCGGCTTCACCGGAGGGTGACGGCTCGGCTTAGCCGTTCGAGCCCTTGATCTGGGCTTCGATCTGGGCCCAGGCCACCGCCAAATGGCACGTAAGACTGAAAAGCCGCGGGCGGCTGAGGCCTTTGCCGCATTCGCCGTGCATGGCGACGCCGCACGGCTTGCCGCTGGGGTAATTGTTCCCTACCTGTTCGCATGAAACGATGAGCACCAACCTGCCCTCCCCGGCCGAGTCCCACCCGGTCCCCGCTTATGCGGCGCGATTGAACGCAGCCCAGCGCGCCGCCGTGCTCGCCACTGAAGGCCCGGTGCTGATGCTCGCGGGCGCCGGCACGGGCAAGACCGCCGCGCTCACGTCGCGGCTTGCACACCTGGTGGCGACGGGTCGCGCCTACCCTTCGCAGATCCTGTGCGTCACCTTCACCAACAAGGCCGCGCGCGAAATGCGCGAGCGGGTCATACACCACCTCGGGCCGCAGGCCGAGGGGCTGCCGTGGCTGGGCACCTTCCACTCGATCTGCGCCAAGATGCTGCGCCGCCATGCGGAGCTGGTCGGGCTGCAGCACAATTACACGATCATCGACACCGATGATCAGCTGCGCCTTCTGAAACAGCTGATCGCCGAGGCAGAACTCGACGACAAGCGCTGGCCCGCACGCCAGCTTGCAGGGCTGATAGATCGCTGGAAGAACCGCGGCCTTGGGCCAGCCGATCTCGATGCGGTGGAGAACGAGGCCTATGCCAATGGCCGCGGCACGGCGCTCTACACGCGCTATCAGGAACGGTTGCGCGCATTGAACGCCTGCGATTTCGGCGACTTGATGCTGCACATGGTGAACATCCTCAAGCAGCACCATGACATCCTCGCCGATTACCAACGCCGCTTCCGCTACATCATGGTCGACGAGTATCAGGACACCAACGCCGTGCAGTATCTGTGGCTGCGGCTGCTGGCGCAGGGGCACAAGAACATCTGCGTTGTCGGCGATGACGACCAGTCGATCTATTCCTGGCGCGGGGCCGAGGTCGCCAACATCCTGCGCTTCGAGAAGGATTTCCCCGGCGCCGAGGTGATCCGACTTGAACAGAACTATCGCTCCACCCCGCACATTCTCGGTGCGGCATCCGGCCTGATCCGCGCCAACTCGCAGCGCCATGACAAGACGCTGTGGACCGAGGTCAATGGCGGCGAAAAGGTCAAGGTGATCGGGGTGTGGGACGCGCCCGAGGAAGCGCGGCGCGTCGGCGAGGCGATCGAGCGGCTGGAGCGCGAAGGCGCCGCGCTCGATCAGGTCGCCATCCTCGTGCGCGCGCAGTACCAGACCCGCGAATTCGAAGATCGCTTCATCCAGATCGGCATCAACTACCGGATCATCGGGGGTTTCCGGTTCTACGAGCGTGCCGAGATCCGCGATGCGCTGGCCTATCTGCGCCTTATCGCCCAGCCGCAGGACGACCTCGCCTTCGAGCGTATCCACAACCAGCCCAAGCGCGGGCTCGGGGCCAAGGCGCTGGAAGCGATGCACAGCCACGCGCGCCGCACCGGGCTGCCACTGGCGGCAGCCGCGCTGCAGCTTGCCGACAGCGACGAGCTGCCCAAACGGGCTGCGATCACCATCGGTGGGCTCATGCGCCAGTTCCTGTACTGGCGCGAGACCTCTGAGACGCTTTCGCCGGCCGATCTGCTGCGGCTGGTGATGGAGGAATCCGGCTACAACGCGATGCTCGCCGCCGACCGCTCACCCGAGAGCGCGGGGCGCGCGGAGAACCTCTCCGAGCTCGCCCGCGCGATGGAGGAATACGAGACGCTCGGCGATTTTCTCGAGCATGTCAGCCTCGTCATGGACAATGACCGCTCCGATGCCGGGGAAACGGTGACGATCATGACGATCCACGCCGCCAAGGGCCTCGAATTCGACAATGTATTCTGCGTCGGCTGGGAGGAAGGCGTGTTCCCCTCGCAGCGCGCGATCGACGAAGGCGGGCTCGCCAGCCTCGAGGAGGAACGCCGCCTTGCCTACGTGGCGATCACCCGCGCGCGGCGGCTCTGCACCATCCTCCATGCCGCCAACCGCCGCATCTACGGCCAGTGGACGAGCAGCATCCCCTCGCGCTTCATCGAGGAACTGCCGGAGGAACATATCGAGCAGGAGACGACGCTCACCGGCGGCGCCTCGCTGTGGCGGGCGAACTGGAGCGAGCAGGAGGATCCCTTCGCCCATGTTGCGCGCGATCGGCCCGACCGGGCGCAGGCGCGTGGGCCGGGCTGGCAGCGGGCGGTGGCGTCAGGCTACGACACCCGGCCCGCCCGGATCCCCGAGAACACCCGATCGGCCGCAAGCTTCGCGGCGCCCGCGCGCTCGGACGTTGCGATCGGGGCGATGGTCACCCACGCCAAGTTCGGCACGGGCTGCGTGATCGATCAGGAGGGCAACAAGCTCACGATTCTGTTCGAAGGCGTGGGCGAGAAACGCGTGCTCGACAGCTTCGTGACGGTGGTGGGCTGAGGCGCGCGCGTCGGCGTCAGCTCGCCGGCTGTTCGACTGCGGGAGCTTGGGCTTTGCGCCAGTAGCGCGACTCGAACGGCCGGCCCAGCTCGCCGAGATAATCGCGGGTGCCTTCGGCGATCCCCGTCTCGCAATTCACGTAAGGCGCCGGATCCATATAGGTGCCGAACACCCGGTCCCACAGCGTAACGGTGTTACCGAAGTTGGTGCCCATCAGCTGCTCGTCGCGAATGTGGTGAAGGCGGTGCGCTGAAGGCGAGATCAGTACCTTGCCAATCGGGCCCAATGTCCAGGGCACGTCGGCGTGGATGAAGTAACCCCACCAGGCGCGCAGCACCAACGCGCCAGCGATCGCCCAGAACGGCAGGCCAAGCGCGATCACCAGCAGGTTATCGATGATCATGCTCATCGCCTCGCCGAGCGGGTGCTTGCGGCGCACGCTCAGCCAGTTCATCGCTTCGTCGGCGTGGTGGACCGCGTGGATCGGCCACAGCGTGCGCAGATGCTCGGCGCGGTGGCGCCAATAGGCGGCAAAATCGATCAGCAGGATCGCGGCGATTACCGAGACCACGGCCGGAAGTCCGGCCCAGAAGCCGACCAGCACATCGGCGCGAGGGATCAGCGAGGTTCCGGTCATCACCGGGACGGCGAGCAGCGGAACGAGCACGGCGGCATTGGTCAGCCACAGCGCGAGGTTGGTGACGATCTCGGGCCGCGCGCGGCGCAGGGCTTCGACGAGCGCATCGCGCTTCGTGCCGATTGCGATCGCAGCGAACAGCATCGCCAAAGGCGCGAGCTCGGCGACGTCGCCGGTGACGTTATGAAAAGCGGTCTCGATCACCTGGGTGCGATAGCAGGACAACCGCCAAGAAAACGTAAACTCGACGCGCGTTCGGCCGTCAGGTCCAGACCAGCGACAGCGGGTAAAGCGCGATCAGCCAGATGATGCAGCCGAGCACGACGCGGCGATCCTTGGCGAGAATCGCGGCAAGTATCACCGGAAAGAGCGACCAGCTGATCACGATCTGGCGCAGGCTGAACAGGTTCGCGGGGCCGACAAGATACGCGACCCAGCCGAACAGCACCATGTTGCATAGCAGAACGCCGCCGAGCACCAGTCGGTAATTGGCGGCGAAGTGCGCCTCGTGATCCTCCTCCGCGCTCTCGGGGAAGATCAGCGAGGCGGCGACGTAATAGGCGCTCGTAAAGAGGAAGCCGACGAACATCATCGGCCAGGTCGGGGTGATCTGCGTGCGGATCTGCCAGCCGAACACCCAGAAGGTGACCACATCGCAGGCAACAAGAATGCCGAGCAGGGCGGTCGACCAGCCGATGCGGACGTGGCGGCGCGACTTGAGCGCGCGGGCGAGGCCGCCCAATGCCTCAGTCAGCGCGAGGCCGAGCAGCAGCCCGAACAGCGTGACCGCGTATTCGAACTCCTGCATCGCGCCCTGTTCAGAGCGCCGATAGGCCGAGGAAGCTCGGCACCGGGCCATTCCACTCGCCGGGCTTGGTCGGTTCGTCTTCCTCATGGCGACGGCGGGGCTTGCGGTCTTCGCTGGCAGTGACGCGGTCGGTGCGCGGTGCCTCCCGGTCGCGGCGCGGCTTGCGTTCGGCGCGCTCGGAGCGTTCTTCACGCTCGGGGCGCTCGGAGCGCTCGGAGCGCTCGGCGGGTTCTTCGCGGTCCTCGTGGGCACGGCGCGGCTTTCTTGCGGGGCGTTCCTCGCGCTCCTCGGCATCGTCCGCGCGGGCTGGTTTGGTGGCTTCGGCCTTGGCGATGGCTTCCGAAAGATCGACGCGGACATCTTCCTTGCCAAACACCTTGATCGGACTTCCGGTCAGCTTCTCGACATTGGAGATGGCCTCGGCGTCCTCCTCCGAGACGAAGGTGAAGGCCCGCCCCTTGGCGCCCGCGCGGCCGGTGCGACCGATGCGGTGGACATAATCGTCAGGGTGCCAGGGCGTGTCGAAGTTGAACACGTGGCTGACGCCCTTGATATCGAGGCCGCGCGCAGCAACGTCCGAGGCGACGAGAATGTTGACCTCACCCGCCTTGAAACGCTCAAGCTCCTTGATCCGGCTCGACTGGTCCATGTCGCCATGTATCTCGCTCGAACGGAAACCGAAGCGCGCGAGGCTCTGGTTCAACTCGCGCACCGTGGTCTTGCGGTTGGCGAAGATGATTGCGTTCTCGACGAGATCGTTTTCGAGGAACCAGCGCAGCGTGTCCTTCTTCGAACGCGACTTCACCGGCACCTTGAAGGCCGTGATGTCGGCATTGGTCGAAGCCGCGCGGCTCACTTCGATGCGCTTGGGATTGGTGAGGAACTTCTTGGCCAGCTTCTCGATCGGCGGCGGCATGGTCGCCGAGAACAGCATTGTCTGGCGGGTCTCGGGAAGCTTGGAACAGATGAACTCGATGTCGGGGATGAAGCCCATGTCGAGCATGCGATCAGCCTCGTCGATGACCAGCAGCTCGCAGCCGTTGAGCATGATCTTGCCACGCTCGAACAGATCCATGAGGCGGCCCGGTGTCGCGATCAGCACGTCGACCCCGTCCGACAGGGCCTTGAGCTGGTCACCCATTTGCACCCCGCCGATCAGCAGTGCCATCTTGAGATCATGGTTCTTGCCATACTTCTCAAAGTTTTCGGCAACCTGAGCCGCAAGTTCGCGCGTCGGCTCAAGAATCAGCGACCGCGGCATCAACGCGCGGCGGCGGCCTGCCGCCATCACGTCAATCATCGGGAGCACGAAGCTCGCGGTCTTGCCCGTGCCCGTCTGGGCAATGCCGATGAGATCGCGCATCATCAGCACGGTCGGGATCGCTTGCGCCTGGATCGCAGTCGGCGTCGTATAGCCCGCGTCTTCCACGGCCTTGAGCAATTCGGGCGAGAGGCCGAGATCGGCGAAAGTCATCAGGTGTGTGTTGTCCGAGAATAGCGGGCAGGGTTGCTGCCGGGATTGCTGGTCCGC
>JAIYAL010000052.1 GCA_027489095.1 Erythrobacteraceae bacterium
GCCGAGATGGAGCAACTGCACGTGCTGGCGCAGGCTTGCGGCGTGGCCCGCGACTGGAGGGATGTCGACGGCCACCAGCAGCACGTTCCCGATGATGCGCTGGCAGCATTGCTCACCGCCTTAGGCCATGAGGCACACAGCGAAGCCCAGATCGCCCGCAGCCTTGCAGCGGTGGAGGGGCGGCGCACAGGCTTGCCCGCGATGCTGGTGGCAGATGCCGGTTCGACCATCGCTCTGCCCGTCGCCGCAGGCCGCGCCGAAGTGACAGGCGAGGACGGTATCACCCGGCCCTTGCCGATTGATGGCAGCCGCCTTCAGGTGACCGTTCCGCCCGGATATTACGACCTCGTGTTGGATGACCGCGCACTCAGGCTTGCGGTCGCTCCGCCCGCATGTCCGCTACCCTCTCAGGACAAGCGCCGCCCGTGGGGCGTATCGATCCAGATACCGTCCTTGCGGGGGGATCGACCGGCGCCCTTCGGCACGTTCGGTGAGCTGGCGCAGGCCGCGCGGAGCTTCGGCGCCGCAGGCGGCGATGCATTGGCGATCAATCCGGTCCACGCACTGTTCCCTGGCTACGGCGAAAATTTCAGCCCCTATTCGCCCTCCAGTCGCCTGTTCCTCAATGGCGCATTGGGTGATCCGGCGCTGGCGGGACTGCCGCCGCTGGCCGCAGTCGCCGATGGCGGAGACTTTATCGACTGGGCCGGCGCACTGCCGCGCCGGCTTGCCGAACTGCGCAAGGTCTTCGCCGCGCTTGATCCAGCACGGCGCGCGCCCATCGCCGCGACAAGCGATGCGATGCTCCGGCGTCACGCCCTGTTCGATGCGCTCGATTGCCACTTTCGCCCGCATGGCGCGCATGGCTGGCGCGACTGGCCTGCGGCCTTTCACGATCCGCAAGGCCCGGCCGCAGCGCACTTCGCCGCCGAGCATGCCGACGAGATCGCCTTCCACCTTTTCGCGCAATGGCTCGCCCGGCAAGGGTTGGAGGCCGCGCAGTCTGCCGCCAGAGATGCGGGCATGGGGATCGGCCTGATTGCGGATCTGGCTGTCGGCGTCGATCCTGCGGGTAGCGATGCTTGGTCGCTGCGCCATGCAATGCTGACCGGCCTCACGATCGGCGCACCGCCAGATCCTCTCGGGCCGCTGGGGCAGAACTGGTCGATCACCAGCTTTTCGCCCGATGGGCTGCAGGAGACCGGTTACGAGCCGTGGATCGCCATGATCCGCTCGGCCCTTTCGGCGGGAGGGGGATTGCGGATCGATCATGCCTTCGGCCTCGCGCGGCTGTGGGTGATACCCGAAGGCGGGCGGACGCAGGACGGGGCCTACCTCTCCTATCCGTTCGAAGACCTGATCCGCCTCGCCACGCTGGAAGCGCACCGCGCGCAGGCGCTGGTGATCGCCGAGGATCTCGGTACCGCCCCGCACGGGTTCACGCAGGCCGTGACCGACCGACGGATGCTTGGGATGCGCGTCCTATGGTTCGAACGCGCCGCCGATCATGGCTTCATCGGCGCGAGGGATTACGAACCGCTCAGCACCGCGATGAGCGGCACGCATGACACGGTGACGGTCGCCGGCTGGTGGCGGGGGCGCGATCTCGACTGGGCCGAGCACCTCGGCCGCCTGCCTGACAACATTGACCGCTCCGAGGCAGAGGCGATCCGCGAATGGGATCGCGGCCTGCTGTGGTCGACCCTGAACCACGAGGCCCCGCGCCCTGCCCCGGATGATCCGGCACCGGTGGTCGACGCCGCAATCGCGCATATCGCCCGCACCCCCTCCTGCCTCGCGCTGGTGTCGCTGGAGGACATGCTCGGGCTGGAAGAACAGCCCAACCTGCCGGGCACGGTCGATATCCACCCCAACTGGCGCCGCCGTATCGCCGCACCGATCGCGCCACTCTTCGAAGGCGCAGACATAAAGCGCCGATGTGCAATCCTCAATCAAACAAGGCAGCGGGCTGAACCTTCGGAAACCGGATAGTTGAAGGGCGCGCGCGGATCGGCGATCTGGTGGCTTGGGCAAAGCGAACGTGACGCACGATCGATAGAATAGCCAAGCTTTTGCATGCCGCTGGAGTTTGGATTGATGGGCAATGTGCCCTGTTTTGGAGGGACGACCGGCAATATCCGGTTCCAGCCGAACCTTATCGCATTGCGAACGATCAAGGATGCTGGCATCTTGGCGTCCAGTCTGTTTTATTGAAAAGAAACTCATTGCAAAATCAAGAGACTACGCCAAACGCGGCCGAACTGGAGCCGCGCAAGCTGATAGCGGCGCTGAAACCATTCTCCATGCCGCACACCGGACGAAGCATCTGGGAGCTGGCGGCTACGCTCGTCCCGTTCTTTGCCGTCATGCTGGCCATGCTCATTGCGGTTGACCGGGGATATGCCGCGGCGCTCGTGCTTTCCCCCTTGGCCGGGTTTCTGCTGCTGCGGACGTTCATCATCCAGCATGATTGCGGACATGGAGCGTTTTTCCGCAAGCGGACGGGCAATGACTGGACCGGCCGTGCGCTGGGGGTGCTGACCTTCACGCCATATGATTGCTGGAGCCGCTCGCACACATTGCACCATGCCAATACCGGCAATCTTGATGCCCGCGGATTTGGCGATGTCGACACCTTGACCGTTGAAGAGTTCCGCTCGCTCAGCGGGCTGAAGCGTCTGTTCTATCGTGTCTATCGCCATCCGGTGGTGCTGTTCGGCATCGGCCCTGCTTACCTGTTTCTGGTCCGGCACCGGTTACCGATTGGCCTGATGACGGCCGGATCGAAATACTGGGTCAGCGCCATCGCCACCAATGTCGCGACGGCTGTCATCCTTGGCTGCCTGATTTTCCTGTTTGGTCTCGCCACGACCACCTTGGTGGTGATCCCCGCGCTGTTGATCGCCGCGTCAGTCGGTGTCTGGTTGTTCTACATCCAGCATCAGTTCGAAGATGCCCATTGGGACAAGCGCAAGGATTGGTCGTTCCACGAGGCGGCTTTGCGCGGCAGTTCCTATCTCGATCTGAGGCAACCGCTGCGCTGGTTTACCGGAAACATCGGCATCCACCACGTTCACCACCTTATGAGCAGGATTCCCTTCTACCGTTTGCCGGACGTGCTGCGAGCCTTCCCCGAGCTCAGCCAGCTTAACCGCTTCACGATGTCCCAAACACTGCGGCCAGTGACCCTTGCCTTGTGGGATGAGGAAAAGCGCAAGCTGGTCACGTTCCGGGAAGCGGCAGTTTAAGCGTCCCGAACCAACAGACAGCCTTGACCCATTCCGAGCGATCACCTGCCCTTCCAAGGCCGGCCCCATTGCTGACAGTCAGAACGCTGCAATCGGCGGAAAACAAAGGCCTGGAGCGTCCTCTCCTGCGCTGGTGACGAACGGCAAACCGCCGAGCGCGTCAGAAACCTCTCGTCTGGCCACTCACCCAAAGGTGCTACTTGCCAACGTCTTTCGGATAAGGAGGCGGCGCCTTGATCGGGGAAACGGCGCCCTCAAGCTGCTTGATGACCGTCGCGATCGCAGCCTCGAGTTGCGTGTCCTGGCCGCGATCGAGCGCGATCGGATCGAGCGTGACAGGGATGTCCGGCGCAACCCCTTCGTTCTCGATCGTGAAGCGCCCCTGGTTGTCGTAGAACCGGAAGTTCGGCACGGCCAGCCATCCGCCATCGATCAGGTCGGGATTGGCACTGATGCCGATGAGCCCGCCCCAGGTGCGCGTGCCGATCAGAGTTCCAAGCCCACTCTCGCGGAAGGCGTAGGGCATCCAGTCGCCGCCGGACCCTGCGTCCTGGTCGACGAGCATCACCTTGGGCCCGTAGATCGCGCCGCCCGGCGTCGCATAAGGCTCCCCTTCGCGGTCACGCCAGCCGGCCAGCCATTTGCGGCTGAGCACGTCGATGACGTAATTGGCCGCTTGTCCGCCGCCATTGGCGCGCTCGTCGAGGATCAGCGCCTGCTTGTCCGTTTGGGCGAAATACATCCGGTTGAACAAGGTGAAGCCGGCCCCGGCCGTGTTGGGCATGTAGACATAGATGTCGCCGCAGCCGTCAGGATCAGGCGCGTCTTCATGGCGTAAGCTCCCTTGCTCAACGGACCGAACCGCGACGCAGCAGGTTGACAATCGCCAGCAGCACCAGCGCGCCGAGGAACGAGACCACCAGTGACATGATGTCGAAGCTGCCAGAGGTGATGGTGCCTGCGCCAAGCAGCGGCGAGATCAGGAACCCGGCGACCAATGCGCCGACGATGATGATCAGTATGAGGTTCATTGCTGTTCTCCTTGCCGAGAGGGGGTCACGCACCCCCAAGCGGCGACCGGCGGTGGCCGCTTGGGGGTGCGTGATCGACAAGCGCATGGGTGGCAGGTTGGCGGCATTGCGCCCTCACCTATGTTGTGACGGTTGCACCACGGGAATTGACGCCTGCGCCGTGTGTGATCGGCAAGCGCGGATGAGACCGGTCAACCTAGCCCATGCGGTCGGCGATGACGGCAGCGCAATTGTCGGCAATGACGAGATCGCCGAGCGCCGCGCCACTCATCCCGCATTCCCTTCCAGGTTCGACCCAGCTTGCCGCCCGCAGGCCGCCGCTAGCGTTGCCGCATAGGCCCGGGCGATCCCCCCTCTCCGGAAGCGATCCGCCTCCGGCGAGGTCTGCCACGCGGCAAGCGCGGCCTTGAGGCGCGCTTCCTCGCTGACCGCTTTGGCCATCGCGTCGGCAAGCGCGTCCGGGTCGCGGGCCGGGACGGGAATCGCGAAGGGGCAGCCGTCAAACCAGCCCGATACGCCCATGCCTTGCGGGTAGATGATCGGCACACCCGCGAACAGCGCCTCGACGAACACCATGCCGAAGGTTTCTCGCCGTGAGGGCAGAACGAAGGCGGCAGCGGCATTCATGCGCTGCGCGACGCTTTCGCGGGTGAGCGGGCCCTCGAAGCTTAGGCCGGGTGCATCGCCGGCGCTTTGCCGCGCACCGGCAAGGTCCGCCTCGCTCCCGCCGCCGCAAATCGCGAGGCGCTGCGGCGCGCCGCGCTTCGCAAGAACCTGCAAAGCCTCGGCCATGGCAGCAAGGTTCTTGCGCTTGTGGCTCTGGAGGTGGAACACGCTGATGAGGCCACTTCCGCCAACTTGCGGCGCAAGCGCTGTGTCGAGTTCGGTCGGACAGGGGATCAGCGCGACTGGCCCCGTCCGCTTGCCAAGCCGCGCCTCAAGCACATCAAGCGTCCAGGGCGCAAACAGCGTGACGCTCTGCGCCTCATGGAAAATGCTGCGGAACACCGGCGCAAGGTCGGGCCGGGCGGCGAGGATCTTCGTGTCGGTGTCACCCTGCACTGTAATCGCGAAGGGGACGCCAGTCAGCTGTGAGAGGCGCTGCACGACGATCCCCTCGACCGTCAGCTTGTGGCCGACGATAAGATCAGGCAGCGGCACGGCGCGCATCCGCTCGGCAATCGTATCGGCGAGGCGTAGCAGGTGGGTGCGATGGAACAGCCCGCGCGCGGGTGCCTCGTAGCTCAGGCATTCGCCCCAGGCGAAGCGCGTAAACTCGACCCGGGCAGGTCCCGGCAGCAGCCCTTTGAGCATCCCCCTGACAGGGGGCGAACGCCGGTTGATCGAGACCACGCTGTGATCAAAGCACCCTTGCGTCAGTTCAAGCAGCGTCTGGATCGCCTTGGTCTTGTTCGGCACGACGGCGTCGGGGAAGTCGGCCGAAACGTGCAGGATCCGGGCGGGCGGCGAGGCCTCGGTCTCCGGATGATGCGGACGGTCGCTCAAGCTGATGATCCCCGATTTCGGCCAAGGCTGGCCCGCGGGCTGATGCCAGAGGCGTTCCGGGCGGACAAGGCGCTTTAGGCGCGATCAGCCGCGGCGTTTGAGGATCAGGTAGAGCGCGCCCTCGCCGCCGTGGCGGATGTGGGCGCGGCGCACCGCGGTGATCGCGTCGGCATGGCGGCTCGCGGCGAGCCAATCGAGCAGCTTGGCACGGATCGCCCCGCGCCTGGCCATGCGGTCGGCAGGATCGACAGGCCGCTCGCGCCCCGCCACCACCAGCACCACCCGCGCACCCATCATCCGCGCCTGATCGAGCGCGCTCATCACCCGGTCATAGGCGGTATCGAGGGTGTGGCCGTGAAGATCGAGCGTCAGGTCAGGTTCGAGCCGCCCCGCCTTCATGCGGCGGTCCCAGTGGGAATCGAGACCCGGAGCCGGAGCAGGAGCCCGGGGTGCAACGCCCGGCACGGTTCGCTGAGGCGACGGCGGACGCGGCCCTGGCGCGGACTTCACGGGTTTGGGCGGCGCAACCGGCTTGGTGGGCGTGGGCACTTTCGGCTTGGGCGGAGCGACCGGTGCGGGCCGCACCTTGCCGGGCAGCGGCTTGACGCTTGCGGCAAGGTGCGCCCAGGCCGCCTGCTCGCCGACCGACAGCCCCCGCGGCGATCTCATGGCTGCCTTGCAATCCGCGCGGCGGCGGCACGGGGGAGGAAGACATAGGCCCGCCCCCGCCCGCTCATCCCGCCCGCGATCCGGCGCGCATCCTCGCCCGCGCCCCAGAAGGTGTCGAAGCGGTTGGCGCCCTTGATCGCCCCGCCGGTGTCCTGCGCGATCCACAGGCCGGCCGCCTCGGGCCGATCGAGATCGAGCCACACCGGCGCGCCCAGCGGCACGAACGCGGGGTCCGCAGCGACCGAACTCTCGCGCCGAACCGGCACGCCGAGCGCGCCAAGCGGGCCGTCGCCGGTCAGCTCGGAAAAGAAGATCCAGCTCTTGTTGAGCCGCATGAGGTCGCGCCCCTCAGCGGGATTGCCGCGGATATAGGCCATGATGCCCTGCATCGAGCCCGAATACTTGCCCGGCCCCTCGCCGAGCAGGCCGCGCGTCCGCATGACACCGCCGATGCCGGTATATTCGCGGCCGTTCTGTCCGGCATAGCCGATGCGGATCACCTCGCCCTCTGGCGTACGCAGCCGCCCCGAGCCCTGGATCTGGAGGAAGAAGAATTCGACCGGGTCGGCGGCCCAGGCGATCACCTGCGCCTTGCCTGCCAAAGCCCCGTCCTCGATCGCGGCGCGATCATGATAGAGGACGAAGCGGCCCTGATCGTCATAGCGGCCAAGCGGCGGGCGGCCGGTGCGTTCTGACGGGGCGACATCGTCGGGCCAGCCGCGCACGAGGTCGCTGGGCATGGCATAGACCGGCACCTCGAAGCCGGCACGCCGGGTGCGGCTGCCGTCGATCTCGGGCTCGAAATAGCCGGTGGCGAAGGCCTTGCCGTCACCGATCTGGATGGGGGTGAAGCTTTGCGCAAAGAAGGCGCGTGCACGCGCTGGATCCCAGCCGCGCGCCGCTTCGCAAGGGCCCTGCCAGTCGTCGCGGCGGGTCAGCCCGCTCGCGTCGTCGCGCGCAAGGAGGCGCGGGCAGGATTCAACGAAGCTGGCAAGCGCACCGCGCGCATCGGCATCGCCGAGCTTGAGCGCGGCGAGCGAGGGGCCGAGTGCCACCCCGGCCAGCACGGCATTGGCGGCAACAGGCGCGACCGGGACTGCGACCGCAGGCGGAGGAAGATTGCCTTGAGGGGCCCCTCGCCCGCAAGCCGACAAGGCCAGCATCAAGGCCAGAGCAAGACCTGCGCGCATCATCACTTCCTTTGCGGCACATCCCCCCGGTGGGGTCAGGCCTCGCGGCCGGTCGTCACCCTTCGTCGGTCTCGTCGAGCAGCCAGTTGGGATCGCGCGAGGCCATGTTGCGCGAGAAGGTCCACACGTCGCGGCTTTCGAGCGCATCGTCGAGCGATCCGGCGATGACGGTGCCGTCCTTGTCGCGGGTGACGGTGGCGATATCGGCCACGAACAGCAGCGCAATCCGCGCCGTCCCGCGATCAAGCACCGCCGAGTGGACACGGATCTCCTCGATGCGGATCAGGGTGTTGTCGAGCGTCTCGCCCGCCGCCTCGCGCGCGTCGATCGCAGCGACGAATCCGGCGTAGACATCGTCATCGCACAGTTCGCGCAGGGTCTCGCGATCGGCCTTCCAGAACGCTTCGAGGATCATCCGGTAGGCCCCGCGTGCGCCTTCGAGGAACTGGGCGAGGTTGAACTTGCTGTCGGCCGCGGCGATGTCGCGCAGCGCGCGCTCGACTGCGGGCATCACCCCTTCGAGCTCGGCCGGTCGCGGCGCGACCGCCGGGGTCGGCACGGCGGCGGGGCGGATCGCAGGCTTGTCATCCTGTTCGAACCTCTGCACCGCAGGCTCCTCCTCGTGCTCCGCACGGCGCCCGAGCACCGAGTAGAGGCGCAGGCCGAGGAACGCGGCCACCATGGCAAGAAGAACGATTTCGAGCACTGCATCAATCCGATCATCGAACATGGCGCGCATCCGGAGGGGAAAGCCCGCGCCATTCTTGGGAACATCACCCTGCCTTAAATGGGGCTTCATTACAATTCACCAACGCCGGATAGGTTGCCACGCGATTCAAATCCCTCGCGCACGGCGTTGGCGCTGTTGCGGGAGCCCTGCACCCCTGCTAGGCGGCGCTCGCGACGTGCCTGCGCTTTGCGATCATGCGTCAGGCGCACGACCTGTTACCCACTTTGAAAGACCAGCACGACCATGGCCGAAGAAGAAGGCGTCCTCACCAACCTCGACATGGGCACCGGCGGCGAGCCCCTGCCCAACGGCGCGGACACGCTGCCGACGGCCGGGATCATCACGCAATATGTGAAAGACCTTTCGGTCGAGAACCCCAGCGCGCCCGACGTGTTCCAGTGGCCCGAGCCGCCGCAGATCGACGTGCAGTTCAACATCGCCGCCGAGCCGATCGGCAATGATGTGCACGAAGTGACGCTCAAGCTGACCCTGACGGCGACTTCGCAGCGCGGCACGTTCTACATGGTGGACCTGGCCTATTGCGGCCTCGTGGGGATGCGCTACGTGCCCGAGGAACAGGCCCACGCCTTCCTCTATGCCGAAGCGCCGCGCCTGCTGTTCCCCTTCGCCCGCCGCGTTGTTGCCGATGCCGTGCGCGATGCCGGTTTCCCGCCGCTGATGGTCGATCCGGTCGATTTCAACGGCATCTACGCAGCTCAGCTCGCCTCGCGCCGTGCCGAGGAAGCCGCCGGGGGCGAACCGATCAAGCCGGTCACGGGAAACTCCTGAGCCAAAGCGCCCGGGGCGGGGGCAGGCGATGGGGCTTCTAAGAAACGTCGGCACGATCGGCGGGCTGACCGCGGTCAGCCGGGTGTTCGGTTTCGCCCGCGACATCCTGCTCGCCCGCGTGCTTGGCGCAGGGCTTGCCGCGGACGCCTTCCAGCTCGCTTTCACCCTCCCCAACACCTTCCGCCGCCTGTTCGCCGAAGGGGCGTTCAGCGTCGCCTTCGTGCCGCTGTATAGCCGCGCGCTCCACGGCAATGCCAAAGATGGGGACGGCCAGCCGGGGAGCGAGGAGGCCGCCGAGCGGTTCGCCAGCGATGTCCTGAGCGTGTTCGTCTGGGTGCTGCTGGCGTTTTCCGCGCTGTGCATGGTCGCCATGCCGGGGATCGTCTGGCTGCTGGCGCGCGAATATGCGACTGTGCCGGGCAAATTTGAACTCTCGGTGTTCCTGAGCCGGGTGACCTTCCCCTATCTGGGCCTCATCAGCCTCGTGGCGATGCTGTCGGGCCTGCTGAACGCCCGATCGCGCTTCGGCCCGGGCGCGGCGGCGCCGGTCCTGCTCAACATCTGCCTCATCTCGGGCATCCTGATCGGCAATCACCTGCGCGGGAGCAGCGACAATGATATCGTCGTGGTCGAGGTGCTGTGCGCGGCGGTGTCGCTGTCAGGGGTGGCGCAGCTGGCCTACCTGATCTGGGAAACCCGCCGCGCAGGCGTGCGGCTCAAGGTGACCGCCCCGCGTCTCACGCCCGAGGTAAAGAAGCTCGGGATGCTGATCCTGCCCGCAACCTTCGGGGCGGGAATCTATCAGATCAGCCAGCTCGTCGACACCTTCTTTGCCACATCCTTGCCGCAAGGCTCGCTGACCCTGCTCAAGCTTGCCGACCGCCTGAACCAGATGCCGCTCGGGATCGTCGGGATCGCGCTTGGCACCGCGATCCTGCCGATGCTGAGCCGCCACATCCACACCGGCGAGGCGGCCGAGGCGCAGCGGCTGCAGGCCAACGCTTTCGAAATCGCGACCCTGCTGACCCTCCCCGCCGCCGCCGCGCTGGCAGTGTGCGCGCCCGCCTTCTGCACCGCCTTCTTCGTGGGCGGCAAGTTCACCGCCGCCGACGGCGCGATCATGGCGAACATCGTCATCGCGCTGGTCGCAGGCCTGCCCGCTTATGTGGTCGTCAAGGTGTTGAACCCCGGCTTCTTCGCGCGCGAGGACACCCGCACCCCGGTGTGGACCGCGCTCGCCTCGCTGATCTTCAACGTGGGCGTGAACCTCTATGTGGTCGAGCGTTACGGGATCGTCGGCCTTGCGGGCGCGACGGCTGCTTCGGCGAGCCTCAACTGCGTGCTGCTCTATGTCATTCTGCACCGCCGCGGCTGGTTCCGCTTCACCCCCGCGCTGTTCGGGAAGATCGCGCGCCAGCTGCTCGCCACGGCCGCGATGACGGGGGTGCTGTGGTATCTGATGCCGCTGATGACCGAACAATACGGCGGCGCGTGGTTCGACCGGATATGGTCGCTCACCGCGCTGGTCGCAGCCGGGAGCACGGTGTTCTTTGCCGCAGCCTTCGGGCTTGGCGCGCTCGACAAGAGCCTCCTCGGCCAGCTACGGCGCAGGCGACCGGCCCGCACCAAGGCCGATGATGAAATTCTGGAGGTTGAATAGCATGCGCGTGGTTTCCGGCATCCAGCCGACCGGCAAGCCCCATCTCGGCAATTATCTGGGCGCGATCCGCAACTATGTGGCGTTGCAGGACGATGCCCATGGGGTGGGCGGCGAGTGCCTGATCTTCATCGCCGATCTCCACGCGATCTCGATGCCGCACGATCCGGCGACCTTGCGCGCCTCGACGCTCGAACTGGTGGCGACACTGGTCGCCTGCGGGCTCGATCCTGACAAGGCGATCCTGTTCAACCAGGCGCAGGTGCCCCAGCACACCGAGCTGCAATGGCTGCTCAACGGCACGGCGCGGATGGGCTGGCTGAACCGCATGACCCAGTGGAAGGACAAGGCGGGCAAGAACCGCGAAGGGCAGTCGGTCGCGCTGTTCACCTATCCGGTGCTTCAGGCCGCCGACGTGCTGCTCTATCAGGCGACCCATGTCCCGGTGGGCGAGGACCAGAAGCAGCACCTCGAGCTTGCCCGCGACATCGCGCAGAAGTTCAACAACGACTTCGCGCCCAAGAATCCGGATGGCTCGGACGCCCCGATCTTCACCCTGCCCGATCCGATCATCCCGCCAGAGGCCGCGCGAATCATGTCCCTGCGCGACGGCGCGGCGAAAATGTCGAAGTCCGATCCCTCCGACATGAGCCGCATCAACCTTTCCGACGATGCCGACACGATGGTGCAGAAAATCAAGAAGGCCAAGACCGATCCGGAAGCCCTGCCCTCCGAGGAAGCGGGCCTCGCCGAACGGCCCGAGGCGCGCAACCTCGTGGGCATCTACGCGGCGCTTGCGGGCCAATCGGTCGAGGCGGTGTTGGGAGAGTATGGCGGACAGGGCTTCGGCGCCTTCAAGCCGGCACTGGCGGAACTGCTGGTGACCAACCTCGGGCCGATCCGTGACCGCTTCGTGGCGCTGAAGGATGACAGCGAGGCATTGGACGCAATCCTCGCGCGCGGCGCGGCCAAGGCGCGCGAACGCGGCACGCCGACGCTCGATTCCGTCTACCGCGCGCTTGGGCTGGTGCGCCACTGATCCGCAACACGGCTTGCGACAAACCGAAGCCATGCGACGGCCATATTCAATTGCCGTTCATGGCCATGTAATATGATAAACCGGGTAAGGGCCGTTGCCGTAATGGCAATGGCCACCAGACAGAGGTTGTGCCATGCTCCGTTCTATGTCCTCGATCAAGTCACTGACCCGCCTCGCCCTGCCCGCAGCCATCGCGCTCGGCCTCGGCGCCTGCGCGCCCACCGCGTTCAAGGCGGATGTGTCGCGCTTTGCCGTGCCCCTTCCCGCGCCGCAGGGCCAGACCTTCGCGGTGCTCGCAGAGGATCCGCGGCTTGCGGGCGGACTTGAATTTGCCACCTATGCCAATGCGGTCGCCGCAGAACTCACGCAATTGGGCTATTCCCGCGCTGCCTCGCCCGAGAGCGCCGACATGCTGGTGCGCTTCGACTACCGTGTCGATGGCGGGCGTGAGCGGGTGCGCACCGATTTCGCCGGTGGCGGCGCAGGGTTCGGAGCCGGTTTCGGCGCTGGCCGCTGGGGCCCGTGGGGCCCGTGGGGCGGCTGGGGCGGCGGTCCCTTCGGCGCGTGGGGCATGGGCTTCAATGACCCGTTCCTCGGCGGGCCGAACGTGCGCAGCTTCACCATCTACACCAGCGCCGTCGATCTCAAGATCGACCGCCGCGCCGATGGCCAGCGATTGTTCGAAGGCAAGGCCGAGGCCGTGTCGCGCTCCAACCGCCTGCCCGCGCTGGTGCCCAACCTCGTGGACGCGCTGTTCACTGATTTCCCCGGCAATTCGGGCGAAACCCTGCGCATCACCATCCGCGACGACGAAAAGACCGTGCGCCCCGCCGAATGATGGTGTAAGGCTGCGCTCAAGAGACCCTTGGACGGGAAAAAGAGAGGCGGCGCAGGGGATCGCGCCGCCTTTTTTGTTGTCTTTTTTCCGCGGCTCGGACCGTCAGCGATTATCCAGCTGGGCCCTCACCGCCAGCAGCCCTTCGCGCGTGATGCGATAGGGTTTGCCCGCCTCGCTCCGGATCAACCGCCGCCTCAACAGTCGGTTGAACACGGAAAGGCTGCAATCGGTCAGGCGAAAGCCATCGCGGTTGAAGCAATCGACTTCGTAGACCTTGCCATGTGCGTCGCGCAGGTAATGGATCGATCCGCCCTGCGCGAGGACGTGCAGCACGCGCTGCTCGTGTTTCGAGATGTTCAATGGATTTGTCCTGCAAGAATGCGCCGGACCGCTCACCCGCGCGTGATGCGGGGTGGCGGAGCAACTCGCCGGTCACACGCTCGCGGGCGTGTGCTGGCAGTTCAGCAGGTCACATTCTCGGACATGAATTCCCGTCGTTTGGACACGTCAGGGATAGGTCAGCGCGCCATGTGCGGCAAGCTCAAAGCTTCGCATGACCCCCGGTCGAGCCAAAGCCACCCTCGCCCCGCTCGGTCGCATCGAGTTCCGCGACCTCGTCCCATGCGGCCTGCACCACCGGGGCAAGCACCAGCTGCGCCACGCGGTCGCCGCGCGCGATGGCGAAGGGTTCGTCGCCGAGGTTGATGAGGATCACCTTGAGCTCGCCGCGATAGTCGCTGTCGATCGTGCCGGGGGTGTTGGGCACGGTGATGCCGTGCTTCAGCGCAAGGCCCGAGCGGGGGCGCACCTGAATCTCGTAGCCCTGCGGGATCGCCATCGACAGGCCCGTGGCGACCGCATGGCGCGCGCCGGGGGCGAGCGTCACGTCCTCGGCGCTGACCACGTCCATCCCCGCCGCGCCGCTCGTGGCGTAGGCCGGGAGCGGCAGGCCCGTGCCATGCGGCAGGCGCTTCACTTCCACGCTGACAGGCGAGGTCATTCTGCGGCTTCCGCGCGCAAGGACGCCGCGATCCGTTCAACCAGCGCCATCGCCACCGCGGCCTTGGGCATCTCGTCGAGCACCTCGATCCCCTCGCCGCTGACGATGGTGACGCGGTTGTTGTCCCCGCCCATCACATCACCCGACACGTCATTGGCGACGATCCAGTCGGCGCCCTTGCGCTTGCGCTTGGCCTTGGCGTGTTCGAGCATGTTCTCGGTCTCGGCGGCAAAGCCGATCACCAGTTCGGGGCGGCGCGGGGCAGCGGCGAGGTTGGTGAGAATGTCCGGGTTCTCGGTCAGCATCAGCGCCGGCGGGGCGGAACCGCGCTTCTTGATCTTCTCCCCGCGATATTCCTTGGGCCGCCAGTCGGCGACCGCGGCAACCATCACCGCGACATCGGCCGGGAGCGCGCGGCGCACGGCTTCAGCCATGTCGAGCGCGCTCTCCACATCGATGCGGCGCACGCCTGCCGGGGTCTTGAGCGCAACCGGCCCGGCCACCAGCGTCACCTGCGCGCCCAAGGCAGCGGCGGCGGCGGCGATGGCGAAGCCTTGCTTCCCGCTCGAACGGTTGGCGATGTAGCGCACCGGGTCCAAGGCCTCCCAGGTCGGCCCGGCGGTGACGAGCACATGGCGTCCGGCGAGCGGGCGATGGCTTGCCGCCACGCCGAAGTCGGCGCCCTCGGCCACTTCGCCAAGATCAGCCTCGACCGCGCCCGGCACAGCGGGGGCGAGCAGTTCGGGCGGGGCCTTGCGCGGGTCGATCACGTGATTGAGCGCGGCAAGATCAACCGGCGGAGCGGCGCCCGCCTTGCCCTTCTTGGCGAGTAGCGGCCCGCCGAGATCGGGCGCGAAATCGGGCGCGGGCTGTTCCTCGGGCAAGGGGAAATCCGCGTCGCCCGGTGCGGGCAGGTCCTCGTACTCGGCCTCGATCTCTTCGTGGCTGCGCTTGGCCGTGGAGCGCGGGATGATCCGCGAGAGAAAGCCGCCGAGCCCGCCCTCCGGCAGGGCAGCGGCCCCATCATCCTCGTCCTCTGGCTCAAGCGCCTCGACGTGGAACGCGGGCGCGGCGATGAGCGGCTGGGGCTCGGGCACGGCGATGCCGAAATGGCCCGCGACCTCGCGCCAGATGGCCTCCGGCTCGGGCAGGCGGCCATAGCCGAACTCGCCGCAGGCCATCGGGCCCTTGTCGGGATGGAGCACGGTGACGCCCGCGGCCTTGAGCAGGCCGATGTTGCGCTGGGTCGATTCGTGCTCCCACATCCGCACGTTCATCGCCGGCACGGCCATCACCGGCTTGTCGGTGGCGAGGATCAAGGTTGTGGCCAGATCGTCGGCGATCCCGTTCGCCATCTTGGCGAGCAGATCGGCGGTCGCCGGGCAGACCACCACGAGATCGGCCTCACGCGAGAGCTGGATATGCCCCATCTCGGCCTCGTTCTTGAGATCGAAGAGGTTGGTGTAGACCTGGTTTTCGGACAGAGCGGCGAGCGACATCGGGGTGACGAACTGCTGCCCGCCCTTGGTCAGCACACAGGTCACCTCGCCCCCGCCCTTGCGGATCAGGCGCACGAGTTCGCAGGCCTTGTAGGCCGCGATGCCGCCGCCCACGACCAGCAGGATGCGGGGGCCGCCCCCTGCTGCCGCGCCAGCTGCCGCTTCCTCAACGCTCATCCGCTATCGCCTCTCGCGCCTTGCTCAGGGGTGTCAGACATAGTGCAAGCATCAGCCTTCGCAAAGCTTGGTTAAGTTTGCCTTAGGGCGCTGCGGGCGAGTTCGACAATCGCGCGCGGCGCGAAGGCGAGGCCGATCCCGTAGGCAGGCAAGGCCAGCTGCACCCAGTAGAAGTTCTCGGGCCGCGCGAACAGGGCGGTCATGGTGAACAGCCCCGCAAACCACAGCGCGGCGAACAGCCCCAGCCGTCCGCCCAGCGCCGCCCAGCCGATCAGCGGCAGCACCGCGATGGCTGCGCCGAGGCTCACCGGCAGCAGCGCGAGACCCGTCAGCCGCCACAGCGCCATCAACGGCAGGCCATAGCCGATGAAGGCGTCCCAGCCTTGCGAGACGGGATCGCCCGGCAGGCGCCCGCCCTCGACCGCGAGGTAATGGAGCCCCATGCCCACCGTAAAGACCGCAAGCAGCGCGCCCACACCCGCCGCCTCGTGCCAGCGCCGCGCGGCCAGCGCGAAAGCCAGCCACAGCAGCACGAAGGGCACCGCCAGCTCGCGCACCGCCAGCGCCATGGCCGCCGCGATCAGCGCGGGCCACCAGCGTTCCTCGCGGTAGATCAGCAGCGCAAGCGTCAGCCACAGCCCCGCCCACAGCTCGTGGATCAACCCCGCCAGCGGCACCATCGCCGCCGCGCCGCCCAGCGTCAGCAGCACCAACGCCGCCAGCCGCTCGGGCAGCGACACCAGCGGAGCGAGGCGCAGCTGGAGCGCAAGGAGGCAGGCGGCCACCAGCCCCAGCGCGATCAGGCGCACACCGTCCACGCCGATCGCGGCTTGCAGCCACGCGAGGCTCGGCTGGCGCACCGCGACGAAGGGCCGGGTCGGGTAATTGTCGCGACGCTGCTCGTCCATCGCCGCCGCATAATAGCCCTCGCCCGCGGCCACGCGCGCGCTGATGCGGGCATAAAGCGCAAGGTCGCCGTCGTCGGCTTGCGCTTCGGCGGCACTGGCGGGAGGGGTGGGGGCGGGAAGGGTGGGGGCGGGAGGGGTGGCGGTGCTGGCGGAATTGACGGCGCGTTCGGCACGGTCGACCGGCGCGGTCGCGATCGCGCTCCACGCCATTGCCGCCACAATCAAAGCCAGCACCAGCGCCGCTGCGGCGCGCGGCAGATGCGCGAAGGGTCGGCCCACCGCCTCCCACCGCGCCAGCAGCGAGGCGCCGGCCGCATGCCGGCCCGGCGCCTGCGTCATCCGATCCAGCCGGCCGCCAGCGCGCCCCACAGCGCGCCCGCGCCCGCCAGCGCGGCAAGGGCATATCCGAGCCAGCCCGATCCCTCGCGCCTGTCGGTGACCAGCGCGATTGCCGGGAGCGGCGGGGCCTCGGGCGCGCCGCCCTTGGGCGGGAACATGTCCTCGACCCGGCGGATCAGGCCGGGCAGGCGCAGCAGCGTATCGGTGTCGTCCTTGATGCGCTGGGCCAGCGCCGCCTCCGGCCCCAACTCGTCGCGGATCCACTCGCGCACATAGGGCGCGGCAGTGTCCCACATATTGATGTCGGGATTGAGCTGGGTGGCGATGCCTTCGACCATCACCATCGTCTTTTGCAGCAGCAGGAGATGCGGCTGGGTCTGCATGTCGAAATCGCGGGTGATGGCGAACAGCCCGTCGAGCATCTGGCCGACGCTCAATTCCTTTACCGGCTTGCCGCGCATCGGCTCGCCCACGGCCCGCAGCGCGGTCGCAAACTCGCCGACGGAGTGGTAGCTCGGCACATATTGCGCCTCGAAGTGAATCTCGGCGACGCGCTGGTAATTGCCGGTCGTCAGCCCGTAGAGGATCTCCGCCAGCCATTGCCGCGCGCGGCGATCAATCCGGCCCATGATCCCGAAATCGATCGCGACGATGGTGCCGTCGTCCTCCACGAACAGGTTGCCCTGGTGCATGTCGGCATGGAAGAAGCCCGCGCTGATCGCCTGGGTGAGGAAGCTGATGACGAGCTTCTCCGAGATCGCCGCAAGGTCGTGCCCGCGCGCGCGAAGTTCATGGACGCGGCTGATCTTTATGCCGTCGATCCATTCGATGGTCATTACCCGGCCATTGGTACGGTCCCAGTCAATGCCGGGGATGCGGTAGCCCGGCACGCCCGCCATCTGTTCGGCGAGTTCGCTGGCCGAGGCTGCCTCGCGGCGCAGATCGAGTTCCGAATTGGTCCAGCGCTTGAAGTTGGCGATGGTGAGGCGCGGACGCAGGCGGCTCGCCTCCCCGCCCATCGCCTCGACATGCGCGGCGGCCCATTCATAGGTGGTAATGTCGCGCGCGAACTTCTCGCGTATGCCGGGGCGCAGCACCTTGATCGCGACCTTGCGGCCATCGGTGGTGACGCCCTTGTGGACCTGCGCGATGCTCGCCGCGCCGACGGGTTCGGGGTCGATCTCGGCAAAGAGCGCACTAATCGGC
>JAIYAL010000203.1 GCA_027489095.1 Erythrobacteraceae bacterium
CACGCGGGTGAAGGTCGTCAAGAACAAGGTTGCCCCGCCCTTCAAGCAGGTCGAGTTCGACATCATGTACGGCGAGGGCATCTCCAAGATCGGCGAGGTCCTCGATCTCGGGGTCAAGGCCGGCCTTGTGGAGAAATCGGGGAGCTGGTTCTCCTATGATTCGATCCGCATCGGGCAGGGGCGGGAGAACGCCAAGACCTACCTCAAAGAGAACACCGAAGTTTGCGACCGCTTGGAAGCTGCGATCCGCAGCCGCACCGACGAGGTCGCCGGGGAAATGATGTCAGGGCCGGACGCGGACTCGGACGACTGATCCCCAAGCGGGCGCTTGCCCGGAGGTGTCCCCCTCCGGCTGTCCCCCGCGCCCGGACAAGCGGAACGCCGGCGTGTGCTTTCCCCAAGGCACACGCCGGCCTTTCGCATTGTTTTGAACGGTAACGAAGCAGGGTGGCGCCAGGCCCCCTCAAGCGCCCGCTTGAGCCCGGCAAGGTCAGTCCAGACCCTTCTCAGACCCCCTTTAGACCCCCCGTTTCGCGCGCTCCATTGCCTTAGGCCTTCGCTTTGCCTAACTGCTCCCCATGACGTCGACCAACGATATCCGCCGCTCCTTCCTCGAATACTTCAGTCGGAATGGCCACGCCGCCACGCCGAGCGCGCCGCTCGTGCCCTACAATGATCCCACGCTGATGTTCGTCAACGCCGGGATGGTGCCGTTCAAGAACGTCTTCACCGGGCTTGAGACTGCGGCGTCCCCGCGCGCGGCATCCTCGCAAAAATGCGTCCGGGCGGGCGGAAAGCACAATGATCTCGACAATGTCGGATACACTGCGCGGCACCACACATTCTTTGAAATGCTTGGGAATTTTTCCTTCGGCGACTACTTCAAGGCGCAGGCGATCGAGCACGCGTGGACCTTGCTGACGCACGAATGGGGCCTGCCCAAGGACAGGCTCACCGTTACGGTTTATCATACAGACGACGAGGCGGCCGACCTCTGGAAGAAGATCGCAGGTCTCCCTGAAGCGCGCATCATACGCATCCCCACTTCGGACAATTTCTGGTCGATGGGCGACACCGGCCCATGCGGGCCTTGTTCCGAGATCTTCTACGATCACGGCGACCACATTTTCGGCGGCCCTCCGGGCAGCCCCGACGAGGACGGTGATCGCTTCGTCGAGATCTGGAACCTCGTGTTCATGCAATACGAGCAGCAGGCCGATGGTACCCGCCGTGACCTGCCCAAGCCCTCGATCGACACCGGCATGGGCATCGAGCGCATCGCCGCCGTGCTTCAGGGGGTTCACGACAATTACGACACCGATACCTTCAAGGCTCTGATATCGGCGTCCGAATCGCTCACCAGTGTCCCCGCCCAAGGTGAGCACGCCGCCTCGCACCGGGTGATCGCCGATCACCTGCGCTCAACCAGCTTCCTGATGGCCGACGGCGTGCTCCCCTCCAACGAGGGCCGCGGCTACGTTCTGCGCCGGATCATGCGCCGCGCGATGCGCCACGCGCACCTGCTCGGCGCGGCTGAACCACTGATGCACCGCCTGGTGCCCGCGCTGGTCGGCGAAATGGGCCAGGCCTATCCGGAACTGACCCGCGGCCAGGCGCTGATCCAGGAAGTGCTTGAGCGTGAGGAGACCCAGTTCCGTCGCACGCTCGACAAGGGTCTGAAATTGCTTGATGAAACCACGGGTGATCTGGCCGAAGGCGGTGAACTGGACGGCGAGATCGCCTTCCGCCTCTACGACACCTACGGCTTCCCCTACGACCTCACCGAAGATGCCTTGCGCGCCCGCGGGATCGGCGTCGACAAGCCCGGATTTGACGCCGCGATGGCGCGCCAAAAGGCCGCCGCCCGCGCCGCGTGGAAGGGCTCCGGCGACGCCGCCTCGGGCGAGGTGTGGTTCGACATCGCCGAGCGTGAAGGAGCAAGCGAGTTCACCGGCTACGCCTCGACCAGCGGTGAGGGCCGGGTCGTTGCAATCGTCAGCGGCGGCAAGGAAGTGGCCGGTGCCGCTGCGGGTGAAGAGGTCGTGATCCTCACCAACCAGACCCCCTTTTACGGCGAAAGCGGCGGGCAGACCGGCGATGCGGGCGCCATGGCGAGCCTTTCCGGGTTCAAGGCGCATGTCACCGATACCTCGAAGCCGCTGGGACGTCTCCACGCCCACCAGGTGCGCATCGCGGCCGGCAACGTGGCAGTTGGCGACACGGTCGAACTCAAGGTCGATACCGAACGGCGCGATCGCATCCGTGCCAATCACTCGGCGACGCACCTCGTGCATGCCGCATTGCGGGGCCGCCTCGGCGGACACGTCACGCAGAAGGGATCGATGGTTGCCGAAGATCGCCTGCGCTTCGATTTCTCGCACCCGGTCGCGCTCAGCCCCGAGGATATCGCCGCGGTTGAGGCCGAGGTGAACGCCGAGATTCGCGCCAACGAAGCCGTCAGCACCCGGTTGATGACCCCGGACGACGCGGTCGCCGCGGGCGCGCTGGCGCTGTTCGGTGAGAAGTATGGTGACGAGGTCCGCGTGCTTGCGATGGGCCGCCCTGGCAAGGAGGGACGCAACTATTCAGTCGAGCTGTGCGGCGGCACCCATGTGCGGGCGACCGGCGATATCGGGGTGTTCCGGATCGTCTCGGAAAGCGCGGTCTCCTCGGGCGTGCGCCGCATCGAGGCGATGACCGGCGAAGGCGCGCGCCAGTGGCTGGTCGCGCGCGA
>JAIYAL010000204.1 GCA_027489095.1 Erythrobacteraceae bacterium
AGCACCTCCTCCACGAAGGTGCGCATATACCGCTCGGGATCGGCCTTCAGCTTGTGCCAGACATCCTTGTTCTCGATCAGCAGCTTCATCCCCGCAGCCAGCGCATTGGTGGTGGTTTCCGATCCGCCCACGAAGGTATCGGCCATCATCTCGGCGTGGAGTTCATTGTCGTTCAGAGGCCGGCCCCAGCCGTCGATCACGGTGTTGACCAGCACAGAGATGAGGCTGCCATCGGGGTGTTCGCGAAGGCGTTCGAAGATCGGCTGGAAGTAATGCTGCGCCTCGATCTCGCGGTCGACCATTTCGAGGTGCTTGTCTTCCGGCAGCATCAGCGAGATGCGCTGGAAGAAGGCATCGGTCCAGCCCTTGATCCGCCACATGTCTTCGCGCGCCGCGCCCATCTGTTCGCCGATGATGAACAGCGGCAGCGGCACGCAGAACTGGCGCACCCAGTCGCAGCGGCCATCGTCCACGAATTCGTCGATCAGTTCATAGGCGAGGGTTTCGACGCGCGGGTCGATGTCCTTGATGCGGCTGGGCTTGAACGCCTCGTTGAACATCGCGCGCATCTGCTTGTGATTGGGATCATCGCGCGCGGCGAGGGTGGGGCCGGGGAGCCAGCCTTTCTCCTTGAAGCGTTCCGCGACCTTGCGCCCGCGTTCGACATCGGTGGGGCTGGCGCGCATCAGCTCGTTCGCTGCGGTCGAGGGGAAACGCGCAGGGTCCATCAGCACTTCGCGCACGTGGTCATAGCGGCTGATCACCCAGATCTGCGTGCCCGGGATGTTATAGACGGGCGCCTCGTCGCGCAGCTGCTTGTAGGCATCATAGGGGCACTGCTGAAGCTGCGGGTCGAACAGGTTGATGACCGGCGTTTCGGGGGCTTTCGTGGCCATCATCGCACCTCGATCTTTTCGGCGCCCCAGGGCGCGATTTTCTCTGCGGTGCGGAAGGCCTCGGGCAGTTCCTCGACCATGTGCCAGGTCGCCGCCAGTCGGCCGAAGCCGACGAAGAAGGCGACCGTCATGCCCAGCTCCACGATCTGCGCCTCGCTGAAATGCTGGCGCAGCTCGGCATAAAGGGCGTCATCAATGGCGAGGTGATCGGTGGCCATCAACTCGCCATAGCGGATCGCGGCTTTCTCCGCCGCCGAGAGGTTCTCGGCCTCCTGCGGGCGCTCCAGGGAACACACCAGCCCCTCGGTCACGCCGTCGGCGACGGCATCGGCATAGCGGATCGCCATGCAGGACCGGCACTGGTTGAAGAAGGCAACGCGCAGCCGCACCAGTTCCACCAGCCGATCGGGCAGGGTGCGGTTGCGCTTCAACGCCCCGCCGAAACCCATGAGCCCCAGCGCCTGTTCGGGGCAGTGCGCAAAGTAGCGGGTGAGGCCCTGCTCCAGATCGGTCAGGTTGTCCGGCTGGATCGCTTTGACGAGGCGTTCGTCCCATTGTTCCGGCGCCAGTTTGGCAATGCGGCTCACAGCTCTCCCTCCCCTTTCGGCACTGGCAAATTAGCCCGTTTCCGTAGGGGTGAGGCTGGGGGACAAGGGCGGCCACAGCAATTGGCGGATTCGCTAACAATAGCGAGACGCCCCGCGTGGGGAGAGGCGGCTTTGCAGGCGGAAGCACCGCGTTCACTGGAAGAGGTCAACCTGTTTGCGCCCGGCGCGCAGGAGCATTGGTATCAGGCCTATGCGATCCTCCACGAAGAAGCCCCGGTGCAGCGCCTCCCCGGCGAAGGACTGACCCCGGGCAGCGATGCTTTCGTCCTCACCAAATACGAGGACATTTCCCGCGTGGTGAAGGATTGGGAGCGGTTCCCGCCGACGCTGTCCTTGCTGGTCGCTCACATCCAGCAATCGGGAGAGATGCCGACCCACATCCCCGATCTTGACGCAATGATCGCCTCGATCGTGACGCTGCGCCCGGACCCTGAGCTGTGGCGCGCGCACAGGAAGGAGCTGACCGATCCGTGGGTCGGGCCGGGCTGCACGCGCCATGCGGGCATGATCATGCGTCATGTCGATGACCTCATTGCCGGAATGCTCGCCAAGGCGCGGGCCGGTGAGCCGGTGGACTTCGTGGCCGATTTCGCCCGTCCCCTGCCGCAGCGGGTGATGGCCGACGTGCTCGGCTTCCCGCTCGCGGATATCCCGCGGCTGGAGCAATGGGGCAATGCGCAGGTGATGTCCTATGTGATCGGGACGACGCACAAGAACATCCTCACCCCCGAACAGACCGCCGAGAAGTTCCGGCTGCTGGCAGGGATGAAGGAATATGTGGCGGAGAAAACGCGCGAGAAACGCGCGGCCCCGCAGGATGACATGATCAGCTTCCTCACGCAGGTCGAATACCAGCCGCTGGGCCGCAAGCTGACCGACGACGAGATCAATGGCGTGGTCTACGCGATGGTGATCGGCGGGCTGGAGACGACCCAATATGCCATCGCCGAGCAGGCGCAATTGCTGTGCGAGCGGCCGGGGATGTTCGGCCAGCTTCGCGGGGATCGACCCGCGATCCGCACCTTTATCGAGGAAGGGATGCGGCTGCGTTCGCCCACGCAGGGGCTTTCGACCCGCATCTGCGCGGCTGACGAGGTGTTCCAGGGCACCCAAGTGCCCGCCGGATCGATGCTCCACCTGCGCTGGGCTGCGGCCAATATCGATGGCGACGAGTTCGAGGATCCGCTCGAACTGAAGCTCACCCGCAAGGCCGCTACCCGCCATCTCGCCTTCAGTCAGGGGCCGCGATCGTGCCCCGGATCGAACCTGTCGCGGCTTGAACAGATGATCGCGTGGGATCGGTTGTGCGATGCCCTTGCCGACATGGCCTACGCGAGCGGCAATGATTTCCGCCACCAGGGCGGGATCATGCTCGGCATCAACCGGCTTTTCCTGAACCTCACACCCGCCTGAAGGGAGGCACAATCATGGCAACGCTCCTCGCGCATATCACCATCCAGCCCGGCAAGGAGGAAAAGTGGGAGGCGATCATGCACGACATGGTCCACCATACCTTCGCCACCGAAGAAGGCGTGCTGCGTTACGAATACTGGAAGGGGCAGGAGCCGCTGAGCTATTACTGCCTGCTCAGTTTCAAGGACAAGTGGGCCTTCTATCACCACCAGATGTCCGATCACCACGAAGGCCACGATTTTGCCGACGTGCTGGCTGGCATCAAGCTCGAGTATATCGACCCGGTCGAGGGCGCAGGGGGCGGGCTGCCGCCAACCGAGGATCCCGCGTTGCCTGCGGACGCGAGCGAGGCCATGACAATCGCACAGGAACGCTTCCCGCTGGCGATCCCGGCCTGGTGGAGTGCGCGCGCATGAGCATCAGCATGGAGGCCATGGCAACGCAATTGCAGGAGCTGCTCGACCGGCAGGCGATTCAGGATCTCATCGCGCGCTATTCGCGCACCCTGGACTGGCTCGATGATGACGGTCAGGCGGGATGCTACTGGCCCGATGCGCTCGTCGATTACGGCTTTTTCAAGGGGACGGCGGCGGAGTTCGTGCCGGTGGTGATGGCGGTGGAACGCTCCACCGGGCGGCGCTGGCACCTCTTGTCATCGCTCGCCGTCAAGCTGACCTCGGCGACCACGGCGGAAGGCGAGGCTTACGGCATCGCGCTGGGCTTCCGGCGCGAGGGAGAGGAGCCTTACAAGGGCAACATGTATGGCGGGCGCTATCTCGACACCTACGAGAAGCGGGGCGCGGAGTGGCGCATTTCGAGCCGCCGCTACATCATGGACTGGACGTGTGTGATGCCCGACCAGCCCGATGCCAGCCCCAACGCCGCCTTCCCGCTGCCGATGCTTGATCTGCGCGAGAGCGGGCACCCGGATTACCGGGCGATGTGATCAGCCTTCGGCAGGCGGATCCATATAGTCGCGGTAATAGGTCATCTTCCCGCCTTCGACCTTGTAGATGCCAACCCCGCCGCGCGGGGGGTGGCCTTCCATGTGCAGCGTCCAGCGCGCCCACACCGCGTGATTATCGCCGCAGATCTCGTCGACGGTGAAGTGCACCTTCCGGTCGGCCATCTCTTTCACCATCGTGGTCATGAAGCCCATGATCGCGTCGCGCCCGCGATACTGGCCCCAGATCGGGTCTTCGAGGAACGCGTCCTCGGCGAACAGGTCGACAAGTTTCGTGTAGTCGCCATCGTCCTGGATGCGCCAGAATTCCTCGATCACGCGCTGTGCTTCGCCGGGCATTGCTCTTTCCCCTGATGTTCTCGCGCGGGTTCTGCCACGGCGGGCGAGACCCGTGCCCCTGCGAAAATGGCGAGGCTGTCGTTACGGTACCCTCGGCTATCCTGCCGCGCAAAGGAGAGGCCTCATGTCGACCACCCCCCGCGTATCCTCCGCGATCCCCGGAGAGCCTGCGCATTTCGGATCGGTGCTCGCCCACCAGCCTGCGATCTCCGAGAGCTTCTTCGCGCTCTACGGCCGGTTCTGGGGTTCGGATGTGCTTAGCGCGCGGATCAAGGAGGTTGCGCGGATGCGCAATGCGCGGGTCACGGAATGTGGCTTCTGCCGCAATGTGCGGTTCGACAAGGCGGTGGCACAGGGTCTGGGCGAGGAGGTGGTGGACGACATCACCGATGGTTACCAGACCTCGGCCAAGCTGACCGACACTGAGAAGGCCGCGCTGAAATTCACCGACGCGCTGATCCATGATCCTGACCTTCTGACCGATGATGCCAAGGCCGCGTTGCAGCGCCACCTCACCCCGGCGCAGATCGCTGAACTGGGGCTGGGGGTGACGCTGTTCCTCGCGCTTGCCAAGGCGCTGATCACGATGGGGCTGGAGCCGGAGGTGATGGACCGCACCGTGCTGCCCACCCCCGCCGTGCTGGAGCCGGCGGAATGAGCGCCGTCTGTGCCGCGCTGGCCGCCGATCCGGTGCTCGCCAGCCACTACGCCGACTTCCGCGCCAAGGCCGAGGGCGCGCTCGATCCCGCGCTGGTGGCGCTGGTCCGGCAGGCGATCGCGCAGGTGCACGGCATCGATGACGTGGCCGTAGACGACAGCGCCCTCGATCAAGGCACGCGCGCGGCTGTCGCTTACGCCCGCCGCATCCCCTTCGAACATACCGCGATCTCGGATCCCGAGGCCGCCGCGCTGGTCGCGCATCTGGGCGAGCCGGGCTTCGTCGCCTTCTCGGTCGTCGCCGCGCTCGCCGATGCCGAGTGCCGCGCTGCGCTGGTCGGTCTGCCGGAGCTGTCGCGCGCCTGATGACCCGCGCCTGATCGCTTGTCGCCGCGCTGTCTTTGCGCCAGACCTCCGGCATACAATAGGTCTGTCCCGAACGGAGGTCCGCATGCGTACCCTTTGCCGCGCAATGATCGTCGCCAGCACCCTTGCGCTTGCCGCGTGCGTCGGAGGCGGTGGGCAGCCCAAGCTGAACAAGCGCCAGATCGCTATCGTCGACCGCGTGCTCGCCCGCGCGCCCGGGGCCGCGCAGCCGAGCACCATCGTGGCCGCCGAACTCGCCTTCTCGCGCGCGGCGCGCGAGCGCGGGCAGTGGACGGCCTTCCGCGAATTCGCCGCGCCCAATGCACAGATCCACGGCGACAACGGCCCCTTCGCGGCGCTGCCATGGCTCGCTACCCAGATCGATCCGCCTGCCGCCGTCCAGTGGGCGCCGCGCGTCGTCGTCATGAGCTGCGACGGGGCGCTCGCGGTGAGCAAGGGCCGCTTGCGCGATCCGGATGGCAAGGTTGGCAACTTCGTGACCGTGTGGGAGCGCCAGGCGGACGGCGAATATCGCTACGTCTTCGATGTCGGCGGGGACGACAACCCGCAGCCGCCGCCCAAGCAAAGGCAGGAGGAGGGCGATATCATCGTCACCGCGCTCGACGTGGTGCAGGGCCTGATCGCCAGCTGTCCGCGGGGCGGCGGGGTGATCCCCACAGCGCCGATGCCCGACGTGCAGAATGCCGGGCTGCAGGTCTCACGCGACGGGACGCTGCGCTGGCGCTGGCAGCACAAGGCGGACGGCACGCGGCATTTCGCGGCGGACTATTTCTACGAGGGCCGCTGGGTCACCGCGGTCGAACAAAACCTTGCCCCGGCCAGCAATTGATGTGAGGGGCCGACCAAGATGGTCCTGACCGAACTCTTCTTTTCCGCCTTCATCACGCTGTTCGTGGTGATCGACCCGCCGGGGTGTGCGCCGATCTATGCCGGGCTGACCAAGGGCGCGACGCCTCAGCAGGCGCGCAGCATGGCGCTGCGAGCGACGTTCATCGCCGCGATTATCCTGCTGATCTTCGCGCTGTTCGGGCAGCAATTGCTGGGCGCGCTGCATATCGAACTCAATTCGTTCCGCATCGCAGGCGGGCTGATGCTGTTCTGCATCGCCTTCGACATGGTGTTCGAAAAGCGCACCCAGCGCCGCGAAAGCCGCGCCGAAAAGATCGCTGCCACCCCGGAGATCGAGGACGTCTCGGTGTTCCCGATGGCGATGCCGATGCTCGCGGGGCCGGGCGCGATCGCGGCGGTGATGCTGCTGATGAACGAGGCCGAGGGCTGGGCCGAGATGAGCCAGGTGCTCGGCGCGCTTGCTGCGGTGCTGGCGCTGACCGCAGCGGCGCTGGTTGCCGCCGGGCCGTTGATCCGGCTGGCCGGTGACAAGGTCGAGGCGGTCATCACCCGCCTGCTCGGCGTTTTGCTGGCCGCGCTTGCGGCGCAGTATGTGATCGACGGGCTGAAGGGCAGCTTCAACCTCTAGATCGCCGCGTCGCACCGCACTAAGACCGCTGCGACAGACAGATAGGGATTTCTTGTGATCAAGCATTTCGGCGGTTCGCTGCTCTTCACCCTGGCCGGGCTCGCCTTGGGCGGCTGGTATGGCTGGGAGCTGACTGGCACCATGAACGGGATGCTCTCGATCGTGTGGATCTGCGCCGTGCTCGCGGTGCTCGAGGTTTCGCTGTCCTTCGATAATGCGGCGGTCAATGCCTCGATCCTGAAAGACATGGACCCGGTCTGGCAGCAGCGGTTCCTCACCTGGGGCATCGCCATCGCGGTGTTCGGGATGCGGATCGTGTTCCCGCTGTTGATCGTGATGGTCGCGGCGCATTTGGGGCCGATGGAGGCGCTCAATCTCGCGCTCAATGAACCGGCCAAGTATCAGGCGATCGTCAGCAGCGCCCATATCGGGTTGATGGGCTTTGGCGGAGCATTCCTCGGGATGGTCGGGCTCAAGTACTTCTTCGATGCCGAAAAGGACGTGAACTGGATCGAGGCGATCGAGCGCCCGCTCGCCAAGGTCGCCAATATCGAGGCGATTGCCATCGGCGTCGTGCTGGCGGGCACCTGGGCGACGTCGACCATGCTCGCCCCCGCTGACGCACACACCTTCCTGATCGCCGCGATCGCGGGCCTGCTCACCTATCTCGCGGTCGAGATCGTCAACCACCTGCTCGAACCGCCCACCCCCACCACCGGGGATGTCGCCAAGGCGGGCTTCGGCGCGTTCCTCTATCTCGAAGTGCTCGACGCGAGCTTCAGCTTCGACGGGGTGATCGGCGCCTTCGCGCTCACCAACAACCTGATTGTCATCGCCATCGGCCTTGGCATCGGCGCGATGTTCGTGCGGTCTATGACGATCTTCCTCGTCCACAAGGGAACGATGTCGGAATACCGCTATCTCGAACATGGCGCCTTCTATGCGATCATCGCGCTGGCGGTGATCATGTACCTCAACACCTTCGCGCACATTTCCGAGGTGATCACCGGGCTGATCGGCGCGGTGCTGATTGGCCTCGCGTTCTGGTCATCGGTGCGCTGGAACAAGAAGCACGCGGGCGAAAACCCAGAGGATGCGCTGGCTTGAAGTTGGGGGGCTGAGGTTGGAGCCGCTTAAGCCCAGTCGCCCAGAAGCGGCGAGAATTCGTCGACCCGGATCAGCTGCCACACCCCGCCGGTGAGGTAGGGGTCGCCTGCAAGGATCGCGCGCGCGGCGGCCTCGTCAGCGGCTTTCACGATCAGCAATGATCCGATGATGAGCCCGTCCGCGCGCTTCAGCGGGCCGACGATCACGAAATGATCGGCATTGGCGTGGATGAAATCGAGATGCGCGGGGCGGTGAATTGCGCGCAGACGCCCGCCGTCCTCTCCGTCGCGGCAATGGAAACAAAACATCCGCATGATCGTGAGGCCCCTGATGGTCGAAGCGAGAGGCTAACCGCGAGGGCAGCAGCGATCAAGCCCACGGGACGAAGGCCAACCGTTGCAAAACCCGCGCTTGAAGCGCAGCCTTGTGCGGTTCAGAGGGCCGCTCATTGCCCTTCGAATCGTTGCAGGTGAAACCAGATGGCCGACTTTGCCGCAGCTCCGCCGATCGACCGCACCGATCTGCGCCGCGCCTACGCCCAGGATGAGGAAGCCTGCATCGCCGAGCGGCTGGCTCAGGCCGCGCCCGCCGCACGGGTGCACGAACGCGCGGCGCGGCTCGCGATCGACCTGATCGAAGGCGCGCGCGGCAAGAAGGCCAGCGGGATTGACGCGTTCCTGCAGCAATACGGCCTCGACACCGAAGAAGGCATCGCGCTGATGTGCCTTGCCGAAGCGCTGCTGCGCGTGCCCGACGCCGCCACCGCCGATGCACTCATCAAGGACAAGATCGGGCAGATCGACTGGGGCGAGCATCTGGGGACAAGTTCCTCGACCTTCGTCAACGCGGCGACCTTTTCGCTGATGCTGACCGGCGAAGTGCTCGATCCGCCTGACGCGCGTCAAAAGGGCCTGGGCTCTGCCTTCAAGCGGGCGATGAACCGGTTGGGTGAGCCGGTGATCCGCACGGCAACAGGCCAGGCGATGAAGATCCTCGGCGGCCAGTTCGTGTTCGGCCGCACCATCGAAGAGGCGTTGAAGCGCGCTGCGCCCGAACGCGCGCGGGGGATCACCCACTCCTTCGACATGCTGGGCGAGGCGGCGATGACCTTTGCCGATGCCGAGAAATACCGCCTCAGCTACGAAGCCGCGCTCGAACGGCTGGCGCGCGAATCCGGATCGGGGGTCGCGGGATCTCCGGGGATCTCGGTCAAGCTTTCGGCGCTGCATCCCAAATACAATGTCTTCCACGCGGATGAGGCCAAGGCCGCGATGATCCCGGTGATCCGCGACCTCGCGGTGAAAGCGCGCGATGCCGACATCCACTTCACCATCGATGCCGAAGAAGCCGAGCGCCTCGAACTCAGCCTCGACATCATCGAGACGCTGGTGGCCGATGACGACCTGTTTCGCCGCCCCGACGGCAGCCGCTGGGAGGGCTTCGGCTTCGCCATTCAGGCCTACCAGAAGCGCGGTGTCGCGGTGTGCGACTGGGCGGGCAAGGTCGCGCGGCGGCATGGGCGCAAGCTGTTCGTGCGGTTGGTGAAGGGCGCGTACTGGGACAGCGAGGTGAAGCTGGCACAGGTCGGCGGCTACACCGACTACCCGGTCTTCACCCGCAAGGTCGCAACCGACGTGAGCTACCTCGCCTGCGCGGCGCGATTGTTCGAGCACAGCGATGTGATCCGCCCGGCTTTCGCCACGCACAACGCCTACACCATCGCGGCGATCAAGCATCTGGCCTCAAGTAGCGAAGCGGTAGGTGAAAAATTTGAATTTCAAAGACTCCACGGCATGGGCGATGAGGTCTACGACGCGCTCCACGCGCTTGAGGGCAATCAGCGCACGCCGGTGCGGATCTATGCGCCGGTCGGGGGGCACAAGGAGCTGCTCGCCTATCTGGTGCGCCGCTTGCTGGAGAACGGGGCCAACACCAGCTTCGTCAACCGCATGGGCGATGCGGGTATCCCGGCCGAAGAACTGGTCGGCGATCCGGTGGCGGAACTTGCCGCGCTCAGCCCCCGGCGCAATCCGGCGATCCCGCTTCCCGCTGATATCTTCGGAGCCCGCACAAACAGCGCCGGGATCAATCTTGCCGATCCGCTGGTGCGGGGGCCGTTGCTCGATCGGCTCAAGGCGCTGGATGGCGTCCAGTGGTCAGCCGAGCCGACCTTCCCATCCGCGAGCGCGGTTGCGGCGGTGAACGTCACATCCCCGCATGATCCTGATGCAATCGTTGGCACCTGCCGCGATGCCACGCCGGAGGAAGTCGACGCCGCCTTCACCCGCGCCGCCGCGATCCAGCCCGGCTGGGACGCACTGGGCGGCGAGGCGCGCGCGCTGCTTCTCGAAAACGCTGCCGACCTGTTCGAGGCACACAGCGCCGAGTTCCTCAGCCTGTGCCAGCGTGAGGCGGGCAAGACGCTGCTCGATTCCGTGCTGGAGCTGCGCGAGGCGGTGGACTTCCTGCGCTACTACGCCGCCGAGGCGCGCCGCCAGTTTGCCATGCCCACCTTCCTCCCCGGCCCGACCGGCGAGGAGAACAGTCTGATGCTCCACGGTCGCGGCGTCTTCGCCACGATCTCGCCGTGGAACTTCCCGCTGGCGATCTTCATCGGCATGGCGAGCGCCGCGCTGGCGGCAGGCAACAGTGTGATCGCCAAGCCCGCCGAACAGACCCCGCTGGTGGCCGCGCTCGCGGTCAAGCTGTGCCACGAGGCGGGCATCCCGCCCGAGGCGCTGCAACTGCTCCCCGGTGCGGGCGCAGTCGGGCAGATGATCACTGCCGACCCACGCCTCGCGGGCGTCGCCTTCACCGGATCGACCGAGACCGCCCGCGCCATCAACCGCGCGCTCGCCATGCGTGACGGCCCCATCGCCACCCTGATCGCCGAGACCGGCGGGCAGAATGCGATGATCGTCGATAGCTCGGCGTTGCCCGAACAGGTGGTGCGCGACGTGCTGGCAAGCAGCTTCCAGAGCGCAGGCCAACGCTGCTCGGCGCTGCGGGTGCTCTACCTTCAGGAGGACATCGCCCAACCGGTGCTGGAGATGATCCGCGGCGGCTTCGCGGCGCTTACCGTGGGCGATCCGGCGGACCTTGCCACCGACGTCGGCCCGGTGATCGACGCCGAGGCCAAGGCATCGCTCGAAGCTCATGTCGCCGATTGCATCGCGCGCGGTCTGAAGGTTGAGCGCCTGCCAGAGACCCCCGCCGAGGGGCACTTCGTCGCCCCCGCGATCATCGAAATCGGTTCCATAGCCGACCTTGCGAAGGAGAACTTCGGCCCCGTCCTCCACGTGGTGCGCTTCAAGGCGGGCGAGCTGGCGCAAGTCGTCGCGGACATCAACGCTTGCGGCTACGGCCTCACGCTGGGCCTCCACAGCCGCATCGCCGAGACCCGGCGGTTTGTGCAGGCCCACGCCAAGGTCGGCAATTTCTACGTCAACCGCAACCAGATCGGCGCGGTGGTGGAGAGCCAGCCCTTCGGCGGCGAGGGCCTGTCGGGCACCGGGCCGAAAGCGGGCGGCCCCCACTACCTCGCGCGCTTCGCCACCGAGCGGGTGACAACCATCGACACCACGGCCGCCGGGGGCAACGCCAGCCTGCTGGCGGCGGGTTAGACTTCGCAGGATGGCGCCCAGCTTCAAGGTCGCCAGCTACAACATCCACAAGGGTGTCGGCACCGACCGCAAGCGCGATCCGGCACGTATCCTGCGGGTGTTGCAGGAGATCGATGCCGATATCGTCTGCCTGCAGGAGGCTGACCTCAGGTTCGGCACCCGCGCCTCGGTGCTGCCGCGCTTCCTGATCGAGGGGCACAGCGATTACATCCCCGTCCCGCTCGACGTGCAGCACGATTCGATGGGCTGGCACGGCAACGCGATCCTCGCGCGCCGGGGCATCGCGGTGGAGCGCCACGACATCATCCACATCCCCTGCCTGGAGCCGCGCGGGGTTGTGACGGCGACCCTCGGCATCGCGGGCGCGAACGTGAGCGTCTTCGGCATGCACCTCGACCTGTCCGGCCTGTGGCGCGCAAGGCAGGCCCGCGCCATCGCCGCGCTCGCCGATACGGCGCGCGCCAATGGCCCGGTGGTGCTGCTGGGCGATCTCAACGAATGGCGCGCGAATTCGGCGTGTTTCCGCGAGTTCGGGAAGCATTTCGCGGTGCTCGACCCCGGCCCCAGCTTCCCCGCCCGCCGCCCGTTGGGGAGGCTTGACCGGATTATGCATTGCGGGGCGCTGGTGGCGAAGGGGTGCGGCGTGCACGGGAGCGCGCTGGCGACAACGGCGTCCGATCACCTGCCGGTGTGGGCGGAGTTCAGGGTGACTTCAATCCATCTCCCACCCCGGGCTTGACCCGGGGCCCAGCTGCCTTTCTCACCCCGACCTCGCCGAAAAGAAGCGGGGTCCCGGGTCAGGCCCGGGACGGGGAAAGGGGGATATCGGTTAGCGTCCCCTTGCCCCCGGCCTGCGCATCGGGAATCCCTTTCCCATGGCGATTCTCTCCGACAAATGGATCCGCGCGCAGGCGCAGCAGCACGGCATGATCGAGCCTTTCGTCGAGGCCCAGCGGCGTGACGGGGTGATCTCCTATGGCCTTTCGTCCTACGGCTATGACGCGCGGGTCGCGCCCGAGTTCAAGATCTTCACCAACGTCAATTCCTCGGTGGTCGATCCCAAGGCGTTCGATCCGGGCAGCTTTGTCGACCGTGAGACCGATTGCTGCATCATCCCGCCCAACAGCTTCGCGCTGGCCCGCACGGTCGAGTACTTCCGCGTGCCCGAAGACGTGCTGGTGATCTGCCTCGGCAAATCGACCTATGCGCGCTGCGGCATCATCGTGAACGTCACGCCGCTCGAGCCGGGCTGGGAAGGGCACGTGACGCTGGAGTTCTCGAACACCACGCCGCTCCCGGCGAAAATCTACGCCAACGAAGGCGCGTGCCAGTTCCTGTTCCTCAAGGGTAACGAGCGGTGCGAGACGAGCTACAAGGACCGCGCGGGCAAATACATGGGCCAGCGCGGGGTGACGCTTCCGAGGCTATAGACTTGCCCCTCTCCCTCGCGCATCACTCCGCGCAAAGGAGACCAAGCATGAGCACCCGTGAATTCGACATCATCATTTATGGCGCCACCGGCTACACCGGGCGGCTGGTGGCGGAGTATCTCGCCCACCACTATGGCAGCCGCGCTGACGGGCCGAAGTGGGCGATGGCGGGCCGGAGCCTCGCCAAGCTTGAGGAAGTCCGCGACCTGATCGGCGCGCCTGCGAGCACGCCGCTGGTGGTCGCCAATGCGGATGATGCCGCTGACCTTGAAGCGATGTGCGCCCGCACCCGCGTGGTGCTCACCACCGTCGGCCCGTACCAGCTCTACGGCGATGGCCTTGTCGCGGCCTGCGTCAAGACCGGCACCGACTATGCCGACCTGTGCGGCGAGCCCGCGTGGATGGCCGAGAAGATCGCCGAGCATCAGGCCGCTGCCGAAGCCTCGGGCGCGCGCATCTGCTTCTCGTCGGGGTTCGATTCGATCCCCTTCGATCTCGGCGTGATGATGACCCAAAAGGCTTGCGTGGCAAAGTTCGGCAAGCCCGCGCCGCGCATCCGGGGCCGTGTCCGTGCGATGCAGGGCACCTTCTCGGGCGGCACCGCGGCGAGCCTTGGCGCGACCATGAAGGCGGCGGCGAAGAGCGTGTCGATCATCAATGTGCTGCGCAATCCGTTTGCGCTCACCCCCGGGTTCGACGGGCCCGACCAGCCCTCGGGCATGATCCCGTCATACGAGGAGGACCTCGGCAAGTGGTCCGCGCCTTTCGTCATGGCACCGATCAACACCAAGAACGTGCACCGCACCAACTTCCTGCTCGGCCACCCTTACGGTGCCGACTTCCAGTATGACGAAATGATGCTGACCAGCCCCGGCGAAGCGGGCAAGGCTGCGGCCAATGCGGCGCTCGAATTCATGAAGAACCCGTTCGGCGCCAAGCCACCCAAGCCCGGCGAAGGCCCGACCAAGGAAGAGCGCGAGAACGGCTTCTACGATGTCGTCTTCGTCGCCGATATGGCCGACGGCCAGCGCCTGCAGTTCGGCGTCAAGGGCCGCTATGATCCGGGCTACGGATCGACCTGCCGGATGCTGTCCGAGACCGGGATCGCGCTGCTCGCCTGTACCAAGCCGGGCGGGATCGGCACGCCGGGGAGCTTCCTCGGCGAGGATCTGGTCAAGCGGCTCGAAGAGCACGCCGAACTCACCTTCGCCGCCGAGAGCTGACAAGCAAAAGGGGCAGCCGGTCATCCCGACTGCCCCTCTTGCGATCCTTCCTGAACGTGTTCCTGAGCGCGCTTAGAAGCTCAGGCGCACGCTAGCCCGGAAATTGCGGCCGATCAGCGGCACGAAGTCCTTGGTGAAGCTGGCGTGACGGCGGCCATTGACGTCGAGGATGTTGTCGGCCGCGATCTGCAGCGTGACGTTGCGATTGTCGGCAAGCGGGCGCCACGCGACCAGAGCATTGACCAGCGTGAAGCTGTCGGTCTCGGTTTCAAAGGCCGCGATCCGATCTTGCTTGGCAAGCCACTGCACTTCGCCGCGCACGTCGAAGGCATCGGTCTGCGCTTCCAGCGCGCCGAGCAGGCTCAGCGGCGGGATGCGCGGCACGGCGCTGCCATCAGCCAGTTCGGCTTGGACGTAGGACGCGTTGAGGTCGGTCAGCACGCGCAGGCCCTCGCGGTCGATCAGCGGATAGTTCAATTCCGCTTCAAGCCCCCAGAAATCGGCGCCCTGCTGGAGGTATTCGAACACCGGCAGGTCATCTTCCTCAAGGCCCGTCTCCTCAAGGAAGATGTAATTGCCGAACCACTGGCGGTAGGCGGTGAGGTTGAAGGTGCCTGCGCCGATATTGCCCCGGGCATAGGCCTCGAGCCCCCATGCGGTTTCGGTTTCGAGATCGGGATCACCGACCTCGAAGGCCTGGGTGGCGATGTGCGGGCCGTTGGAGAACAGTTCCTCGGCGCTCGGTGCACGTTCGGCGCGCGAGCCGTTGATACCCATGCGGATGCCGGGGACGCCCTCGTAGACCAAGCCAAGCGCGCCCGAGACAGTGTCGTAGTCATTCTCGATCCGGAGCGTCTGGGCCTTGACCTTGGTGAACTCCGCGCGCGCGGCGGCCTCGATCTGGAACGGGCCTGCGCCGAACTCCTGCAAGGTGAAGATCGCGATCTGATCGGTGAGGTTGGGCGGGATATAGGCCTCGGCACCCACGGCGAAGAAGTCGCGGTGCTGGTATTGCAGCCCGGTCGAACCGCGCAGGCGCCCGTCGGTGTTCTGCACCAGCTCGGCGCGGGCTTCGAGGCTGGTCGAATCGAACACCGTGCCGACCTCGGCGCCCTCAAATTCGGTGTGGGTGTAGTCCGAATAGCCAGCGCGCAGCTTGAGCCGCTCGAACGCGCCCTCGCCGAGATAGACGTCGCCCTTGAAGTCGGCGCGGAACTGCTGGAGGCCGATGCGGACGATCTCCTCCTCCCCGCCATCGCCGGGCCCGGCGATCGGGGCGGCCGGGATCGGGCCAGCCGCAAGAGAGGCGATCGGGGCCACTGCAACGACGAGCCCGCCACCGTGATCGTGCTTGAGGCCGGGGCGCTTGATGACGCCGTAATTGGTGTCATACCAGCCGAGCGAGGCGCCGAAGGTGCTCTCACCAAGGATTACGCCAAGCCCGGCATTGACCGTCCAGCTTTCGACATCGCTGTTGGCGATGACACCGCGCTGGCCCGCCTTTTCGCGGTACTCGGCGGCCTCTTCAGGCTCGCCGTCCGCCTGCTTTTCGGCCGCTTCCTCAAGCAGTTCCTCACGCAGTTCGGGAGAGAGCTGGAAACCGCCGATCTCGGCATTGCCGGTCTTGCGCCAGGAGCCATCGACATGGAAGACGAGGTTCGACCCGATCCCGACATCAAGGCTGGCCGCGCCGGTGCGCAGGTTGGTTGCGCTGTCGACCCCGCCGAAGGCATCGAGGTGGAAGTCCTCATCCGGCATCCGGGTCGGGATGCGCTTGTCGATGACGTTGACCGCGCCGCCAATCGCCTGGCTGCCGTAGAGCAGCACCGCGGGCCCGCGCAGCACCTCGATCCGCTCGACCGTGATCGGCTCGATCGTGGTGGCGTGGTCGACCGAGGTGTTCGAGACGTCTGATGTGCCGATCCCGTCGACCAGCACGCGCACGCGTTCGCCCTGCTGGCCGCGCAGCACCGGGCGTGATGAGCCGGGGGCGAAACTGGTGGCCGAGACCCCGGGGATTTTGGTGAGCAGGTCGCCGATCTGGCCGGTCACGACATTGCGCTGGATATCCTTGATCTCGACAACGCTGGTGCCAGCGAGGAGATCGAGCTCCTTGAGCCCGACCGCGCTGACGATAATGTTGCCAGTCGGCTGGTCGTCGCGGTTATGGAGGTCGTCCTCGGACTGCGGCTGGGCGGTGCCTGGGGCAGCCTGCTTTTGCTGCTGATCGTCGGCTTGCGCGGGCACCGCGCCGCAGGCGCCGATCACGGCGGCCAGAGCGAGACGCGAGGAGACAAGGCGGAAGGTGTTGAAGGTCATTGGAGTGAGGGCCCAGCTTGAATGTAATAACGTATCATCCAACTAGTGCCGTGCCTGCCGATTGCAAGCGCAAAATCGCGTGGTCGCCGAGCGCGACTGACGAGTGGTTATGGAGGTGCGATGGGCGACAGGTCCAAGACAGCGCCCATGCGCGGACGTCAGCCGCGCGAAACAACGCGAACCGCCCGACCGGACACAGCCAATCTGTAGGAAAACTGGAGCGGGCGAAGGGATTCGAACCCTCGACCCCAACCTTGGCAAGGTTGTGCTCTACCCCTGAGCTACGCCCGCTCACTGACGCGTGCAGAGACCGGCAAAAGCGCGGTATCTGTCGGAGAGGCGGCGCGATTAGCAGCGCCTTTAAGACCCTGCAAGCGCAAATTTGTGGCTTTGGGGCTTGATCGGGCGGAGCAGAGCCGCCAGCACAAGCGGGCGCTTCACATATGCGCAGGCCATCCCACATTGGGGCCGGGCCGGCGCGAGAGGCGCAAGAGCCAAAGCAGGAGCAGATATCTTGGCCAGCATGGGACTGAGCATCGACGAACAGAAGGCCGTGGACCGCTTCCGCACAGCGGTGGTCGAACCTTCGCAGGGCAAGCTCGTGATCCTCGACTTCTGGGCCGAGTGGTGCGGGCCGTGCAAGGCGCTCACCCCGGTGCTTGAAAAGGTCGCGGCCGATTATGCCGACAAGGGCGTGGTGCTCGCCAAGCTCAATGTCGACGAGGAGCAATTCATCGCCGCGCAGTTTCAGGTGCGATCGATCCCGACGGTCTATGCTATGTTCCAGGGCCAGCCCGTCGCCGATCTGACCAGCGCCCGCAGCGAATCGCAGCTGAAGGCGATCCTCGACCAGCTGCTCGCGCAGCTTCCGATCGAGGCCGGGGCGGCTGGCGGCCAGCCGGGCGCGCCGCAGGGCCCTTCGCCGGAGGAGCTCGCGCAATTCGTGAAGATTGGAGAAGAGGCGCTCGCCGCCTCCGATCCGCAGCGCGCTGCCAGCATCTTTGCGCAGATCACGGAATTCGCGCCCGAAAACGCCCCGGCTCATGCGGGCCTTGTGCGCGCACTGGTGCAGCTCGGCGAGATCGAGCAGGCAGCGCAGGTGATGGAAGTGATCGAAAGCGATCCGCGCCTTGCGACCGATCCCGCGATCGCCCCGGCGCGCAGCGCTCTGGAGCTGGCGGGCACCCGCGTCGATGACGGCGAGCTTGCCGCCTTGCGCGCCGCCGCCGAGGCCGCGCCAGCCGACATGGACGCCCAGTTCGCCTTTGCCGAGGCCGCCTTCGCCGCTGGCCAGCGCGATGCCGCCGCCGAAACGCTGCTCGCCATGATCGCCGCCGACCGCGAATGGAACGAGGGCGCCGCGCGGGCCAGGCTGCTCAAGATCTTTGAGGCGACCGGGCTTGAGGACGAATGGGTGGTCGGCGTCCGCCGCCGCCTGTCGCGCGTATTGTTCGGATGAGCCAGAAAAGTGTGACCCGGCGTCTCTCCATCTTCCCGCTGACCGGTGCGGTGCTGTTTCCCGGCATGCAGCTGCCGCTCCACATCTTCGAGCCGCGCTACCGTGCGCTGGTTGGCGACGCGCTGATCCGTGACCGCCAGATCGCGATGATCCAGCCGCAACGGCCAACCGATGGTGCGCCGCTCTACCGGGTTGGCTGCGTCGGGAAGATCGGCGAAGTCCAGGCGATGGATGACGGGCGCTACAACCTCATCCTCGAAGGCACCGCGCGCTTCCGGCTGATCCGCGAGCTCGACGTGACCACCGCCTTCCGCCAGATCGAGGCCGAGATCTATGGCGAGGATGAGGATGAAACCCTGTCCCACGCCCAGCGCGGCGGGTTCGAGCGCGAGGCGCGCGTCTTCGCGGATGCGCAGGGCTACAGCGTCGATTGGGATTCGGTCGGGCGGCTCGATGACCGCTCGCTGGTCAACGGCGTCTCGCAAATCGCGCCCTTCGATCCGGCCAGCAAGCAGGCGCTGCTGGAGGCTGACACGCTCACCGACCGCTGCGAATTGCTGGTCCAGCTCATGCAGTTCTATGGCCGCCACGACGGCGGCGAGGAAATCATCACGCTGCAATAGGGCGGTTGGCCCCACATCAGGCCGCAAGGCAGGGGATCGGCTGTTCGCCGAGCGCCTCGCGCAGCGCTGCTTCCAGCGCACACGGGTCGATCGGCTTGGTAAGCATGGCGGCCCGCAGTTCGGGCGCGATCTGCAAGGCCTGCTCCGCGTAGCCGGTGCAATAGACAAACGGCACGCCGATTGATCGCAGCGCTTCTGCCACCGGGGCGCTGCCTGCTCCGGCGAGGTTGACGTCAAGCACTGCAAGGTCGGGCGGGTTTTGCCGGGCAAGATCCAACGCCGCACCGACGGTGCTCGCCGGGCCCACGACCACGCAGCCCATATCGCGGATTGCATTCATCAGGGCGAGCGCGATCAGCGCCTCGTCCTCGACGATCAACACCCGTTTGCCGTGAAGCGCGATGTCGGGCCCGGCGCCGCGCGCCGCAGGGCGGTCGTCCCGCCTGCTTGTGCCCAGGGACTGGTCGCGCGCCGTGATCCTGGCAAACGGGAAGGCGATCCGGCACGAGAGGCCGGTCTGTGCCCAGTTGAGGTCGAAAGTGCCGCTAAGCTGGTGTTCGATCGATCCGCGGATCGCGGTTGAGCCGAAGCCCGGTTCCGCTGGCGGGGCGACAGCGGGTCCGCCGGTCTCCTGCCATTCCAGCGCGAGACGGTCGCCCCCCTCGTCCTCGAGCAGCTCCCATGAGACGCTGAGCTGCCCTTCCTCGACCGACAGGGCGCCATACATAGCCGCGTTGACGGCCAGTTCGTGCACCGCAATGGCGAGAGCCTGCGAGGCATTGGGTTCGAGCATCAGTGCCGGGCCCGCGAGGCGGATCCTCTCGCGGCCGTCCCGTTCGAAGGGCGCGATCTCCTCGCGCAGCAGCGTGTCGATGTTCACACCCTGCCAGCGGTTCGCGGCGAGCAGCGTGTGCGCCCGCGCGAGAGCTTCTATCCGCCCGCTTACCGCCGCCTTGAAGGCTGCGACGTCATCGACCTTGGTGAGCCGCACCAGCGAGAGCACGACGCCCAGCAGGTTCTTGGCACGGTGATCGACCTCGTCAGCGAGGAAGCGCAGGCGCTCCTCCGCGTTGCGCCGGTCGGTCACGTCGAGCGAGATGCACATGATGCCCTGGGGCTGTCCATCGGCATCCGAAAACGGCGCCTTCACCGATAGCCAATGCGACATTTCGCCGTTGGGGAGCAGGAGGTCTTCCTCAAGATTGAGCGGCCTGCCGCTTTCCAAGACGGCCCTGTCATTGGCCATGATGGCGCGCGCCTGATCCTTATCGCTGAGCAGTTCAATGTCGGTTCTGCCGAGGAAGGCCTCCTGCGTATGCCCGATCGCAGCCGCGAAACCAGCATTGCCGAGCCGGTAGCGGCCGCCGAGATCCTTGGCGAAGGCGGCGCCGGGAAGGCTGTCGAAGAAGGTCTTCAGGAGCGCGTTCGCCTGATCGCGCTGGCTTTCGGCGGTGCGGATCGGGGTCGCGTCGAAGTTGATCCCGAGCAGCCGGGTCGGATTGCCCTGCGGGTCCCGGAACAGCTCGGCGCGGCCCGCCAGCCAGATCGTCGAGCCGTCGTCGCGGTTGAACCGGAACTCGATATCGCTCCGGTTCAATCCGCGGCGCGCGTCCTCGAAAAGGCGTAGCGCCCTGTCCTGGTCTTCCGGATGGATGCGGTCGATGAAGGCGGCGATCGAGGGCGATTGGTCGAAGCTGATCCCTGCCACCTCATGGAAAGACCGCGACCACCACAACTCTCCGGTTCTGAGGTCGAGATCCCAGGTGCCGATCCGGCCCACGTCCTGCGAAAGGCTGAGCCGCGCCTCGCTCTTGCGCAGGCGGGCGCTCGCTTCGCGCAGGCGATGGGCGACATAGATGCTCACCGTGTTGGCGGCGAGAAACAGCAACAAGCTGATCAAGCCCGGCCCGGACAGAGCGAAAATGCCCTGCGGTTCGACCCAGAGATAGACCGCCGCGAAAGCTGCGAGCGCCATTGACAGAATACCCGGCCCGCGGCCGCCGAACAGGGTGCAGACCAGCACCACCGGATAGAACGGCGCAAACGGAACAATGTCCGTGCCCAGGACATCGAGCCAGCGCCGCAGCCCGATTGCCGCGCCAGTCAGAACCAGGGCAAACAGGTAGGAAAGCCAAGCCGGACGTGCCGCAAAGAAACCAACCGGATCGTCAACGCCGCGATAGACATTCGGCCCCTGCACCGAGGCTTCACCTGGGGTCTGGTCGCCCTTTTCGGATGTGGGCGGCGGGGCAGGGTGCCGAGGAGGCATTGCCATATGTTCTCAGGATCCCTCTCACAGGAACAGACGATATCAATGATCAGGCGCCAGCACGGGGATATTGTCTCGGCTTGCGGCTGGTCACGCTGTCATTTGCCAAAAGGGAGCAAACCTCACTAATATAAGTTGCTTTCGCACGCCGTATTTAGCGCTGAACCTATTGGGACGGCAGAAAGCCGTTCGTCGCACCGTCTGCCCTGACCCCGTGCGCCCGGGATTGGCAGTGACCGGAATGGAAGACCACGTCGCGGCTTACGGGGAATGCATGCCGCACGGCGTGTGCCTTAATGTGGAAACCTCGCTGCTGCTGCTGCGGGCCGGTTGGCACGGCACCGAAAGCACCGAGGCAATCGTGGTCGCTTCAGGCAAGCGGTTTTGCAGGCCTTGATTCCAAGGGTAGACCCTTTGATCCTTCCCGATTATACCTTGTAAGGTCTCGAAGTGAGCTGCAATTGAGCATCTGATGACCAACCAGTCGCAGCGCAACCTTCGTCTCGATTTTCCTGCTCTGCTGTTGGCGGGGATGATCGGGGCGGTGCTGCTGGCGGCGTTGGCGGTGCTGCTGGTTCGGGTTGTTGAGGACCGTGACATCGTCAGCCTGATGCTGATCGCCGGTTGGGTTGCTGTGATCGCACTGGCCATATCGCCCCGAACACCGCCCGCCCAGACCGTGGCTGTTGCCACGATCATTGCGGCATCTTTCGCCATGCGATTTTACGCGATCAACTTTGTCCACGGCGTTGCGCTGGGCGCTGACCCAATGAATTACACCAATATTGCCCACGCGATGCTCGCTGGGGAGGGCATGACCGTCGATGACTGGCGCTATGGACAGGATTTGCGGGCCTATTTCCCGCCCTTTTTCCCGTTTGTACTCACGGGTTGGTGGTTTTTATTCGGCGACTCCGCACTATCGACGTTGGCGTTCAATACGCTGATCGATCTGGCGAGCGCGTGGCTCCTGTTTGATATCGTGCGCAGGCAGGCAAACGAGAAGGCCGGCATGATCGCCGCGCTGCTATTGTTTGCTTACCCACCTTTTGCGCTCTCTGCTCCGATCCCGCAAAAAGAAGCACTCACGATCCTGCTCGTCGTCCTGTTGCTAAGGGTGGCGCTGATATGGCTGGCTGACAGAAGCGGGCGACTATGGCGCCATGCCTTGCCGCTGGGTGCGTTGTGGGCGCTGCTTGCCTTGACTCAGGCGTCATTGGTGCTTGCCCCGCTTGCGGCCGCTTTGGTGCTGGCTGCTCATCGCGGCTTTCGGCCGGTGCTGCGGCTCGGCCTTGCGGCGGCTCCGGCGTTTTTGGTGATTATGGCGCCGTGGTGGGTGCGCAACTGGATGCTCTTTGAAGCATTTGTGCCCTTCACCACGGCGTCGGGCTTTATGCGCAACGTCGCGCTTGGCCAATATGCCAACCCGATCCCGCCCGATATTTTCAAGCTGCCCGAGCCTGTCCGTTCAACGATCATGGCAAAAGCCACGAATGCCAGGATCTTGCAGGTGCCGTTTGGATTTCTGGGCGAGACGGTGCATGCGCTGGCGGTGAGTTTTGCCTTCGAAGAGGCGACGATCGCACGGTTCCGGCACACCACGCCGCCAATTTCGTTGGCCGATCGAGCGGTGTGGACGGCGCCGCTGCAGTTTGCCTGGGTCACCTTGCTCGGCGGGGCGCTGGCCTGCGTTGTGTCCGAAATCCGACGAGGGGCATCGTCGCTTGCAACGCACATCACCCTTGCGCTGTTTATCGCGGCGCTTGCTGTTGGGATGTGGTTCGAATTTGGCGAGCGTCATCGCTATCTTCTCACTCCATTGTTTTTCATGCTCTCTGCTGGCTGGTGCAGTCGCCGGTTAAGGCGATTTTAGCGCTTTTCGTCTAGACGACAGGCTATGCCAACCTGGGTTCTCATGCTGATTTTCTTGAGCGTGGCGATGTCCGCTGCAGCGCAGGCATTTCTCAAGCATGGCGTTGGTACAGTGGCGATAGCGAGCCCCGCGGCAACGTTGTCAGCGATGCTCATGACGCCAAGCGTTATCATCGGGCTCAGCCTTTACGCGGCTGGTGCCGTCGTCTGGCTATTCGTTTTGCAGCGCACACCGCTTTCTCTGGCGTATCCTTTTGTCGCCTTGGGTTTTGTGGCCACCGCATTGATCGGTGCAACCGTGTTTGGAGAGACCCTGTCTATCATCCGGATGACCGGTGTAGGCTTGATCATCCTGGGCTGCGTTCTCGTAGCGCAATCGGCTTGATCCATGTTGCTCTTCCGATCAGTCGCGGCCGTTGCCGATCCTGTTCCGCTCGTTGTCGATCTGGATGGCACACTGACGCCAGCTGACGTTACCATCGAGTCTTTGCTGCGTGTAATTCGCAGTAACTTCATGGGAATTTTTGCGGTGATAGGCTGGCTGTTGCGCGGCCGTTCGGTAACAAAGGCTCTTGCTGCCCGCCTCGCGCCACCGGATGCTACGGCGCTGCCGCTGAACCCTGGTGTGGTTGCGCTCATTCAGGCCGCGCGCGCCGATGGGCGGCAAATCATCCTTGCGACCGCAAGTCATCAACGCATTGCCTCCCGGATTGCCAAGGCTACGGGGCTGTTCGATATCGCCATCGGTTCGCTAAGGCGTCGGCATGTCAAAGGGACCGGTAAGCTGACCGCCCTTCGCACCATCATTGGCCCTGGCCCGTTCGACTATATCGGTGACAGCCCGGCAGATGTGCCCCTGTGGCGTGCAGCGCGGACAGCCTATAGCTGCCGTTACCGTCCGTCTGGGTTGGCAGTCGTCCCGGTCGGTGATGTCGTTCGCCGTAATGCGCGGGCCGTGATCCGCGCATTGCGCCCGCATCAATGGGCAAAAAACATCCTGGTATTCGTGCCGGTCGCGACCGCGGGCTTGCTGCTGAATGGCGAAGCAATGCTCCATGCGCTGCTTGCCGCCGTTCTGTTCTCGCTGGTGGCGTCGGGAATATATCAGATCAACGATCTGCTCGATATCGATGCCGATCGGGCGCACGCGAAAAAGCGCAATCGCCCCATCGCGGCGGGCAGCTTGCCCGTCGTGCACGCCCTGCTGCTTGCTGCGCTTCTGATCACGCTTGCCTTTGCCGGGGCGCTGGCCACGCTAAGCCCGAGATTTGCGGGCGTCCTGCTGCTCTATCTCATCCTCACAACGGCCTACTCGATCCGCCTCAAGGCTGTGGTGACACTCGACGTCATTACGCTTGGGTGTCTCTATACGCTTCGGATCGCGGCCGGTGCGGTCGCCGCAAAAGTTGTCGTCAGCAGTTGGCTCTTGCTGTTTTCGATCTTTTTCTTCCTGAGCTTGGGCTATTTGAAGCGGTTTACCGAACTGCGCGACGCTCATGATCCCAAGCGGTTGCTAGACGGGCGTGGTTACATAGGGGGTGATCTTCCGGTCGTGGCGATGGCGGGGATTGCCGCTGGCATGGTGTCGATTCTGGTGATGGCGCTGTTCATTACTGATCAGAAAGCGACGGGAGATTATGCGTCACCCTTGGCGCTGTGGGGGATTTTCTTGTGCCTCCTCTATTGGATCAACCGCGTGTGGATCATGGCCTATCGTGGCCAGATTGATTGCGATCCGGTTGCGTTTGCAGTCCGAGACGGGCGCAGCATTGCGGTGGCGGTTCTGGCTGGAACGATCATGATTGTGGCCCGGACTGTCACCATGCCTGGATTTACGCTGTAGACGCACCGGCGCTGACGGGGGACATGGGCAGGCGCGAACGCGCATGAGCCACGGCGTCGGAACCTTCGGGGATTTTGGGGGGCTGTCCAGACGCTATGGAGCTGTCGCGGTAGCGGGAATCTGAAATTCCAGATAACCGCCTAAAAGGGAGCAAGTTTTCAGAAAGTGTCTTTGAAGATACCCCCTAAAATACCCCCAAACTTGCTCTCTGGCACAAGAGCGTCGCGAGTGGAGTCGACTTTCAGACCTTGCACACTTTCCAAACTGGAATGGCGGAATTCTGCGGGTCCTCCCTAGGCGCTTTCGTCGGAATGAGCGCAGCTTCGCGCCCCAGGATCTGCCATTCGCAATCGTCTTGCGCACACCCTGAAGCGTTCGTCCCACTCGACGAAATGGCATGAAACTATTTCGTTGTGGTGGCGGGAAAGGCCGAATTCATCGGGGTGGGCAGGCACAGCACTACAGCCGTTGAAATTCCCATGAGATCGATTGCCGACTTGGTCTGTTGTTCGGATCGAACGCGCGGTCGAGAGCAACCAGCCTAGCCTATTTGAACAATATCCGTGGTCCGCAACAGTAGCTAATCGGATCGACCCAACGGAGCTGCTGAAGTAGTGGGTTGAATATGCTCGGAGAATTCAGGATTGTGAATTGGTACAGCGAAATCGAACGTGAGAAGCGGTCGTACCAACCCGCCATCCCGGCAAGCAAGGAGCTATGGCTCCAGAGCCTTGGGGCGGGCGGCCTAGCACGATTCAATGGGGGCACGCCGTCGTGACTATTCGCAAAATCTGCGTCCTTGGTGCACCCGCCGATCAGGGGCAGCCGCTGGTAGCCGAGCTGCTGGCACACGGATTTGAAGTTACCGCAGGGGTCCGGCGTGCCAATGCCATGGCGGTTACCCCGTTCCCCGATCTGCCAACGGTGTTTGCCGACATCACCGATGCCGATGCGATGGCGGAGGCTTTCTCTGGGCAGGATGCCGCAGCGTTCCATCTGCCGTTCGAATTCGACCGCGCGAAGGCTGCGCATTTCGGCTGCGAGATTGCGGAGGGAGCGCGCCGTGCGGGGCTGAAGAAGATCGTCTTCAACACCGCCTGCTATGTCGCGAGTCACGATCTTGATCTTTCGGCGCATGATGGCCGGCGCGATATTGAACAGGCGCTGGAAGAGACCGGCATCCCTTGCGTGTTTATCGAGCCGACCGTGTTCATGGATAACCAGTACCGGCTCTGGAACCGTCCCTTGATCATGCGCGAAGGGATTTTCGCCTATCCGGCCAAGCCCGACCTGCTGATCAACTGGGTGTGTCTTGAGGATGTCGCCCAGGCTATGCGCCGCGCGCTCCAGACCGATGCTGCCGATGGCCTTCACGTGCCGCTCGGCGGGCCGGAGGCGTTGTCGGGAGACCAAGTGGCGGCAAACCTGTCCGAGGCTATCGGCCGCGACGTACGCTTCGAAAGCCTTGCACCCGAGGAGTTCGCGGCCCGTATGAGCGCAATGGTGACCGGTTCCCGGGCGGTGACACCGCTGAGTATCTATGATGGCATGGCGAAGTTCTACGCGTTCTACAACTCTCAGTCCGTCTCGCCCTTGCTGGTGGACCCGAAGGCCGCATGCGATCTGCTCGGTATGGAGCCGACGCGGCATCTCGACTGGGCCAAATCAAAGGACTGGAGTGCAGGCTTATCAGGATAACGCCGCCAGCTTGCGCACTGTGCCTTTCAAGATGGTCTGCCGCAATCACGCGCTCCGATTGCCGATCACCCCGTCGCGTTGTAGCGCCTAAAGCATGGCCAAAATAACGAAGCCGCGCGCCAAAGCCAGGCTGCTCAAGGCTGGAACAAAGGAGTTCGCCGCGCATGGTTATCGCGGCGCATCACTGCGCGATATTGCCAACCTGGCCGACACCAATGTCGCCGCCATTAAGTATCACTTTGGTTCAAAAGAGATATTTTGGAAAGAGGTGGTCTCGCACCTCTACCAGTCGCTGGCCGATACGATCCTTGATAATGACGGCCGCAATGACGCCCCCGATACGCGCGAACTGATCCGCGCTTCGACCCGGGACTACATTCTGTTTTCGGCAAAGAACCCGGAACTCTACCGGATAACCGTCCTTGAAATGATTGAGGGCGGTGAACGGATGGAATGGCTGGCGCGCTACCATTTGCGCGAATTCATGGAACGGACGATGGCCTGGACCTCAATTGCCCAGGAAAACGGCGTGTTCCCGCGGGACGTCCCGCCATTCAATCTGGTCTACATCATGATGGGCGCGATCCAGACCATCTTCATGATGGCCCCGCAGATCGAGCGCAGCTTCGGCGTCGACGTTTTTGCGGAAAAACAGATCGACAGTCACGTCGAAAGCATCATGCGCCTGTTCGATATTTGAACTTAAAATCAGATGTTTGTGCCAATAATCCGCCGCCCGATCCATTTTTAAACGATCGTATCAATTTTGCGAGTGTCGCTTGCAGCGATCCCGGTTCAGTTTCGCTGATGATACGGCGCCCATGCAGGTGCCGTGCACAAGAGGCTGAAGGCATGGTGCACTTGCGGTGCAATCGAACACGGCACGCGGCATATCGCGGCACGGTTCCAATGCGCCCTCTCTCCCGCACAACATCACGCCTGTCCTGCAAGCCTGCCGGCCCGCAACTTGGCCGGTCGCAGCGGGATCATTTGCGTCGATGACCAACAGGGGAGAAAGCCGATGGCTAAGACTACCGGACACAAATCGCGTTTCCTGACAAAGGCCTCTGCCTGGGGCCTTTGTGCAGTGGCATTCTCGTTCGCGCCAGCGCTTGCCGCGCAGGATCAGGCCGATGAGCCATCGGCCGACAAGGCGGGTGCGCGCGGCAACGAGATTGTGGTCACAGCGCGCAGCCAGCAGGAAACCTTGCTCGAAGCTCCGGTTGCCGCAGCGGTCATCAGCGCGGCGACCCTCGAAGCCGCCCGCATCGACGAGGCCGCGGACATCATGGGCCGCGTGCCCACATTGAATGTGCAAATCGGTGGTTCGGGGGCGAGCGCACAGATATCGCTGCGCGGGGTAGGCTCCAGCAATATCTCCAACGCGTTCGATTCCGCCGTAGCGCTCAATTTCGACGGCGTGCTGGTCAGCACCCAGCGCCTGCTCCAGTCGGCCTTCTTCGATGTCGCCCAGATCGAGGTGCTCAAGGGGCCACAATCGCTTTATTTTGGCAAGGCCGCCTCGGCAGGCGTGCTGTCGCTGCGCTCGGCTGAGCCAACTGCCACCTGGCAGGGCGGCGGCAAGACAAGCTACGAGATTGAGGAGGACGGCTATACTGCCGGTGGGTTTGTGTCGGGGCCACTGACCGATACACTCGGCATTCGCGTGGCCGCCGAATATCAGGATATTGCCAAATATGTTGAGCTTCAGAACAACGTCCCGGCACGTGACCGCGACAAGGGGTTCAACAACTTCATCGGTCGGGTGACGCTGGACTGGAAACCGACGTCTGATTTCTCGGCCAACCTCAAGCTCGATTACAACCGCCAGCGCAGCCAGACCTTGCTGCAATTCACCGACATCTTCTGTGGCGGTGATGGGCGTGCCGATCCGTCTGTGCTTGCTGTGTTCGGCGTGTCCTTTGCGCCGACGCATGATTGCAACATCAGCGACAGCCGCTTCCCGACGCCTGACGGCAATGCGGCGATCAATGTCGTGCCGACCGGCACTGTCGGCGCAGACCGCGCAGACATTTCACAGGCGTTCAACGACACCGATATCTTCTTCGGCCGCCTGACGCTGGATGCGCGGCTGAGCGATGACCTGAAGGTGACGTCTATCACCGGCTATGTCGATATGGACAATGAATACAACGACTCCTTCAATTCCACCGGGCGCCTGCCAAACGGCGCCGCCGCAGGGCTGGTGGCGCCGTTCAAGAACACGCTGGAACAGTTTACGCAGGAACTGCGCCTGATCAGCGAATTCGACGGTCCGTTCAATTTCATGCTCGGCGCCTTCTATGAAGACCGTACCATGGGCCTCAGCACCTCGCAGAACGCCTTCAATCCGTCGCTGGTGCTGGGACCCGATCCCCGCACCGGTTTCACCTTCGACTGGTTCGCCGATCGCCCGATCCAGTCCGAAGCGATTTCGCTGTTCGGCAGCGCGTCCATCGATTTCAGCGATGCCTGGCAGCTATCGGGCGGGCTGCGCTGGACGGACGAGAAGAAGTCGACCGTCATTGCCTTCCCCTACGTCCACAGCTTCATCACCACCGCATTCGGCGCGGTGGCTTCGGGCTTCATCACTGATCCGGTCGTGTTCAAAGACAGCAATATCTCGCCCGAACTGGTGCTGCGATATACTCCGAATGACGACACCAACATCTATGCGGCGTTCAAGTCCGGCTTCAAATCCGGCGGGGTCGATAACAACCTGTTACCGACCGGCACGGTTGTCCCGGGGCTGAACAGCGCCGATCCCGTGGTGGCAGAGGCAGCAGCTGACGCCTTGCGGTTTGACTCGGAAACCTCGCTCGGCGGGGAAATCGGGTTCAAGTCCCAGTTCGCCAACCGCACGGTCACACTCAACGCCGTGGCCTATTATTACGTGTTCGACAATCTTCAGGTCCAGAACTTTGATCCTGCGATCTTCAATTTCGACACCACCAACGCTGGCGAGTTGACCACGCAGGGCATCGAAGTCGATTTTGCCTGGGCAACACCGATGGACGGGCTGAACCTTTCGGGCGGCTTTGCGCTGCTGGATGCCGAGTTCACCGACACCTTCTTCGTCCCGGCAACGGGCGATGATCTGGAAGGTGTCCGCCCGGCCCGCGCGCCGACTTTCTCGGGTAATCTCGCGGTTGACTGGAAAACGCCGCTAACCTCGAGCCTCGATCTGGGCGTCAATGGCAACCTTGCCTACACCTCGTCCTATATCACGGCCAACAGCACGCGCGGCACGTTCCAGGACTCGGTGCGCAACGCCAATGGCGCGCTCAACAAGCTGGTGCAGGACGGGTTCTTTACGATCGACGGAACGGTCTCGATCGGCGCGCCTGATCAGGGGTGGACCCTTTCGCTCATCGGTCGCAACTTGACCGACAAGCAGTGGATCAACACGTCCGGGCCGGCGCCGTTCGTGGGTGCTGGCGACGATCAGGTCGTCACACTCAACCGCGGAAGGCAATTGTTCATCGAAGTCGGCTTCAAGTTCTAGTCTGGTCTCTCCGGCTGGCCACTGACGGGCGGGCGCAATACATCAAGGGTGCCCGCCCGACTTTTCCTTGCGGCCAACTGCTGCGCTAGGACGATGCACACAATGCCTCAACAACCTCCGGCTGAATCCGAAACTGCGGGCAGCGCCGTTCCCAGCTCGGCCCATCCGTCGCCGGTTGACCCGGCGCTGGCACAGCTGGACAAGCGGATCGGCAGTCTGGTCGTCAATCGCTTTACCTATCGCATTTTGCGCATCCTCGGGCGGTTAGCGCGGCCAAGGTTCGAACCCGATGGTGTCACGCTCGAGAATGACGGCCACTCCGCCATCATTCATCCACTCGAGCGCATCGGCAGCGGTGCGCTCATGCTGTTTCATGGGGGCGGGTTTGTCCTGGGGGAGCCTGCCGACCTTTTTCCGAAGGCCTCGATGTTTGCCCGGATGCTGGGCGTGCCGGTGATTTGCCCTGCTTATCGGCTGGCACCCCAATCGCCCTATCCTGCCGCAAGCGATGATGCCCTTGCCGCGTGGCACGCAACCATTGCCAAAGCGTCCGACATGGGCATTGATCCGACGAGGATTGTCGTCGGAGGCTACAGCGCCGGCGCCGGGCTGGCTGCGAGTCTGGTTCACCGGCTGCGCGATCTGGGAGGCAGCCATCCAGCCGCGCAATTGCTGATCTATCCGATGCTCGATGATCGAACCGCTATGCTGGAAGCGCTCGATACGCCGCGCCATCGGGTGTGGAGCAATCGCAACAACCGCTTTGCTTGGAAGGCCTATCTGGGATCGCATGAAAGGGCCGAAATCCTGCCTTATGCAGTAGCGGCCCGGCGCACCAACCTATCGCAGCTCCCTCCTGCGTGGCTCGGAGTGGGCACCTGCGATCTCTTCCTCGACGAGGTCAGGAATTACCGCGCCCGCCTTGACGCAGCCGGGGTCGAAGTGAGTTATGAAGAAGTGGCAGGTGCGATCCACGGGTTCGATATGGATGACAATCCTCTTGGGCACCGTTTCACTCAGGCACAGCTTGAGTTTGTTCGTCGGTTCGTGTGCTGATCTTTACTGTGAGAATGCAAGTGCCGGGCCATCGCATGGATTAATGCACTCGCCAAATGAGAAGGAGAGTTAGGCGGGCTAGGATTGCGTTGCAGGTCCGCATTCGACTTGAGCCAGCTGAAATCATGAAATTCTCTTCGGCGACTCCCAGAAAACGAACACGCGGCTTCAACCAGTTGTTGGTCAGAACCTGCGGCTCAACAACCATCCCAGTTGCTGTCGGAATGCCGCGAGGGTTGGATGAACGCCCGTTGTCAGCTCCTAGCAAAACCCGCCGTTGGGCAAGCCGCCTTCGAACGACCGCAAAGTCCCAGAATTCGCCATCCTAGACGATTGGAATCTTCGGCCGCTAGTGGGCGGTAGGGGGGACAACAGTGATGGTGGTCCCGAGTTTTCCGTGTCTGAGGTTGCATACTGAATTTGCGGGGCTTCCCCTTGGCGGCTGGCACCTGCGCGGATACCCTTTTCATCGCTTAGCTTGGTGGCCTTTGGGTCGGGCTTTGCCTGCCGGATCGCTACATCGGTGAGTGCCATTTGCGAGCGTGGCTTTGCTGTCCTGATACCCCCATGGGCGGGGGTATTGCATCGGCTCGCCACTGATACCCCCTCAAACATACCCCCATCGCATTGCGGCAGGGAGCGAAAGCGAGCGAACCGGTGTGAACCGATTGCTAGGAAATATCAGGCTTTCTGGTGGGTTGTCTAGACCGCTATGGGCGCCCGTGGACGCGGAAGTGGAGCGGGTAGCGGGAATCGAACCCGCATAGCCAGCTTGGAAGGCTGGAGCTTTACCACTAAGCTATACCCGCTCAGGCTTTCTGGGGCGCCAATGCCACCGATTGCTCGGGGACGTCAACGCCGTTTTGGCGGGCTCACCCCCGTGCTGGCCCGACTGCCATATTGTCGATCAGCCGCGTCCCGCCGATCCGCGCCGCGACCAGCAGGCGGGCCGGGTCTGACCCGAGCGCGATCAGCGGGGCGAGCGAGCGGCTGTCGGCGAGTGTCACGTAATCGATGCTGGAGAAGCCTGCCGCGAGGATCTCGTCCTCCAGCTGACCAAGCGCCTCGCCGATCGCCGCGCCGCTCTCGATCGCAGCGACGGCCGTCCGCATCGCGCGCGGCAGGGAAGCGGCCGCAGTGCGATGTTCCGGCAAAAGATAGCGATTGCGGCTGCTCATCGCCAATCCGTCCGCCTCGCGCACGGTCGGCACGCCGATGATCGCGTCCACGTGCGGGCGGGTGAGGTCGAGATCGCGCGCCATCGCCCTAATCACGGCGAGCTGCTGGAAGTCCTTCTCCCCGAAGAACGCCATGTCGGGGGTGACCTGATTGAAGAGCTTGAGCACCACCGTCGCCACACCGTCGAAATGGCCGGGCCGCGCCGCGCCGCATAGCCCGTCGCTGACCCCGGCGACGCTGACATTGGTGGCGAAGCCCGCCGGATACATCGCTTCGGCGGTGGGCGCCCATAGCAGCGCTACCCCCTCGGCCTCGAGCATCGCGGCGTCCGCTGCGAGCTGGCGGGGGTAAGCGTCCAAGTCCTCATTGGCGCCGAACTGCTTCGGGTTGACGAAGATCGAGACGACGACATGATCGGCTTCGGCCGCTGCGCGGCGCACCAGCGTAAGGTGGCCTTCGTGCAACGCGCCCATGGTCGGCACCAGCGCAATTCGCCCTCCGGCCCTATCGCTCTGGCCGCACAATTGTGCCAAAGCGGTTCTCAACATATGCAGCGTGTTGACCGTTTGCACCGTCTGGCCTCCAAGGATAAGCAAGACGGATGCCCTAGCGGTGCTCGCTGTCCCATTTCAAGCCGCCTGGGGGTCGGTAAGCCAATGCGCCCGCAGAGTTCAACCGAGAGACCAGCCATGTCGCCCGCCGCGCGCGCTCAGCCTCCTGAACCTCGGACCTTGCGCAAGGGGCACGCGCACCGGATCGTGTTCGCCAACGAGAAGGGCGGCACCGGCAAGTCGACCACGGCCGTCCATGTCGCGGTGGCGCTCTCCTACCTCGGCGCACGGGTGGCCTCGATCGACCTCGACCCCCGCCAGCGCACCATGCACCGCTACATCGAGAACCGCCTGGCGACGCTCGAGAAGCGCGAGCTGACCCTGCCGACGCCCGACTGCGAGGTGTTCCGCGAGACCGGCACGGGGGCACTGCTCGGGATGATCCGCCGGCTCGAGGCCAATTGCGACTTCCTCATCATCGACAATCCGGGGCGCGATGATGCCTATGCGCGCATCGCGGTCGAACATGCCGACACCCTGGTCACGCCGATGAACGACAGTTTCGTCGACTTCGACCTGATTGGACAGGTCGATGCCGAGACCTTCAAGGTGAAGAAGCTCTCCTTCTTCGCCGAGCTGATCTGGGAAGCGCGGATGAAGCGCAGCCGCATGACGATCGAACAGCAGCGGCCAGAGATGGACTGGATCGTTGTGCGCAACCGCACCGGTCACGTCGAGGCGCGCAACCAGTCGCGTCTGCACAAGGCGCTCAGCGAGATGGCGAAACGCGTCGGCTTCCGGGTGACGCAGGGCCTCTCGGAGCGCGTGATCTACCGCGAGCTGTTTCCCTCGGGCCTGACCCTCCTCGACAAGGGTCACTTGGGCGAGCTTGGCACCAGCCACCTCGTCGCCCGGCAGGAACTGCGCTCGCTGATCAAGGCGTTGAGCCTTCCCGAGTTTACTCGTGGGGGCGAGCTGGAACTGGCCTGATGCTGCGCGCGATGATCCTCGTCGCCCTGGCATGCCTGTTCTGCCGCTGGGCTTTCGGCAAGTGGCCTTGGGACTACCTGAAGCCCGCGCCAACCCGCCAACAGGCGGTATCTCGTGCACGCACCTTGCTTGGTGTGGAGGCGGGGGCCGGGCGTGACGATATAGCCGCTGCGCACCGCCGGCTCACCGCACTTGTCCATCCCGACCGGGGGGGCTCCACCGCCGCGATGCAGGAGGCGAATGCCGCGCGCGACCTGCTGCTCGCCGAGTTGCCAATCGGGCGCGACGGGAGCGGGGGCTAGCCCGCATTGCCAACATCGCGGGATTGACACATTCGCGCGGCACGGGTTTCTCGGGCTGCGTGGAACATGGGCGAGGGGGAGGATAGCGTTCCGTGCCACGGTCACGACCCCTGCGCTGCAACCCGCTTAAGCACCCCGCTCGCTCCATCTGACGCGGTAAGGAGATCCTCACCTCATGCAACACCAGTTCCACCCGACCGTGCTGCGCGAATACGACATTCGCGGCGTCATCGGCGAAACGCTTGGGCCGGATGATGCGCGGGCGATCGGCCGCGCCTTTGGCACGCTGTTGCGCGAAGCGGGCGGCAAGACGGTGGCGGTGGGCTATGACGGGCGGGTGAGTTCGCCCATGCTCGAACACGCGCTGGTCGAAGGGGTCACCGCGAGCGGGTGCGACGTGGTGCGGATCGGCCTTGGGGCGACCCCGATGCTCTATTACGCCGAAGCCTCAGATGAACAGGTGGATGGCGGCATTCAGATAACTGGCAGCCACAATCCCCCCAATTACAATGGCTTCAAAATGGTATTTCTGGGGCGCCCGTTCTTCGGCGCCGATATCCAGAAGCTCGGGAAATTGGCAGCAGACGGCGCCTTCACCAGCGGCACGGGTGAAGTGACCACGCGCGACATCCTTGGCGAGTATGTCGAGCGCCTGCTCAAGGGCCTCGCCGGGATCGAGCCCGGCAAGCTCGAAACCCTGCGCGTCGGCTGGGATGCGGGTAACGGCGCCGCCGGCCCCGCGCTCGAAGCGCTGGCTGCCCGGCTGCCGGGGGAACACCACTTGCTCTTTACCGAAGTTGACGGACATTTTCCCAACCACCATCCTGATCCGACTGTCGA
>JAIYAL010000211.1 GCA_027489095.1 Erythrobacteraceae bacterium
GAAGCTGCGCCTGCCGGGCAAGCTCACCGATTGCAGCGGCGAAGGCGGGCGTGAGACTGAGCTGTTCATCGTCGAAGGCGATTCCGCAGGCGGCAGCGCCAAGCAGGCGCGCGACCGCAAGTCGCAGGCGATCCTGCCGATCCGCGGCAAGATCCTCAACGTCGCCAGCGCCACCGCCGACAAGATCCGCGCCAACAGCGAAATCGCCGATCTCGCGCTGGCGCTGGGCTGCGGGACGCGCAAGGACTGCGATCCGGGCACGCTGCGCTACGACCGGATCATCATCATGACCGACGCGGACGTCGACGGCGCCCATATCGCGACGCTGCTGATGACCTTCTTCTTCCAGGAAAGGCCCGAGATCGTGCGCGCCGGGCACCTGTTCCTCGCCCAGCCGCCGCTCTACCGGCTCACGGCGGGCAAGGAGAGCCGCTACGCCCGCGACGATGCGCACCGGGCCGAGCTGGAGGCAAGCGTGTTCAAGGGCAAGAAGGTCGAGGTGTCACGCTTCAAGGGCCTGGGCGAAATGAACCCGCAGCAATTGCGCGAGACGACGATGGCGCCCGAAACGCGCGGGCTGATCCGCATCACCCTGCCGCAGGAATTCGAACAGCGCGCAGGCGTGGCGCGGCTTGTGGACGAGCTGATGGGCCGCAACCCGGAACACCGCTTCAACTTCATCCAGAACCGCGCGGGCGAAATCGACCGCGATCTTATCGACGCCTGATCTAGCCGGCGGCCTCCGCCCGCACCCGCCGCCACACCAGCACGAACAGCGCGCTCAGCACCAGCGGCATGATCGGCACGCCCAGCCCGATCGCCAGCGGGCGGGCGAAGGCGGCAGCGGCGAAGGCGGCGGCGATGGTGATGCGCTCCCAATCGGCAAAGCCCGTGGCCTGCGCCCGGGCATAGAGGTAGGCCAGCGGGACGGCGGTCAGCACCATGTCGTAATCGAGCACGAAGGGCGTGGCGAGCGGGGCTCCGGCGAGCACCAGCGCGCCAAGCCCGGGCGTGAAGGCGCGCCGCCAGCCTGCCACCGCCACTGCGCCCGCCACCGCGAGGCTCATCGCGATCTGCGCGGCAAAGGCAGCCCCGCTCGGCACGCCGATCAGGCTGAGGCCGGCAAACAGGCTCACCATCTTGGCAAAGCCGATATTGCCGCTTTGCGTGGCGCTTCCGGCGGCGCTCGTGACTGCCAGCCAGTCGCTCCACACCTGCGGCCCGAAGGCGAGCGCCGCCAGCCCGGCGAGCGCCAGTGCCGATGCGCCCGCCCCCGCGATGGTGCGCCACTGCCCGCTCACCAGCAGCGCAACCGGCACCAGCAGGCCGAACTGCGGCTTCATCGTGGCGAGCCCGATCAGCACGCCTGCAAGCCACGGGCGCTTCTCCACCATGAGCAACCCGCCCCCTAGCAAGGCGGCAACGAGGAACGCGGTCTGCCCATGGGTCAGCGTGACAATCACCGGCGGGAAGGCGAGCACCAGCAGCCACCCCGGCCCCGCCATCCCCAGGGCCCTGAACCACCCGCGCAACGCCGCAAGCCAGCCTGCGCCCGTCACCGCCAACCACGCCGCCAGTGCCGGGAAATAGGGCAATAGCCCCAGCGGCCAGACAAAGGGCAGGAACGTGGGCGGGTAGAAGAATGCGGTGTATTCGCCCGGCAGGGTGTAAAACGCGCGCTGGGCAGCGACATGGGCGGCAATGTCGTAAACGTTGCTGCCTGCGATCAGCATCCGCCCGGACGTCCAGAAGCTGATGAAATCCGTCCCGATCAGAAATCCGTTGCGGTCGACCCCGTCTTTCGCGGTGAACACGATCACCGCCAGCATCAGGATATTCACGCCTGCGAGCAGCATCAGGTAGACGCGCGCCCGCTCGGCCCCCAGCCAATCGGCGCGGCGAAGGAAATCGACACCCATGCCGCCTCCCTGCCTTGTCGCCGAACGCCTGTCTATCGCACGGCAATGCTGGAATGTGGGCAATCGGCCTGCCATTCATGGTGCGCGAGTCGCCGAACCGGCGCGCGCCGGGAGAGAATGATGCGGCCCCCTCAGCTTGCCCTTCAACACGCCATGCTTGCCTTTGCTGCCGCGAACCTGTGGCTTTCGCCGATCGCGGCGCAGGAACGCGCCTCCGCCGCAACGGCCCCTGCCGAGCGCACGCCGCTGGAAACCCGCGCCGAGGAGGTCGTGGCGCTGATCAACGGCAAGATCGAGCCTGCCGACATCTTCTCCGCCAGCTTCCGCGCCGCGATCAGCGATGCGCAGATCAAGGGACTGAGCGCGAACCTCACCGAACAGTTCGGCGCGGCGGTTTCAGCCTCCCTGACCCCGCAGAGCAGCACCCGCGCCGCGCTTGAAATCCGTTTCGAACGCGGCCTGGCTTCGGGCGCCATTGCGATCAACCCGGCGGAGGCAAACCGCGTCAACGAGCTGGTGTTCCGCAAGGTGGATTCGGTCGCGGTGGCCGGTGACACGCCGCGGGCCATCGCCGCCGACCTTGCCGCGCTGCCGGGGAGCGTCAACGCATGGTTCGGCCCGCTGGATGGCCGCGCACCGGTCATCAGCCGCAATGCCGATACATCGCTCGCGTTGGGATCGACGTTCAAGCTCTACGTCCTCGCCGCGCTGGCCGAGGATGTGAAGGCAGGGCGGCGCAAGTGGACCGATGTCGCGGTGCTGACCGAGAAGAGCTTTCCCAGCGGGCAGATGCAGGATTGGCCCGAGGGCTCGCCGGTGACGCTCCACACCCTCGCCAGCCTGATGATCTCGATCAGCGACAACACCGCGACCGACCAGTTGATCGCCACGCTGGGGCAGCAGCGCATCATCACGCTGATGGCCGATAGCGGGCACGCCGATCCGGGCGCGAACGATCCCTTCCTGACCACCCGGCAGGTGTTTCTCCTGAAGGCCAGCGACGCGCAGACCCTTGCAGACTGGCGCAGCGGCGATCCCCGCAAACAGGCCGTGATCGAGGTTGTGCAGGCGGCCGAAGAAGACCCCCCCCTCGATACGATCAACGCCGCCTTCGCCAATGGCCCCAAGGCGCTCGACATCGAATGGTTCGCCTCCCCCGCCGATATCGCCAGACTGTTTGCGCATATGCGCCGCAAGGCCGACCCCGAAGCGTTCGCAATCATGGCGATCAACCCATCCGCGACCGACGCCATCAAAGCGAACTGGCGCTATATCGGCTACAAGGGCGGGAGCGAGCCCGGCGTGCTGAACCTCACCTGGCTCCTGACCGACAAGGCCGGGCGTGACTGGGTGCTGACGCTGGGCTGGAACAACCCGGATGCCGTCGTTGATGAAGGCAAGCTTGAAGGGATCGCTCAGCGTATTCTGCTGCTGCCTCGCTAAACCGCCAGCGCGTTCCAGCTTGGGCCCTCTTGCGCGAGGCCCGCTGGCCCCTTATCGCTTCGGCGCGAAATTCAGTCTCACAGGAAAACTCATGGCCGACCAGCAGCAGCGTTTTGAAGGCACCAAGTCCTATATCGCGACCGAGGATCTGAAGGTCGCGGTCAACGCCGCCGTCACCCTGCGCCGTCCGCTGCTGGTCAAGGGCGAACCCGGCACCGGCAAGACCGTGCTGGCGCATGAAATCTCCAAGGCGCTGAACGCCCCGCTGATCGAATGGAACATCAAGTCCACCACCAAGGCGCATCAGGGCCTGTATGAATATGACGCGGTTGCCCGCCTGCGCGATGGCCAGCTGGGCGAGGAGCGGGTTCACGACATCCGCAACTACATCAAGAAGGGCAAGCTGTGGGAAGCCTTTACCGCCCCGCAACTGCCCGTGCTGCTGATCGACGAGATCGACAAGGCCGATATCGAGTTCCCCAATGACCTGCTGCAGGAATTGGACCGGATGAGCTTCGACGTCTACGAAACGCAGGAGCGGATCGAGGCGAAGGAGCGCCCGATCGTGGTCATCACCTCGAACAACGAAAAGGAGCTGCCCGACGCCTTCCTGCGCCGCTGCTTCTTCCACTACATCAAGTTCCCCGAACGCGACACGATGCAGGACATCATCGACGTCCACTTCCCCGGAATCCAGAAGATCCTGGTGAAGAAGGCAATGGATATCTTCTATGACCTGCGCGACGTGCCGGGCCTCAAGAAGAAGCCCTCGACCAGCGAGCTGCTCGATTGGCTGAAGCTCCTGCTCAACGAGGACATGCCCCTGGACGTGCTGCAGGACAAGAACCCGGCCAGCGCAATCCCGCCGCTGCACGGCGCGTTGCTGAAGAACGAACAGGACATCATGCTGTTTGAACGGTTGGCGTTCATGGCGCGCCGCAACCCGAGCTGACGCGCGCGTCATGGCGCACGAAGGCGGGTGCTTCTGCGGCGCGGTGCGGTATTCGATCGCTGCCGATCCGCAGGGCGCGCCGGCACGCTCGACGATCCGGAAATCTGTCCGCCTTCGACCATCATCTGGGGTGCGAGCGCGCCGAGTTGGGCGCCCTTCCCGCCCGGCATGACGGTGCTGGAGGCCGGGCCGGGCTCGGCGCCGATGGCGGAGCGGGGCTGAATTCGGGCCAAAGCCACGAACCTCCGGAAAGCTTGGGTGGTTATGCTCAGGGCTATCGTGGCACAGGTTCGGCCTTGCTGGCTGCCAGACCCCCCTTAGACCCCTGTTAGACCCCCTCTAGACCCCCGTTTTCAGGGCGGAATGGCAATGTTTCATGTGAAACATTGATGTGGCGGGGGGCGATGCGATTTGAGCGGGATCAGCTGACCGGGAAACACGCGATCCCGGCGGCCTTCAGCCCCTTGCACCGCGCATGCGCATCCGGCGCCGAAACGCGCAAGCGATAATACTGCTTGCCGTTCACCACGGCCGGGATGACCGCCATCTGCATCGCGCGCAATTCCGGCCGCCGCGCGGAAAGCTCGTCCCATTGCGCCGCGGCCAGCCGGGGTGAGAGCGCTGCGGCAAGCTGGATCGTCTGAACCTTGGCGCCCGGCACGGATGCAGGCCGAGGCGCAGGCCCGGGGACAGGCGGCGGTGCAGCGATTGATCTTGTCGCGGGAATTCTCTCGGGCAGTTTACCCGCCGCCCGCGCGGCCAGACGTTCGCGCCGCAACAGCTCCGGATTGATCGGCACCAGCGCATCGGTGCCCCGCGCAAGGGCCAGCGCCTCGGCCTCGGTCGCCAAGGGCTCGTCGACGATAATGACGGCGGTCACGGTCGGCCCCGTGATCGCGTAAAGCTCGCTGGCGAAGGCGCGGGGAAGCCTGATGCAGCCGTGCGACGCGGGATAGCCAGGCAAGCGGCCTGCATGGATGGCGATCCCGCCCCACGTCAGGCGCTGCATGAACGGCATCGGGGCATTGCTGTAGAGGTTGGAGCGGTGGAATTTCTTCTTCTGAAGAATGGCGAACACCCCCTGCGGGGTCTCCTTGCGGCGCTTGCCCGTCGAAATCGGGCTGGAGCGCCAGAAGACGCCGTTGCGAAAGACGTGCATTCGCTGCGACGCGAGGCTGATCGTGATGAGCACCCCGTTATCGAGAACCTCGCCCACCGTTCTGGTCAGGGGCGGTTCCTCGGCACTCGTGGCATCGACCGCGAGCGATTGCGACGGCCGAGCACCGCTCGCTGGAGAATCCGGCGCCGCGCCGCGTGCGTCCGGAACGCATGCCGATGCCAGGAGCGCGAGTGCCAGCAGCCAGAAATCGTTAAGCCGCGAACGCCGCAACGCGCACCTCCGTTAGCCATAAAGGTTAACGGTTAGTCGGTCGCGCTCTGCTCGGCAAGGGGCGGGCCGGATCGAGCCTGCTTCAATCGAAGCTGTAAGCCAGCTCGAAATCGCCCCAGCGCCGCCCGCCGATCACGAGCGGCACATAGACGTTGCGGACGACGACGTAGCTGTCGCCGTCGCCTTCCTGGCGGTACACCGCCATCATGTAGGGCGCGCCCGAGACCTTGGACTTGCGGTCGATCGCCTCAAGCATGATCCGGCCGTTGCGGCAGAACTGGGTGTCGTGATTGAGATCACCCGTAGGGGTGCGTGACCGTTCGGTAAGGTGGGTCGGCAGGAAGCCGTTCATGTCGGTGCAGGCGGCGGCAAGAACTCTGGAATCGCTTGCCTTTGCCCGGTCGAGGAAGGGGCGCCATTCGGCGTGGGCCCAGTCGGTCGCGCGGGTGCGGAACAGTGGCGGATTGGTGCCGGGAACCGGTTGGTAATCGGTATCGAACAGCGCCGACATGGTGATCTGGCCTTTCGCCAGCATCGCCTCGGTGTGGGCGGCAACCTCCTGCGTCATCGCCTGCGCCTGCGCGACCATTGCGCTGTCCTCGGGCGAGAGGCCGGCATGGACGATGCGGTCGAACATCTCGGAGGCGGTGATTTCAAGCTCTTCCATCTTGCGATGGGCGCCGTGGAGGCGGTCCTCGTTGGTTCGCGCGGCGGTATCGAATCCGGTGAGCACCCGCTGAACCTTGTCGACATGGCCGGAAATCGTGCCGGTGGAGCGGGCGATGACGTCGTTTTGCTTGTCCACCTCTTCGACCAGCGCGCCAACATTGGCGAGGCTGCTTTCGATCCTCGCCACCGAGGCCCGCGCCTCGCCGCTGGCCTTGGAGCCCGCCTCGATCCGGCCGATAACCACCTCGGCCTCGCCGCCCAGAGCGTCGATGGTCGAGGCAATTTCCTCGGTCGCCTTGCGGGTATCGCTGGCGAGGCTCTTCACTTCGGCCGCAACCACCGCAAAAGTGCGGCCCGCATCGCCTGCGCGCATCGCCTCGATCGTGGCGTTCAATGCCAGGATGTTGGTGGTTTCGGCAATTTCGCCAATGTCTTGCGCGGAACGGCGAACCTGCTCCATCGCTGCGGAAAGGCCGGTAACGTGCTGCCCGAGGGCGTCGACCAGTTCGATCAGCGAGGCGATCTGGCCCAGCGAGGACTGGATCAGCGCGGTCCCTTCCGACAATCGCTCGATCGCGCGTTCAGACAGCAGGCGAGCCTCGTCACTCGCCTCGGCGACCTTGGTCTGATCGGCCTCAAGCGCGCGCACCGTCTCGGCCAGCGCCTCATGTTCGGAACGCAACGTCTTGGACGAGGCGATCACCGCTTCGACCACGCCGGCCACGTCCGTGCAGCCGACCGTCACCGCACCGCAGCTCTCCGGGATCATCCCGAGCGCATGGGCATTGGCAGTATCGATCGCGAGCTGGTTCATGTGACAGTGAGACCCTTGATTTGTCTTCGCTCCCGCCTAACCCCGGGATGGTAAGCGAAGGGTTAAGGATTGCCCCTGCTCCGCTCTGTCCTCCCAAGAAAGGGGACTGGTCAGGGTGCAAAGCGCAGGTTAAGCAGCCACCCATGTTTTTCAATTTCGTCGACGAGCTCAGGGCCGCCGGAATCGGTGCCAGTTTCAAGGAGCACCTCACCCTGCTGGAGGCGCTCGATCGGGACGTGATCGATCAGACGCCCGAGGCGTTCTATTACCTCTCCCGCGCCACTTTTGTGAAAGACGAAGGCCTGCTCGACCGGTTCGACCAGGTGTTCCACAAGGTGTTCAAGGGGATCATGACCGATTACGGCCAGAACCCCGTCGACATCCCCGAAGACTGGCTCAAAGCCGTCGCCGAGAAGTTCCTGACCCCTGAGGAGATGGAAGCGATCAAGTCGCTGGGTGACTGGGACGAGATCATGGAGACGCTCAAGAAGCGGCTCGAGGAACAGGAAAAGCGCCACCAGGGCGGCAACAAGTGGGTCGGCACCGGGGGCACTTCGCCCTTCGGCAATTCAGGCTACAACCCCGAAGGCGTGCGCATCGGCGGCGAGGCCAAGCACGGCCGCGCGATCAAGGTCTGGGAAAAGCGCGAGTTCAAGAACCTCGACAACACAAAAGAGCTTGGCACCCGCAACATCAAGATGGCGCTGCGCCGGTTGCGCCGCTTCGCCCGAGAAGGCGCGCAGGATCAGCTTGATATCGACGCCACGATCAAGGGCACGGCCAAGCAGGGCTGGCTCGACATCCACATGCGCGCCGAACGCCGCAATGCCGTCAAGCTGCTGCTGTTCCTCGATGTCGGCGGGTCGATGGACCCCTTCATCAAGCTGGTGGAAGAGCTGTTCAGCGCCGCCACCAGCGAATTCAAGAACATGGAGTTCTTCTACTTCCACAACTGCCTCTACGAAGGCGTGTGGAAGGACAACAAGCGCCGCTGGCAGGAACGCACCAAGACCTGGGACGTGCTCCACAAATATGGCCACGATTACAAGATCGTGTTCGTGGGCGACGCGGCGATGAGCCCTTACGAGGTCACCCATCCGGGCGGCAGCGTCGAGCACATGAACGAGGAAGCGGGCGCGGTGTGGCTGCAGCGCGTCACCAACACCTATCCTGCGACCGTGTGGCTCAACCCCGTGCCGGAGAAGCAGTGGGGCTATTCGCAATCAACCAAGATGATCAAGCAGCTGGTCGGCGACCGGATGTATGGCCTGACGCTTGACGGGCTGGATGACGCGATGCGGGAGCTGTCGCGGAAGCACGGGGCGTAAGCTCCTGCTCTAGCCTTTCCGGTCGAGCTCTGCATCCAGATGCAGGCTGCACCGCCAGAAGAAGAACGCCGGCACCAGCCCCAGCACTGCCGCGCCGTAGAGCACGTAGCGCACGCTTTCGGCCCCGTAGGCGGGTTGCAGCCAGTCCGACAGCATCCCGAAGAACAGTGGCCCCAGCCCCAGCCCGATGAGGTTCTGGAAGAACAAGAGCGTCGCCGCCGCGATGGCCCTTGCCTGCACCGGCACGAGGCCCTGCGCGGCCGAATAGCACGGGCCGTAGTAGAACGAGTTGAACATGGTCGGCACGAACAGAAGCACCAGCGCCAGCGGCCAGCTTGGCGCGTGATAGGCGGCAATCGCCATCGGCACCGCCAGCGCCATGCCGATCGCGGGCGCGGTCAACACGTGGCGGCGGTTAATGGCACCAAAACGGTCGGCAAGATAGCCGCCGAGCACGGTGCCGAGCATTCCGCCCACCCCGGCGATCAGGCCGAACCACAGGCCGACTTGTCCCGGCGTGAGATCATGGGTGCGCTGGAAGAAGATCGTCGTCCACGTCGCCTTGCCATAAGACAGGAATGACGCGCCCGACCCTGCGAACAGCAGCAGCACATAGGCGCGAGAGCGCATGAGTTCACTGATCGCGCGCGCCAGCGGCAGCGCGGCAGGCTGGCTCTTTGCCTGCAGGATCGCGGCAGCATCGGCGCGGCGCGGGTCCTTGAGGACGAACCACACCACCAGCGCCAGCGCCACGCCCGGAAGGCCGACGATCACGAAGGCCTCGCGCCAGCCCACCCGGTCAGCCAGCGTCCCGCCGATGATCATGCCGAGCAGCGTGCCTACCGGAATGCCGAGCGAATAGAAGGCGAGCGCCGAAGCGCGC
>JAIYAL010000147.1 GCA_027489095.1 Erythrobacteraceae bacterium
ATCGATCTGGCGCTGGGCACCCTCCCCGTCCGATCCGGCGGCGATCAGCGTGGCATAGGCGCGCCCCTCGATCAGGCCGAGCACCGGGTAATAGGTGCGGTCGAACATCTCCTTCATCAGCCCGCTCATGCTGCCGAGATTTTCGGGACAGCAGAACAGGTAGCCCTGCGCCGCCAGCAGCATCTCCGGCTGCGCCTCGTGAGCTGCCACCAGCCACGCCGCCCCGCCCGCACCCTCGGCTGCGGCGCGCGCCAGCGCGGCGCTCGCACCGGTGCGACTGTGCCAGACGATCAGGAGGCGGGGCTGGGTCATGAGTGGCAAGGCTGCCGTGCAGGCCTGTCGATTGTCAAGCACGCCCACCTGTCGGGCTTCAAGGCTTTGCGCTATCAGCGCCCGCATGGCCGCCCATCCGCCCGCCCCCCCGACCTTCGCCCCGGTGCTCGGCGTCACTGTCTCGCTTTCGGGCAAGGCGTGGCGTTGGCGCGGGGGGAACATGGAACTGGGCGACGGCGGCGATGCGAGCGGGGGCCCGTCAGGCCTCGATCGCTCGATCCTCGATCAGCTGCTGCTGACCCGCGGGGTCGCCGAGGACGATCTTGCGCGGCACGCCCAGCCCACCTTGCGCGGCTTCCTGCCCGATCCTTCCATCTTCCGTGACATGGACGCTGCCGCGACACGGCTCGCGCACGCCGTGACAACCGGCGAGCGGGTGACGATCTACGGCGACTATGACGTTGACGGCGCGACCAGCGCGGCGCTGCTGGTCGAACTGCTGCGCCAGCTTGGGCTGCATGCTGGCTACTACATTCCCGACCGATTGCTGGAAGGTTACGGCCCGAGCGGCGAGGCGCTGGTGCGACTGGCCGAGGATGGATCGCAGCTGATCGTCACTGTCGATTGCGGGGCGATGGCGCACGAGGCGCTGGGCATGGCGCGCGATGTCGGTGTGGATGTCATCGTGGTCGATCACCACAAGTGCTCGCCCGATCTTCCCCCGGCGCACGCGCTGGTCAATCCCAACCGCCTCGACGAAAACGACCTTGCCGCGGCCCACGGCCACCTTGCCGCGGTCGGGGTCGCCTTCCTGCTTGGCGTGGCGCTGGTGCGCAGCTTGCGCGCGCAAGGCTGGTTCGCCGGAGAGCGCAAGGAGCCCGACCTGATGGGGCTGCTCGATCTGGTCGCGCTCGGCACCGTCGCCGATGTCGCCGCGCTCCACGGATTGAACCGCGCGTTCGTGTCGCAGGGCCTCAAAGTCCTCGCCCGGCGCGAGCGGATCGGGATGGCGGCGCTGATGGACGCAAGCCGGTTGACGCGGGCGCCGCAATGCAGCGATCTCGGCTTCGCGCTCGGCCCGCGCATCAATGCCGGGGGCCGGATCGGCGAATCCACATTGGGCGTGCGCCTGCTGACCACCACCGACCCCGAAGAAGCCCGCGCCATCGCCGCGCAGCTCTCGCAGCTGAACGAGGAGCGCCGCGCGATCGAGGGGCTGGTGCAGGAACAGGCCGAGGGGCAACTTGCCGGCCAGCACAACATGGCGGTGCAGGTGATCGCGGGGCACGGCTGGCACCCCGGCGTGATCGGGATCGTGGCGGGCCGCATCAAGGAAAAGACCGGCAAGCCTGCGGTGGTGATCGCGCTGGACGAGACGCAAGGCAAGGGCTCGGGCCGCTCGATCAGCGGGGTCGATCTTGGCGCTGCGATCATCGCCGCGCGTGAGGCCGGGCTGCTGGTCGCTGGCGGCGGTCACGCAATGGCGGCCGGGCTGACAATCGAGCCTGCGCGCCTCGCCGATTTCGCCGGCTTCCTTGACGAGCGCCTCGCCCGTGATGTCGACCGCGCACGGGCGGGCGCCGCGATGCTGCTCGATCTCGCGCTGGCCCCGGGCGGGCTGACGCCAGCCTTGGTCGAAACACTGGAAGCCGCCGGGCCTTACGGCGTCGGCTGGCCTGCGCCGCGCATTGCGGTTGGCCCGGTGCGGATCGTCAAGGCGGACATCGTCGGCAAGGATCACCTGCGGCTGGTCGCGGCTGGCAATGACGGGCGCAGCTTCAAGGCGATCGCCTTCCGCGCAGCCGAAACCGAGATGGGGCAGACCCTTCTCCACCGCCATCAGGGACGCCGTTTCCACCTCGCCGGGCGGGTCAAGCTTGACGATTGGGGCAACCGTCCGGCAGCCGAACTGCACCTCGAAGACGCCGCCTTTGCGGATTGAATCACGAGGCCGGAGAATTTGCCGCTTCGCCTGCAAGACGGGGCTTGACCGTCCCGAAGCTCCCCCCTAAAGGCCCGCTCTCGCAATCGCGACGGCCCCTTCGTCTAGCGGTTAGGACGCGGCCCTTTCACGGCTGAAACACGGGTTCGATTCCCGTAGGGGTCACCACCTTCAAGGGTGGTTGAACAGGGCGGCAGGCATGGGCCTCGCCGCCCTTTTTCATTCCCAGAAGGTCGGTTTTCGTTCTGCGAAGGCCGGGCGCCGCCCCTTCCCTCATCCGGCGCTTGCCTGTAAGGGCCGCAATCATGGGCAGCAGCCAGAACATCCCCATCGCCGGCATCCTGCTTGCGTCGGTGACCTTCGTGGCGCTGTTGCTGCTCGGCACCGATGTTGTGCTGGCGGTGTCGGTGTTGATGGTGTGGGTCGGATCACTGCTGGTTGCATCCGGCCGTCCGCCCGAACCGCCCAAGGCCAAGGTCAAGCAACACCTCACGCTCGATTCGATCCGCGACCTGATCGAGAATTCCTCGCTTCCCTTGGTCATCACCGAACGCAACACCATCGCCATGGCCAACCGCGCGGCGCGCAAGATGCTGGGCCAGCACATGATCGGCCAAGACGTTCGGGTCGCGCTGCGCCAGCCCGAGGCAATCTCGCTGCTGGGCGACGATCGGCAGCGCGAAGCGATCGTGCGCGGGCTCGTGCGGCGCGGCGATATCTGGCAGATCAACCGTCTGGCCCTCGATGAGCGGCTGGCGATGCTCGAATTCATCAACCAGACCGCCGAGGCCGACATCAGCCGCGCGCACACCGATTTCGTCGCCAATGCCAGCCACGAACTGCGCACGCCGCTGGCCGCGATCCTCGGCTATGTCGAGACCTTGCAGGAAGACGGCGGCGCCATCGACACGCCGGTCGCGCGCAAGTTCCTCGGGATCATCGAGCGCGAGGCCCAGCGGATGCATGCGCTGGTCAGCGACCTGATGAGCCTGTCGCGCGTGGAGGCCGAAAAGCACGACCTGCCGAGCGAGCGGATCGATCTCGCCTCCCTCGCCGAGCGGGCCGCGCGTGATGCGGCCGGGCCGCAGCGGCTTGACCGGCTGGTGCTCGATCTCACAGCCGAACCGGTGGTGCTCGGCGATGTCCAGCAGCTCGAACAGGTGGTGCGCAACCTTGTCGACAACGCGTTCAAATATGGCGCGGCGGATACGCCCGTGACCGTGGTGCTCGACCTGGCGCAGGGCGATCTTGCGCGCATCGCGGTGATCGACAAGGGCGAAGGCATCGCGTCCGAGCAGATCCCGCATCTCACCCGGCGCTTCTACCGCACCGATCCCGGTCGCAGCCGCGCCTCGGGCGGAACCGGGCTGGGGCTTGCCATCGTCAAGCATATCGTGGAGCGCCATCGCGGGCGGCTCGACATCACGAGCGAAGTCGGCAAGGGGACGCGCGTGGTGGTGCGAATTCCAATCGCAAGGTCCGATCCTGCCGAGGCCGCGGCAGGGCAGGATTTCGAACCTGCGGCCACCACCGCAGGGGAATCGGGTTAACTGTCACAGGATTTTCTCAATTCTTATCCATCCCGCCCTTGGCATGATTGCCGGGGTATGCGGAACAAGCCGCCAAAGACGCTTAGGCCCGATCAACAACGCACCTCCAGCAGGAAACCACAGGTCTTTCATTCATGTCGCCGATCACGCTGATCCTGATTGCTCTTGGCCTCGGCCTGCTTGGCTGGCTGGCTGGCCGCGCCAAGGCGTGGAGCTTCCAGTCGAGCGATCCGGCGCAGCGCCCCACCTCGCGGCCGATCTACCATGCCTGGTACGTGGCGCTGTGGGTGGTGATCCCGGTGCTGCTGTTCGTGATCGCGTGGGGAGCGCTCGCCCCGCAACTGGTGCTGCAATCCGTGCTCGCCGCGCCCGCAGCCGAAAGCCTGCCGGCCTTCGGGTTTGAGCGTGACGCCTTTATCGGCGAGGCGCGCGCTGTCGCATTGGGGCAAGCGCCGGGCGTCTTCAACGCCGAGGCCGAGCCGCTGATCGCACCCTTCCGTGAGGCCTACGCCCGCTACAATTCGATCGGCATCATCGTGACCGTGCTGATCGCGCTGGCTGGCGGCGCGCTCGCCTTCATGCGGCTGCGACCGCAGTTCGGGGCCCGCACCCGGGTTGAGCGCACAGTGATGATGATCCTGCTGCTCGCCTCGCTCGTTGCGATCCTGACCACGCTCGGCATCTTCGCCAGCCTCGTGTTCGAGACGGTGCGCTTCTTCGGCATGGTCTCCCCCATCGATTTCCTGCTGGGCACCAAGTGGGGCCCGGACACGATGGCCAGCCCCGATGCGGTCGATCCGAGCCGCTATGGCGCGCTGCCCTTGTTCTGGGGAACGATCTTCATCGGCGCGATCATCGCCATGATCGTCGCGATCCCGCTCGGGCTGATGAGCGCGATCTATCTAACCCAATATGCCGACCCGCGGGTGCGCACCTGGATCAAGCCCCTGCTCGAACTGCTCGCAGGCGTGCCGACCGTGGTTTACGGCTATTTCGCCGCGCTGACGCTCGCGCCGATGATCCGCGATGCGGCGGTCGCGGTCGGCATCAGCGGCGCTTCGACCGAGAGCGCGCTGGCCGCCGGGATCGTCATGGGGGTGATGATCATCCCGTTCGTCTCCTCGATGGCGGACGATTCGATGGCCGCCGTCCCGTCCGCGATGCGTGACGGGAGCCTTGCGATGGGCGCCACCAAGTCGGAAACGATCCGCCGCGTGCTGTTCCCCGCCGCGCTGCCGGGCATCGTTGCCGGGATCATGCTCGCGGTCAGCCGCGCGATCGGTGAGACCATGATCGTGGTGATGGCCGCATCGCCCGCCGCCAATCTCACCCTCAATCCGCTGGAGCCGATGTCGACCGTGACGGTGCAGATCGTCAAGCTGCTGACCGGCGAGCAGAGCACCGATCACCCCGCAACGTTGAGCGCCTTTGCCTTGGGCTTTGTGCTGTTCATGGTGACGCTGGTGCTGAACTTCATCGCCCTGCGCGTCGTCAAGCGTTTCCGCGAGGCCTACGAATGAGCAGTTCCGCCCTTCCTTCCGCTTCCGAGCCAGCTGCGGCCGCGATCCAACCGACCCGGACGCCCGCGTTCGAGGCGCGGCTGGCCAAGCGTTACCGCGCCGAGCGCAACTTCCGCCGCATGGGACTGGGCGCGGTCGCCTTCTCGGTCGCGGTGCTGGTATTCCTGCTCGGCAACATGCTGGTGAACGGGATCGGCGGCTTCCAGCGCGCCGAGCTTGAAGTGACCATCGACTTCCCCGCCAGCGGCGTGACCGGCGATGCCGTCTCGCTTGCCGCCCCCAGCGCGGTACAGACGCTCGAGATGCAGGGCCTGCCTGACATCGTCACCTTCTTTGCCGAGCAGCAGCTTGGCAACGATGCCGCTGCCCAAATCTCGCCCGAAGCCTGGCGCGATGTTGCCGCGGCCCTGGTCTCCGATCCTGATCTTCTGAAAGAAAAGAAGACCTTCCACCTTGCCGCCACCTCGGCGCTTGCCGGAGCGATGCAGGGCGAAGGCACGCAGGACATGCGGGCACTGGCCGCAAAGCTCGCCAACAGCGACAAGCTCGCGCGCAACTGGGACTGGGGCTTCCTCACCCGCTCGGATGCGACCAGTCCGCAATCGGTCGGCATCTGGGGCGCGCTCAAGGGATCGATGCTGACCATGCTGGTAACGCTGGTGCTGGCGTTCCCGATCGGGGTGCTCTCGGCGCTCTATCTTGAAGAATATGCCCCCCGCGGCCGCTGGACCGATATCATCGAGGTCTCGATCAGCAACCTGGCTGCCGTTCCCTCGATCATCTTCGGCCTGCTTGGCCTTGCGATCTTCCTCGCGAGCTTCCCTGACCTGCGTTCAGCCCCGCTGATCGGGGGCATGACGCTGGCGCTGATGACCATGCCGGTGATCGTGATATCGGGACGCAACGCGATCAAGGCGGTGCCGCCCTCGATCCGCGACGGGGCGCTCGCAATCGGTGCATCGCCGGTGCAGGTGGTGTTCCACCATGTCCTCCCGCTCGCCCTGCCGGGGATGCTGACGGGCACCATCATCGGCATGGCCCGCGCCCTTGGCGAAACCGCACCGCTGCTGCTCATCGGGATGCGCGCCTTTGTCGCCACCCCGCCCGATGGCTTTACTTCGCCTGCCACAGTGCTGCCGATGCAGATCTTCCTGTGGTCTGACGAGATTGATCGCGGCTTTGTCGAGCGCACCAGTGCGGCCATTATCGTGCTGCTGGTGTTCCTGCTCGCCATGAACGGCCTTGCCATCTACCTCCGCAACAAGTTCGAGAAACGCTGGTGACTGTGATCCATCCCAACATGGCCGACGAAAACGCGAAGATTCGCGCGCGGGACGTCTGCGTCTACTACGGCGACAAGAAGGCGATCGACGACGTGTCGATCGACATCTCGCCCAATTACGTCACCGCCTTCATCGGCCCCTCGGGCTGCGGCAAATCGACCTTCCTGCGCTGCTTCAACCGCATGAACGACACGATTGGCGCGGCCAAGGTGACAGGCCTGATCGAGCTTGACGGCGAGGACATCCACGGCAGCCGGATGGATGTGGTGCAGCTGCGCGCGCGGGTCGGCATGGTGTTCCAGAAGCCCAATCCCTTCCCCAAATCGATTTACGAGAACATCGCTTACGGGCCCAAGATCCACGGGTTGGCTGAAAAGAAGGCCGATCTTGACGTGGTGGTCGAACGTTCGCTGACCCGCGCGGGGCTGTGGGACGAGGTCAAGGACCGGCTGGAGGATTCGGGCACCGCGCTTTCGGGCGGTCAGCAGCAGCGCCTGTGCATCGCCCGCGCTATCGCGGTTGATCCCGAGGTGATCCTGATGGACGAACCGGCATCCGCGCTTGATCCGATCGCCACCGCCAAGATCGAGGAACTGATCGATGATCTGTCCGGGCGCTACGCCATCGTGATCGTCACCCACTCGATGCAGCAGGCCGCCCGCGTCAGCCAGCGCACCGCCTTCTTCCACCTCGGCAAGATGGTGGAATATGGCCCGACTTCCGAGATCTTCACCAACCCGATCGAGGAACGCACCAAGGATTATATCACCGGAAGGTACGGCTGATGGCTGAACACACCGTCAAGGCCTTTGACGAGGACATCACCCGGCTGCGCGGATTGATCGCGGAGATGGGCGGGCTGGCCGAAGTGGCGATTGCAGAATCGCTCGACGCCCTTGTGCGCGGCGACGAGGCGCTGGCCGATCAGGTCGTCGCCCGGGACAAGCGCATGGATGCGCTCGAAATCGAGGTCGACAAGCTGGCGGTGCGGATCATCGCCCTGCGCGCGCCGATGGCGGATGACCTGCGCGAGGTGATCGCGGCGCTCAAGATCGCCGGCGTGCTGGAACGGATCGGCGACTATTCGAAGAACATCGCCAAGCGCACCGGCATGATCGAAGGCCGCTCCCGGTTTGAGCCGCTGACCTTGCTGCCCGCAATGGGCGAGCTGGCCGGGGAGATGGTTCACGACGTGCTCACCGCCTATGCCGCGCGCGACCCCGATCTCGCCCGCGAGGTGATCGCCACCGATGTCAAGGTTGACGGCTTCTACAACTCGATCTTCCGCAATCTTGTCAGCTATATGGTCGAAAATCCTTCGACCATTTCGAGCGCGGCGCAGCTGTTGTTCGTGGCCCGCAACATCGAGCGGATCGGCGACCATGCCACCAACGTGGCCGAGATGGTGCACTTCGCCGCGACCGGCGCCTATCCGCCCGAAGGTGACCGGTAAGGCTGCTGGCCGCGCGCCTTCTGGGCGCCGGGGGGGTTGTGTGCCGGGGGGGCGCCGGGAGGCCCCAGCCTCTGCTAGACCCCCGCTAGACCCCTGTTAGACCCCCTCCAGACCCTGCCAGCCCCCCCTCCAGCGGGGCTTTTTGGCAATGTTTCACGTGAAACGAAGGTCTGTGATGCAGAAACATGGGCGTCCCGGCAGCGCGTGGTTGAAATCGGCGCGGGTTTCATCAAACTGTCGCTCAAGTGACACATAGCTCGGATCACTGCCTGCGTTTGCAGGCCTAGGGGAGCCATCCTGCATGTCCGCTGCCAAACTGCTGCTGGTCGAAGACGACCCCGCGTTGTCCGAACTGCTCGAATACCGCTTCCAGAACGAAGGCTATTCGGTCCGCTGCACCGGCGACGGTGACGAAGCGCTTGTTTTGGCTGCCGAAGATACGCCCGATCTGATCATCCTCGACTGGATGATCGAGGGCACCAGCGGCATCGAAGTCTGCCGCCGCCTGCGCCGCGACAAGGAAACCGCGCACGTCCCCATCATCATGCTCACCGCACGCGAGGCCGAGGATGATCGCATCCGCGGGCTTGAGACGGGGGCTGACGATTACCTCACAAAACCCTTTTCGCCCCGCGAGTTACTGGCCCGCGTGGCGGCGGTGATGCGGCGCATCCGCCCGGCACTTGCGGGCGAGACGATCGAGGTCGGCGATCTCAAGCTCGATCCCGTCGCGCACAAGGTCCAGCGCCGCGGCCGCCCGCTTCAGCTCGGGCCGACCGAATATCGGCTGCTGAAGTTCTTCATGGAAAGCCCGGGCCGGGTGTTCAGCCGCGGCCAGCTGCTCGACGGGGTCTGGGGCACGGGTTCGGACATCGAGCTGCGCACGGTCGACGTGCACATCCGCCGATTGCGCAAGGCGATCACCGTGGAAAGCGCGAAGGATCCGATCCGCACCGTGCGCTCGGCCGGATACGCGCTCGAGGCGAACTGAGCCCTAGGGCGCGGGCGGCGAGAGCGTCTCCAGCCAGCGGATCACCTGCGCGGCAAGATCGATCCGGCGATCCGACCAGCTGTGATCGGTCGCGGCATGATAGGTCGTGATCTGCGTCCCGCCGTTCTGGCGCACCGCTGCAACCAGCGCGTCGGTCTGCGGAGACAGACCGTCATCCGATGACAGCACCAGCAGGTTGCGGCGAGCAAGGCCGGGCGCAGCCCTCAGGAAATCGAAGCCCGGACGGCCGGCGATCAGTTCCTGCGCCATGCTTTGGGGTGTCACATCGGCCAGCGTTTCCATATTCCCCGCCGCCAGCTTGGTGATACCTTCCCGGTCGAGCCCGCGCATCACGCCCATGTTGGCTGCGGAGATAAGGCCTGCGCCGATCAGCCCGTCATCCTCGCCCGCCACCAGCGTGGTCACCCAGCCTCCCATCGAATGGCCCATGATCACGAGCCGCGCCGGATCAACGCCGAGCTTCGCGGCATTGGCAGGGTCGCGCAGGAAGGCCAGCACCGCCTTGGCGTCCTCGGGATTTTGGGCGAAGCGGAACGAGCCCGGACTGCCCCAGGCACCGCGATAATTGAACGTGATGGCGTTCCACCCGGCACGGCGCACAGCTTGCGCGAGATCGAGGTTCTTTTCGTTGCCCGGCCAACCATGACAGATCACGACCGTGGGATGCGGTCCCTTTCCGGCTGCGAGGTAGGCGACACCATTGATCTCCACCCCGCCACTCGGAATGTGCAGCACTTCCATGCGAGCAGGATGGGCCGCATCGGGTACGGGGTCGGTGTAGACGGCGGCGGGCAGATCAGGCGGAGGCGCGGCGCTTACCGGAAGCGCAAGAGCCAGCGCGGCGATGAGCATGGCAGTCTTGTGCATGGTGATCCCCTCCCTATGGGCGGGGCAGGCTAGCGTGTCTCTCAGTGAAAATCACGTGATTTTGGGATGATGCGGGCATCGCGCGGGTGGCCGCCTCCTCCGCGCCCCGGCATCAACCGCCCCGCCTCGTCCGCGCGGGCGAGCGGCGCGTCGAGCAGGTCGTCCTCCGACAGGGCATGGAGCCGCTGCGTCGCATCGGTCAGGTTCTGGGCGATGACGTGGATCACCTCGTCATCATACTCGACCCGGCCCCGCACCTCCATCAGCCGCGCCCCCATCACCACCTTGCGCTGCTTCTCCTTGAGATCAGGCCAGACCACGAGGTTGACCACCCCGGTCTCGTCCTCGAGCGTGATGAAGGTCACGCCCTTGGCGCTGCCGGGACGCTGGCGGATCAACACCACACCTGCGACCTGCACCATGCTGCGGAATTTCCGCGCACGCAGGTCGCAGGCGCGCACAAAGCCGCGCGCGGCGAGATCCGCGCGCAGGAAGGCCATCGGATGCGCCTTCAGGCTGAGGCGGGTGGTCTGGTAATCGGCCACCACCTCTTCTGACAGCGGCATGGCGGGCAGGCTTACGGCCGCACGCTCCGCCCCCTCCTCGCGCACCCCGGCGGCGCGGAACAACGGCAGATCGGGCGCAGCGACGAGGCTGCGGGCGTCCCACAGGGCCTGACGGCGGCCAAGCCCCAGCGAGGTAAAGGCATCGGCGCTGGCGAGCCGCTCAATATGCGCTGGCGAGAGCCCCGCCCGCGTCCGCAGGTCGGCGACATCGCGGTAATCCCCGCCGCTCGCGCGCGCGCTCACCAGCGCGGCGGCGACGTGTTCGGGCAGACCGTCAATCTGGCGCAGGCCGAGGCGCAGGGCGGGCGGCTCGCCAACGCCTTCACCCAAGCCCTCAAGCGTGCAATCCCAGGCCGAGTGGTTCACATCGACCGGCAGCACCCTTACACCGTGATCCCTCGCATCGCGCACGATCTGCGCCGGGGCATAGAAGCCCATCGGCTGCGAATTGAGCAGCGCCGCAGCGAAAGCCGCCGGGTAGTGGCACTTGAGCCAGCTCGACACATAGACCAGCTGCGCAAAGCTCGCCGCGTGGCTTTCGGGAAAGCCATATTCACCGAAGCCCCTGATCTGGTTGAAACATCGCTGCGCAAAGTCGCGGTCATAGCCGCGCGCCACCATACGCTCGACCATCATGTCCTGCAGCTCATCGACCATGCCGCGGCTGCGGAAGGTCGCCATCGCCTTGCGCAAGCGGTTCGCCTCAAGGCTGGAGAATTTCGCCGCATCCAGCGCAATCTTCATCGCCTGTTCCTGGAAGATCGGCACGCCCAATGTGCGCCCGAGAATGCTGGTGAGCTCATCAGGCGGGCCGTGCTCGGGCGAAGGCGCGGGGATCTGGACGGGCTCAGCCCCCCTGCGGCGCTTCAGGTAGGGGTGCACCATGTCGCCCTGGATCGGCCCGGGGCGGACAATCGCGACCTGGATCACCAGATCATAGAACTCGCGCGGGCGCAGGCGCGGCAGCATGTTCATCTGCGCCCGGCTCTCGACCTGAAACACGCCGAGCGAGTCCCCCTTGCGCAGCATCGCATAGGTCTCGGGGTCCTCGCGTGGGACGCTGGCGAGCGTGAGCGCGCGGCCGTGATGCGCGCCGAGAAGGTCGAGGCACTTGCGGATGCAGGTCAGCATGCCCAATGCCAGCACATCGACCTTGAGGATGCCCAGCGCGTCGATGTCGTCCTTGTCCCACTCGATGAAGCTGCGCTCGGGCATGGCGCCGTTGCCGACCGGCACGGTCTCTATCAGCGGGCTTTCGGTGAGGATGAACCCGCCGACATGCTGGCCAAGATGGCGCGGCATTCCAATCATCTGCTCGGTCAGTTTCAGAACTCGGCGCAGGTGCGGATCGGTCACGTCGAGCCCGGTTTCAGCCGCGTGTTTCTCGCTGATCTCGCGCCCCCACCCGCCCCACACGGTGCGAGCGAGCGCGGATGTGACATCTTCGGAGAGGCCCATCGCCTTGCCCACCTCGCGGATCGCCATGCGCGGGCGGTAGTGGATGACGGTGGCGCATAGCCCGGCGCGGTCGCGGCCATATTTGCGGTAGATGTACTGGATCACCTCCTCGCGCCGCTCGTGCTCGAAATCGACATCGATATCGGGCGGCTCCTTGCGCTCCTCCGAAATGAAGCGGTCAAAGAGCAGCTGGTGCTTGGCCGGATCGACCGAGGTGATGCCGAGCACGTAGCACACCGCCGAGTTTGCCGCAGAGCCCCGCCCCTGGCACAGGATCGGCGGATCGCAGCCGCGCGCGAAATCGACGATGTCCTTGATGGTGAGGAAGTACCGGGCGAGGTCGAGCTTGGCGATGAGGGTGAGTTCGCGATGCAAGGTCTCGCGCACGGTGTCAGGCAGGCCATCAGGGTAGCGCCGCTCGGCCCCTGCCCAGACCTCGCTTTCGAGGTGGCCTTGCGGGGTCTGCCCGTCGGGGTAGATCTCTTCGGGATATTCGTAGCGCAGTTCATCAAGGCTGAACTGGCACCGGTCGGCCACTTCCCGCGCGGCGTGGATCGCGTGGGGCCAGCGGGCGAAGAGACGCTGCATTTCGGCCGGGCCCTTGAGATGCCGCTCGGCATTGGGATGGAGCAGGTGCCCGGCCCTGGCGACGGTGGTCTTGTGCCGGATCGCGGTCATCACGTCCTGCAGCGCGCGGCGCTCGGGCGCGTGGTAGTGAACGTCGTTGGTGGCCAGCAGGCCGAGACCATTCGCGCGGGCGAGCGCGTCCAATCGCTCAATCCGCGCGATATCGTCCCCGCGATAGAGGTAGCTGGCGGCGATGTGGCGCAGCCTGGGGAGTTGCTCCGCAATATGCGGCAGCAGGTCAGCGAAGCTGGCGGTGCGTTCCATATTCCCCCCGCCCCGGGCCTGATCCGGGGCCCCGCTCTCTTGCGAGCCAATGTCGGAAGGCAGCGGGATCCCGGCTCGGGGGACAGGACGGGGAAAGGCGATGACGTTGCTCGGCACCGCGATGGTGAACCTGGCCGCCAGATCGTCCGGAGGCAGGAGGATCAGCTGCACGCCCTCGGAGTGCTCGGCGAGCATCGCCAGCGTGATCTGACACACGCCCTTATCCTGCCACTCGCCCTCAGGCGTGCGCATCCGCCCCGCGCTGATCAATCGGCACAACCGGCCATAGGCGGCGCGGTCCTCGGGGTAGGCGAGGAAGGCGAAGCCCTCGACTGTCTCGATCCGGCAGCCGATCACCGGTCTCATCTTGAGCGTCCGCGCCTCGGTGTGGATGCGCACCACCCCCGCCAGCGAATTGACATCGGCGATCGCAATCGCGTCATAGCCCGCAGCATGCGCGGCCAGCACCAGATCAACCGCATCTGACGCGCCGCGCAGGAAGCTGAAGCAGCTCACAAGGCCGAGTTCGACGTAGGGCGCGCGCGGCGGGGCCGCGATATCGGCGTGGTCGATATCGAGCGTGCGCTTGTCGGGGGTGAGCGGGCCCTCAGGCATGTCAGCCCGCCAGCTCCGCAAGCCGCGCCTTCACCGCGGCCAGATCAGCCGCGAACAATGCCTCCTGCGCCTCGCGCGCCTGCGCCCCGGCGATCAGCTGCGGGATCAGCTCGGCCTCGGGGATGGTCTTCAAGTGGATATAGCCGCGAAAATCGTGGCTCTGGCGCAGAATACGCGCGACCTCGACGATCTGCTCCATCGTGTGGTTGGCGTTGACGTCCAGCGAGTTCTTTTTCGCCGTGCCGGACGAGGCGCAGGAGGCGTCATATTTCGCCGCGTCGGCGAGGATCGTGAGTTTCTGACGTAATGTAGGCTTAGGAAGAGTTTGCTGGGCCATGGACGTGAGGAACACCTTTCGTGTTCCTTATATGTTCCGCCAAGTCTCCTGCCAAATGCAAAGCGTGCAAGCCGCTCCGCGCTTGCGGTCAGAGGCGGCGCAGTTGCGCGACGCGGGGCGCCGCCAGCGGGCTCTCGCACAGGAAATCGAGTACCGCCGGATGCATTGTCCCCTCAAAGGCCACGCCGGCGAGCACGCCATCCACCCAGGCGACCACACCGAGCGGGGCGTTGATCCCGCCCACTTTCATCGTCACCCTGTCACCCACCTCGGCAAAGCCCGCCTTCGCACGGATCTTGCAGCCACCCTCGGAAATGTCGATCAGATCGACAAAGACCACGCGCGAACGCACCCGGCTTTTGACGGTGAGACTGATCGACCGCCTTTCGGAGGAGCGCGGGATGGAATCGAGGTTCATGCGGCAAGCTTTGCACAGATAGGTAAAAGAATCCTGAGCGCGCCTCACGCATAGAGACCTTGCAGGAACCAGTCCGGCACCCCTCCGCGTCCGTCCCCGGCAATGCCCAAGCGGTAGATCCAGTAACGCGCCCCGGTGGCATCCTCGATCCGGTAATAGTCGCGCAGCCGCGTGGTCGAGCGTTCACGCCACCACTCGGGCGCAATCCGCTCCGGCCCCGCAGCCCGCACCACCTCGCGCACGCTCCCGCGCCAACGGAACCGCTGGGGCAGGCCGTCAGGCGAGGCGTAGAGCACCGCGATCGGCTCAGGACGCTCGAGCAGCTTCAAGGGCCGGGCATGGAAAGCGAGGGCTCCCTGCGATGGCGGGGCGGGGTCCAGCGGCGGTTGCCAGGCCTGCGCCCGCTCGGGCAGGTGACTGGCACGGGCGACCAGGCGGGTCACCGCCTTGGGGCCCAATCGCACGGTAAGGCGGTCGATGCAGGCGGCGAGCGCGGTGCCGTGGTGTTCGGCCGCCGCATCAAGATCGGCCTGCGACAGCGCCAGCGGCTCACTCCAGCTGGCGCGCAGCTGCACCGTCTCGATCCCGAAACCCGCCTCAACATCATCTAGCCGACCTGCGAACAGCCGGGTGATGTGGCCCGCCTCGCGGGTAGCGGCAGCCAACTCGATGCGGCGCATCAGCACCTCGCCATCGACCCGCCACAAGGCAAGTTCGAGCCGCCGCGCGCCCTCGCCCCGCGCCTCGAGCGCGCGCATCATGGCGCTGGCGAGGTCTGCGACAACCCGGTCGAGCAGGGCACGGTGGCGCAGCGGATCGGCAAGACGCCGCTGGACCATCGGCATCGGCCGGGCAACCACCGGGAGCAGCGGCTCGGGCACACGCCCCAGCAACTGGTCGAGGCGCAGCAGCGGGTTGGCGGTCGGCGAGCGGTGGTTCCGGAAGCGGCGGCGCAGTGCGTCGCGCGCGGCGGCCTCGCGGGAAGCGTCTTCCTCGCCTGCTCCGGTCACCCCCGCCAGCGCGCCGAGGCGCTTGATCCCCAGACGGCGCAGCACGGTCAATATGTCGGCATCGAGCCTGAGCGCCGCGACCGGCAGGTCGCAAAGCAGGCGCAGCGGATCGTCGCCCGCATCAAGGATCGCCCCCGGCTGCCCATAATGCGCCCCAAAGTGCGAAAGCGCCCAGGCCGACCCAGCGGTGGGAGCAAGCGCAGCGCGCGCCATCAGCCCGCGCGCGGCAAAGGCGCCGGCGACATCCTTGAGCAGCGCCTCCTCGCCGCCAAAGAGGTGGGCGACGCCGGTAATGTCGACCAGCAGGCCGTCGGGCGGATCCATCGCGCTCCACGGCCCCCAGCGCTGCGACCACAAGGCGAGCTTTTCGAGAAGCGCCAGATCGCCCGCCGGATCGCCCGGGATGGCGGCCAGATCGGGGCACAGCGCGCGCGCATCGGCGAGCAGCATCCCGGCCCGCGCCCCTGCCGCGGCGCCTGCCTCATTAACGGCGGTGATCCGCGGGCCATGGGCTGTCTCGAGGATCAGCGCAGTGGGCGCGGCATCGGCTGTGGATCGCTGATCAGGCGCGAACGCGAGCCGCCAGCGATCGACCGACAGTCGGGCGAGCCAGACGGACAGGATCCGGCGTGGCGGCGCGCTCCTCTTCGGGATCGCGGCGGATGGCGAGGGCTGTTTTGTCATCGCAGAGCATCCATTCGCCCGGCGCGTGGGCCCGCGCGCGGAACAGTTCGGCGTGCCAGGTGGCGGTGCCGGGGGCGGCGGCGTTCCAGCGCGGCGGCGGCGAAGGTGCGGCGCGCACCCGCCAGCGCATCCGCGCCGAGGAGAGATCGGGCTCGGCATCGAGCCGCACCAGCCACAGCGCCACGCCGTGCCGCTCGGCAGCAAGGCTGAGGCGGCGCGAAGCGGTGAAGGACAGCGCGCGCGGATTGCCTGCAATCTCGCCGATCACGCAGGCGAGGTCACGGCACCGCACGCCTTCCTCGATCGCGAATAGCGCGTCCTCGGGTGTCGCGGCGACGACATGGATCAGCCGGTGGCGCCAATCGGGCGGGAGGCCACCAAGGCAGGGCCGCCCGCCCTGGCGGATCGCCTTGCAATCCTGCACCCAGAGCACGTGGCGGCCATCCTCCCCCTGGCCCTTGCCCGCCGCAGCCAGAGCATCGCGCGCCAAGGCCAGCGCCAGCCCCGCCCCGCTCGCCTCACCGGCCGGCGCGAAGATTTCGGAGTGGAAGGGCTGCGCGGTGAGGCCCGGCCGCCAGCGGGTTTCCGGCAGCGGGCGCGACAGAACGCGGGCGGGCGAGGGCTTGGGGAACATGGTGGGACGACTCATATGTTCGCATTATGTTCCAACATTGGTCCGGTGGCAATCACCCCGCATCAAAACGCAAAAGGGCCGCCAAAGCTGGCGGCCCTTCGCGTAATCAATTTGCAGAAGCGATCAGCTACCCGAAGTATCAATCGGGAGCATCTTTTCCTCTCCGCCGATGTCATCGACCACCTCAACGATCCCGCGTCCCAGATGGCTGTGGCTGCGGCTGTAGAAGACATAGACGACAACGCCGATCGCGCCCCACACAGGGAGGAACAGCATCGCCTCGATGGGCAGATTGAAGAACAGCAAAACGCAGCCGATGATCGTGGCTGGTGCGACAATCCACACGAACGGCACGCGGAAGTGCCGCTTGCGGTGGGGATCGTTCTTGCGCAGCACCATGACGGCGACCGCCACCATGAGGAAGGCATACAGCGTGCCCGCGTTCGAGATGTCCGCCAGCTTCCCGACAGGGAAGAATGCCGCCGCAACCGCAACCGCCACGCCTGTGATCATCGTAACGATATGGGGCGTCTTGTACTTCGGGTGCACCGTACTGAGCTTTTCGGGGAGAAGGCCGTCACGGCTCATCACAAAGAAGATGCGGGTCTGGCCGAAAATAAGGACCAAAATAACCGAAGGCAGCGCAATGATCGCTGCAAGGCCGACCGCATTGCCGATCCACGAGAAGCCGAGCATTTTCAGAACGTGAGCCAACGGCTCGTTCGAACAGACTAGCGCATCCACATATTGCGGCATCGCACACTGGCGCGCGAGTTCTTGCGACCCGGCTTCCAGCGGCAGCCCCAACGCATCAAGAATAGGCTGACCGCCGAGCGTGCCGATGGCGCCTGCGGCTACCAGGATGTAGAACACGGTGCAGAACAAAAGCGAACCGATCAGCCCGATCGGCACGTTGCGTTGCGGATCCTTGGTTTCTTCAGCGGCCGTCGAGACAGCATCAAAGCCGACATATGCGAAGAACATCGTCGCTGCAGCACCGACTGCGCCGACGCCTGATCCCCATCCGCCGAAAACGCCGGCCGGCAGGAACGGATTGAAGCGCTCCATGCTGAACTCGGCGCTGGTCAGGGTGATGCCGACGAAGGCCAGAAGCGCCGTGACCTTGACCACCACGAGAACCGCGTTGACCTTGGCGCTTTCGCTGGTGCCGACCACAAGCAGCCAGGTCATCAAAAGGGCGATCAGAAGCGCTGGCAGGTTGATCAATCCGCCTTCCGCACCGCCAAAGGCGAGTGGGCCGGCGCTAAGCCAAGGTGGTAACTGCCAGCCCAAACCACCCAGAATCGTTCCGTTGAAGTACCCAGACCAACCGACCGAAACTGCCGAGGCAGCAATCGCGTATTCCATGATCAGCGCCCAGCCGACCGTCCATGCGAAGAATTCACTGATCGTGGCATAGCTATAGGTATAGGCACTGCCAGCAACCGGGATCATCGATGCAATCTCCGCATAGCAGAGCGCCGCAACAATGCAGACGAGTCCAGCAATCAGGAAGGCGATCATCAGACCCGGTCCGGCCTTTTGCGCACCAACCGAAGTCAGAACGAAAATACCAGTGCCGATAACGCACCCAATCCCCAGCAGCGTCAACTGGAGCCAGCCCAGCGAGCGATGCAATGACTTCTTTTGCGCCGTTGCGAGGATCGCATCGAGCGGCTTCACTCTGTCGAGGAACATCTGGAAATAATCTCCCATTGAATGCAGGCAGCCCCTTGCCCGCGCTCGCAAGAGCACAACGCTAGCGCAACGCTTGCGCAACACAAGCGGCAATCCGCGCTCTTTCCCCCGGCGCGCGCAGGCGCTAGACTCTCGGCCATGTCCACGACCTTCCAGCTCGACACCAGCACAAGCCGCGCCAACCCCACCCCGCAGCCGATGCGGCGGCTGACCGTGCCGGCGATCCGCGGGCGCAAGACCGACGGCGTGACCGGCGAACCGCTGGTGATGCTCACCGCCTACACCGCGCGCCAGGCGCAGCTTTTGGACACGCATTGCGACCTGCTGCTGGTCGGGGATTCACTTGGTCAGGTGATCTACGGCTTGCCCTCAACCATTCCCGTGACGCTCGAGATGATGGCGAACCACGGCGCGGCAGTGGTGCGGGGCAGCTACCATTCCGTGGTGGTGATCGACATGCCTTTCGGCTCCTACGAGGCCTCGCCGCAGCAGGCGTTCGAGAGTGCGGCGTTCCTGCTGAAGCAGACAGGAGCGGCAGCAGTGAAGCTCGAAGGCGGGGCGGCGATGGCGCCCACCGTCGCCTTTCTCAACCAGCGCGGCATTCCGGTCATGGGGCACGTCGGGCTCACGCCTCAGGCCGTCAACGTGCTCGGCGGCTATGGCGCACGCGGGCGCTCGGATGCTGAGGCCGAGAAGATCGTCTCCGATGCCAAGGCGCTCGACGAAGCCGGGGCCTTCGCGATCGTGATCGAGGGCGTGGTCGAGACCATTGCGATCGCCGCGACCAGGGCCGTCGACTGCCCCACCATCGGCATCGGCGCCTCGGCGCAGTGTGACGGGCAGGTGCTCGTCACCGAGGATATGCTCGGGATGTTCGAACGTGTGCCGCGCTTCGTGAAGCGCTACGAGGATATCGCTGGCGTGATCGATCGCACGGTCGCCCGCTATGCCGAGGAGGTGCGCAGCCGCGCCTTCCCGAGCGAGGAACAGACCTACCAGCCCAAGGGTTAAGCCCAACCCCTAAGAACGGCCCTTCGCCAGCCTCAGCGCGAGCGGCGCGGCGAGCACCAACTGCGCAAGGTGGTAGAGCAGCAGCGGCGCGATCACGAAGCCCGCGCTGGCCGGCCCGAACAAGATCGCGGCAAGCGGGGCTCCGGTGGCCACGCTCTTCTGCGACCCGGCGAAGAGAAACGCGATCCGGTCAGGCCGTGGCAGTCCGAGCAGGCCGGCAACCGCCCAGGCGCTGCCCAGTGCCAACGCCAGCATCGCCAGCACCAGCACGACAAGGACGGCCCAGTCGGCGGGGGCGAACATCGTCGCCAGCCCTTGCTCGACCGCGCCCGAAAAGGCGACATAGACAGCGATCCCGATCACCGCCCGGTCGAGCCAGGCGATCCGCTCCCGGTGCGCGGCGATCCGGTCGATAAAGCGGTCCTGCACCGCCTGCCCGATCACGAAGGGCAGCACGAGGATCAGGCCGATGCGCCAGATCGCCTCGATTCCGATCTCTCCCGCCGCGCCCCCGCCTACAACTGCGAAAAGCGGCGCGCTGACGAACACGCCGACGATGTTGATGAGCGCCGCCCCCACCACAGCCAACCCGACATTGCCGTGCGCAAGGCTGGTGTAGGAGGTGGCCGACTGCACGGTCGAAGGAAGGCAGCCAAGATAGACAAAGCCAATCGCGACAAGCGGCGGCAGCATGGGCGCGGCGAGTTTGGCGAAGCCGAGGCCAGCGAGCGCCATCGCGCCAAACACGAACAGCATCAGCGGGCCGAAATAGCGCCAGTTCGCGAGCCCACGCGCGATCTCCCCGCGCCGGATTCGCATCCCGTTGACGAGGAACAGCACGAAGATGCCAGTGTTCGAGACCGTCGTCGCCGTCGCCCTCGCCTCGCCCGCGGCAGGCAACACGAGCGCGAGCGCGGTGGAGATCACCAGCACGGCGATCATCGGGTCCTTGAGGAAGGGAAAGCGCGAAGGTGCCGACATCGAGCGCAGGCCCTGCCCTGCCCGCAAGCGCTTGTCGAGTGGCCCCGCTACCGCACCGCTATGGCGCGCGGGCGCACGTCGGCCAGCAGTGCAGCGAACCGCTCTGCGTCCTCCGGCTTGCCTAAAGCCTGAGCCGCTCGCAGCCTGAGGCCGAGCAGCGCCGGATCGTGTCCCGCGCCAAGAATCGCCGCGTGGTCAAGCAGCAGAGCGGCGCGGCCCCAGTCGCCGCGCTCCACCTGCCGGTTCGCCAACGCGATCACCACGCTCGCTGTATCCGGCTCGCCTGCGACCTGACTTGCGAGCAGCAGGTCTGCTGCCTCGCGGTACCCTGATCGCGCATAGGCCCACACCGCCTTGCGGGCGAGCGGCCAGGGACGCCGCGCCTCGGAGGCGCGCGCATAGGCGGCGAACGCCGCGCGCGGATCACCCGCGCCGAGAAAGGCATCTCCAGCGAGGCTTGCGACATCAGCCGAGGCGGGGAAACGGGTTCGCGATGCCTCGCCCAAGGCGCGTGCGCCGGCCCGGTCGCCGCCTAGCAAGGCGCGTCGCACCTCGGCAGTCGGCTGTGGCAGGCCCTCGCGCTCGCCCAGCACGGTCGGCGCCGCCCTCATCGCGCCATAGGCCCGCGCCAGCAGCGGAGCTGCGGCCATGCGCTCGCCGCGCTGCTCGTGGGCACGGGCGACCAGCATCACCAGATAGGGCGAAGCCTCGGGCCCCGCCGCATCCGCACCGAAACGGCTCACGACCGCATCATTATGCCCCCCGGCGAGCAGCGCATGGGCGAGCAGCTCGCGCACCCGAGCGTTGGCAGGCTGGCGCGCGGCGAGGCCTTCAAGTGTCACGGCGGCGCTCTCGGCATTGCCTTGCTGCAAGCTGATCACCGCATCGAGCAGCAGCGCCGCCGGCACGCCGCGCGCCGCCATGCCGCTGCGTGCAAGCAAGTTGCGGGCGAGTGCGTCCTCCCCTCCGCGGGCTGCAAGCACCGCCTGAAGATAGGGCACGCGCGGATCGTCAGGTGCGATTTCGGCGAGGCGGCGCACCGCGTCCAGCATTGCACGAGCCTCGCCGCTGTCACCAAGGGTCGCGGCATATTCGGCCCAGATGTCCGGGTTGTCCGGATCGGCTGTGGCAGCCGCCTCAAACCAGGCCAGCGCTTCGGCTGCACCATGGGCATCGCGCACCAACAACGCGCGCAGGAGCAGCGCCGGGCCGTGTTCGGGGCCGAGCGCAAGCGCGCGGTCGGCCGCCTCGAGCGCGGTCAGATGCTCGCCGCCGCGCAGCCGCAACCGGGCAATGGCGAGCCACAGGTCGGGGTTCTCTGGTGCCAGGCTGCGCGCGGTTTCGAGTGTATTGGCCGCATCGCCGAGCCTCCCATCGCGCATCGCCCCATCAGCTTGGACAAGCAGCCTGGCGAGCGCCGGGTTCGCCGCCACAGCGCCCCGGCGGCTCGGATTGCCCGTGTCGTCCGAACAGCCCACCGGCCCAAGCATCAGCGCCAGCCCGGCCAGCGCGGCGAGCAGTCTAGGTCTGCAGGTCATACTGCTTGAGCAGGTCATAGAGCGTCGGGCGGCTGATCCCGAGCAACTTGGCGGTACTCGAGATATTGCCTTCGCTGCGCGCGAGGGCGTGGCGGATTACCCGGCGGTCGGCGGCTTCGCGCGCGGCCTTGAGGTTCAGAACGTCGGCATCCTCTGGATCGGCGGCGGCAAGGTCCAGGTCATCGGCGCTGACCAGCTTGCCGTCAGCCATGATCACCGCCCGCTTCACCCGGTTTTCAAGTTCCCGGACGTTGCCCGGCCAGTCATGCGCATCGACCACGGCGAGCGCGTCGGGGGCGAACCCGGTAACGGCAGGGTTCATCTCAGCGGCGAAGCGCTTGAGGAAGGCCTTGGCGAGCAGCACGGGATCGCCATGCCGCTCGGCCAGGCCGGGGATCCGAACCACGATCTCGGCAAGGCGGTAGAACAGGTCTTCGCGGAACGCCCCCTGCTGGATCATGACCTCAAGATCCTGATGCGTTGCGCAAACGATCCGCGTGTTGACAGCAATCGCCCGCCGCCCGCCGACCCGCTCGATGGTGCGTTCTTGCAGGAAGCGCAGCAACTTGACCTGAAGCGGCAAGGGGATGTCGCCCACCTCGTCCAGGAACAGCGTCCCCCCATTAGCACTCTCGATTTTCCCCTCGGTGGTCTTGACCGCCCCGGTGAAGGCGCCTTTCTCATGGCCGAACAGCTCACTTTCCAGCAGCGTTTCCGGGATAGCCGCGCAGTTGATCGCAACGAAGGGCCCACCCGCCCGGTCGCTTGCATCATGGAGGCCCTTGGCGAGCAGTTCCTTCCCCGTACCGCTCGCACCGAGCAGCATGACCGAAACCCCGGTCTTGGCTACCCGCTCGATCGTGCGCGCAACCTTGACCATTTCCGGCGCTCCGGTGATCAACCGGCCGAGCACGGTCTTGTCCGCGCTGCTTGAGGCGACGAGGCGACGGTTCTCCTCCTCAATGACACGCAGGTTGAAGGCCCGGCGCACGATCAGCCCCAGCGCCTCGATGTCGATCGGCTTCTGGTAGAAGTCGTAGGCCCCCCGCGCGATCGCCGCGAGCGCGCTCTCGCGCGCACCGTGGCCGCTGGCGACGATCACCTTGGTATCGGGCTTCAGCGCCATGATTGCGTCCAGCACCGCAAAGCCTTCGCTGGTGCCGTCCGGATCGGGCGGCAGGCCGAGATCAAGCGTCACGACACCCGGAGCTTCGGCGCGAAGGGCGGCGATGGCACTGTCGCGGTCGCCCGCGATCACCACCTCGAAATCATCGTAGGCCCATTTGAGCTGGGCCTGCAGGCCGGGATCGTCCTCGATCACCAGCAGCACTGGCTTTCTGTCAGCTGCCATCACGCGACCTCCTGCGATGAATGGGGGTCCGCCCCCTGTTTGCCCAGCAGCCGTGCCGCCTCGGCGAGTGGCAGGACGACGGCAAAGCGCGTGCCGAGCCCCTCGCGGCTTTCAACGGTCAGCCGCCCGCCCATCGCCCGCACCAGTTCACGCGCCTCGAAGGCGCCGATCCCGAAGCCGCCATATTTGGACGAGACGAACGGCTTGAAGAGCCCGGTGCGGATGAATTCAGGGGTCATACCGCGCCCCGAGTCCACCACCTCGAACGTGCCGTGCAGCCCTTCGCCCGTCACATCGAGGAACACCGGCATCGCCGGCTCGCTCGCATCGATGGCGTTCTGAACGAGGTGGATCAGCGCCTGTTCGAGCGCCTCGCGATTGCCCATCACCATGACCGGCGCCTCGCGGGTAAGCGCCACCGGATGCACCCCGGCAAAGCGCGCGGTGATGCCCCGGGCAAGGGCCACCAGTTCAATCGGCGCAAGCTCGGATACCTGGCCCGAACCATAGCGCCCAAGCCGCGCCAGCAGCGCGGAAAGCTTGTCGGCCGAATTGCGCAGCGTCACGAGCATGTCGGCGCGAAACGCCGGGTTGTCGGCGTGCTTTTCCGCGTTGGCGGCGAGCAATGAAAGCTGGCTGACGAGGTTCTTGATATCATGCATGACGAAGGCCATGCGGCGATTGAACTCGTCAAAGCGGCTCGCATCCATCAGCGCCTGCTGGCCGGCCTGCTCGGCAAGGTAGCTCGCCAGCTGCTGGCCGGCGACGCGCAGGAGGTCGAAGTCCTCCCAATCGAGCTGGCGCGGATTGCGCGGGCGGGCGAGCACGATGACGCCGACAAGCCGGTCGAAGTGGATCAGCGGAACCAGCGCCCACACGTCCTCGGCCTCAACCAGCCATTGCGGTGCCTGCGCCGCCTCGCCGTGGTGATCGACCCCGCGCCGCACCTCATCGAGCGCGATCACGAGGTTGTGCTGCTCCATTAGCGAGGACAGGACGAAATCACCGGCAACAGCCGGCACGGCGATGGTCGACCAGTTCCAGCGGGCAGTCAGTTCGAGCCGCGCCTCCTCGTTTGGCATGAGCAGCAGGCCCGCGGGGCTCTCGGTAATATCGGCGAGCGCCTTGACCGCGCGCTCTTCGAGGCTGGCGCTGCCAGTCCCCCCGCGCCCGATGGTGCGGGTGAAACGCAGCCATTCCAGGCGATAGTCATAGCGGTGCTGGAAGAGGTGCTTGGTTGCAGTGACCCTGAGCCATCCTCTGATGCGCGATGAGGGCAGCGCGAACCCGGCGGCGAGAATGCCGATCACGCCGAACACAACTTGCCCGGCCCGCGCCGCATCCCCGCCAATCAACGCCAGCGCCTTGGTGACCATCACCAGCCCTGCGAGATAAGCGCCGATCAGCAGCAGCGAAAGCGTGCGAAAGGTAACCGCGCGCGAAGGGCTGAACTGAACGCGCGGCCCAGCCGCGTTCATGCCGAGCGCGTAAAGCCCCGCCATGGTTCCCGCAAACAGCCCGCGCAGGTCTCGCAAGGCCGCCGGGGTTTCACCCCCGACATAAGACAGGGCATGGAAATTGAGATCATAGGCAAAGATGCCCGCCATCGCCATGCCGGTCCAGCGCAGCACCGGACGCAGGGCATTGTCCGCCCCGGCATAGAGGTTGTGGAGCAGCATGAGCGCGCCGATCGCCACCAGCATGTCGATCATCAAGCGGGCGGTGAACACGGCCTCGGCGGCCTGTGGCATGCTGCCGAAGCGGCTCCCGATCAGCAGCACGACCGGCTGGAGTAGCTGTACGAGCACCAGCGCGACGATCACCGGGCGGACCGGCTTGAGGCTGGCGCTGCGACCGTCGGCGGCGAACAGGCGGAAAACCGTGGCGATCAACGCAAGATTGCGCACGATCACCGCAACGCTTGTCACATCGTGCCCGGCCCCGAGCCCGGCTGAAAGCGCGCACCAAGCGGCGCTTGCGCCGGCGGCGAGCATCAGCCCGGCGCGGTCGGGCCTGGTCCGTTCCCCGTGCCGCCACAACCACCCAAGCGCAAGCGTACTCATCACCGCGCCCGCCGCCCAGGCAAGCTGGCCTGCCAGCGCAATGATGTCGCCCGGCCAGATCACCGCGCCCCCTCGGGCCAGAGAATCACCCGCAAGGTCTGGAGCAGGACCACGAAATCGAGAAAAGGCGTGTAGTTTTTGGCGTAGTAGAGATCATATTCGAGCTTGGCGCGGCTATCCTCAACCGAGGCGCCGTAAGGATAATTGATCTGCGCCCAACCGGTGATCCCGGGCTTCACCATATGCCGCTCGCCATAAAAGGGGATCTCTTCTTCGAGGCTCTCGACGAAAGAGGGCACTTCCGGGCGCGGGCCGACGAAGCTCATTTCGCCCTTGAGCACGCTCCACGTCTGGGGCAGTTCGTCGATCCGCACCTTGCGGATGAAGCGTCCGAGGCGGGTGACGCGCGGGTCGTCCTTCTCCGCCCACTTGGCCCCGTCCTTTTCGGCATCGGTGCGCATCGAACGCAGTTTCACCAGCATGAACGGCTCGCCGTAGAGGCCGACCCGGATCTGACGGAAGAAGGCCGGACCCTTGCTGTCGAGTTTCACCAATAGTGCGAAGAAGAGGATGATCGGGAAGGTGAGCGACAGCAGGATGAGGCTCGCGGTGATGTCAAAGATGCGCTTCGATGCGCTCGAAAGCATCCGCGAACTGGAAAAGCCGTCGGAGAAGATCAGCCAGCTCGGATTGATCGTGTCGAGGTCGACGCGGCCTGTCTCGCGCTCGATGAAGCTCGAGAAGTCGTTGACGTGGACGCCCTTGGTCTTGATCCGCAGAAGATCCTTCAGGGGCAGCGCGTTGCGGCGCTCCTGGAGCGCGAGCACCACCTCGGAGACGCCGAGGTTCTCGACGAAACGACCAAGGTCGTGGATCGCCGTGCGCGGGATCGCCTCCTCAACGCGGCGCTGGTCCTCGCTCATGGCGATGTAGGCGACGATGGCAAAACCGGTCTCGGGCTTGTCGCCAAGCTCGCGCAGCCGCTGCGCCCGGTCGCCCGCGCCAAGCACCATGACGCGGCGGCGAAAAGCCGAGGAGCCGAGGAAGGAGTTGAGCAGCAGCCGGTCGGCAACCAGCACGAGAATGGCGAGACCCATCGTGTACAGGAGAGTCGAGCGCCAGAAATAGTCGCTCGGAAAGACGAAATCGATCACAGCGAGGGCGATGATGCCAAGGCTGATGGCGACCAGCACCCGCGCCCCGGCAAAGCGCAGGGAGCGCAGGGCGTTTGGACCGTAGACCCCGACAGCAATCATCGCCAGCCAGATCACCGAGGCGGTGCCGAACAGCGCGAAGGCGCGGTCGGATAAGGGACCGCCATCCATCCCGATCTGGTGCGTGCGCCATTGCCAAGCGATCTCGCTCGCCAGCACCAGCAAGCCGAGATCAAGCAGGCCGAGCAGCAGAACGGCGTGCGGGATGTAATGCTTGAACAAGCGGATCATTGCGCGAACGGGCCTCTTTTGCGTGTCGCGGTTCTAGGCCCTAGACCTTAAGTGTCGGTAAAGTTTACACCGCGATGTGACTCGCGCTTTCGTGCGGGTTACGAGGGTTAATTCGGCCCTCAGGATGCGGGCCGCGCGCGTGGAAGAACACCGGCGAGCCGGGTCGGTGCAGGGGTCAGGCATTCCGCCCTCCCGCACCTAAGGCAGGGGGTGCCCAGCGGGACCGCGTCAGCACGGTCGAGAGAGACCCCGCGCGCCTGGGCCAGATCGCCCGCGAAGCGCGCCTCGATCCCGAGCACCACCGCGCGCCTCCCCGCACACATCACCCCGTCGCCGTCCACGGTGCGGGTGATGGTGAACCAGTGCCTTGCCGCTGCCTCGCCCTCGCCGAAGGTCGCGGCCTGGGTGAGCACGGTACCGGGCCGCTCGAAGGCGGCATAGGGCACCCACGCCGGCCAGCGCGCGCCCTCAAGCGGATGGAGCGCCCCGCTCCCCCCGGCGGTGAATTGTGTCATCCGCCCCGCCCGGTCGATCACCGCCATGAAGAACGGCAGGCCCCGCTCGCCCACCCGCCCCAAAGTGGTGAGGCGCTGGGCGACCTGGTCGAAGCTGGCGGCAAAACGGCGTTGCAGCACCGCAAGGTCGTATCCGGTCGCCTCGCAGGCGCGCAGGAAACGGCGATAGGGCAGCAACAACGCGCCTGCGAGGTAATCGGCAATATGCTCGCGCAGCCCCCCGCGCGCCTCGGGGCTGGCGAGGTTTGCGCCCGCGACCAGCATCTCGATCCCTTCGCGCATCTCCAGCAGCCCGACCTGCCGCGCGATCTGGAAACGCCGCGCCGCGCCGGGGAGCATTTCGGAAAGCTGCAACTGGCGCGCGTGAAGGTCGAGCCTGTGAACCTGGCCCGGCATCACCTCGGCCGGCAGGATGCGCACCGACAGCTGGTGCTTCTCGCGCAACCGCTCGGACAGCGCCGCGCTGATCTCCCCGCGCGAAAGGCGCAGCTCGTCGGCGAGGCCTTCTGCGGCGTGGTCGAGATCGGCAAAGTGGTTCTGCCAGCGTTCAATGGCGCGGCGGGCGGCGGCGGCGGCGTCCTCAACAACGATTCGCTCGCCGCCGCCCGTATCGTAGAGCCGCGCGAAAGCGGCGGCGACTTGGGGCGCTGCGGCGAGCAGTTCCTGCACCTCCTCACGGTCGATCCCGAGATCGCCGAAGCGCTTGTCGGCGAGCCGCCGCACCATTCCTTCGATTCCGCCGATCGCGTCGTCCTCGCGCAGGGAGCGCGGGTCGAAGTCGAAGCGTTCGATCACCTGCACCAGCACGCGCGCGGATAGGGGGCGCTGGTTGCGTTCGATCAGATTGAGGTACGACGGCGAGATGCCGAGCAGGCTCGCCATGGCGGCCTGGGTCAAGCCCTCGCGTTTGCGCAGGCGGCGTAGGGCGGGTCCGGCGAGGAGATTGGTGTCGGCCATGCGCTTTTGTAAATTACTTTACCGATTGACACAATATCGCGGGCAATTGTCCGCATAGCGACACGATTTTCTGTAAGTTTCCCTGTCATGCTGCGGCGCACCACGCCAAAGCGAGCCCATCCAGCGGCGCGAGGCCTAAACGACCCGCCCCTCCCCAGGATGGACAGGAGACGCACATGACCTACCAGAACACCATCACCCGGATGCGCGAGATCGTACACGCGAATGGGCCGAGCTGGGCCGCGATCGATCCCGAAAGCGCTGCGCGCATGGCTATCCAGAACCGTTTCCGTACCGGTCTCGACATCGCCAAGTACACCGCCAAGATCATGCGCGCCGACATGGCCGCCTATGACGCGAACCCCGCCCAGTACACCCAGTCGCTCGGCTGCTGGCACGGCTTTGTCGCACAGCAAAAGCTGATCGCGATCAAGAAGCACTTCGGCTCGACCAAGGGCCGTTACCTCTACCTCTCGGGCTGGATGGTCGCCGCACTGCGGAGCGAATTCGGCCCCCTGCCCGACCAGTCGATGCACGAGAAGACCTCGGTGCCCGCGCTGATCGAGGAGCTCTACACCTTCCTCAAGCAGGCCGACGCCCGCGAACTGGGCATGATGTTCCGCGCGCTCGACGCCGCCCGCAAGGCCGGTGACGCCGTAGAAGCCAAGCGCCTCGAAAACGCGATCGACAACTACGAAACGCACGTGGTGCCGATCATCGCCGACATCGATGCCGCCTTCGGCAACACCAAAGCCACCTATCTGCTGGCCAAGAAAATGATCGAGGCCGGCGCCTGCGCCTTGCCGATCGAGAACCAGGTTGCCGACGAAAAGCAGTGCGGCCACCAGGACGGCAAGGTGACGGTGCCGCACGAGGACTTCGTCGCCAAGATCCGCGCCTGCCGCTATGCGTTCCTGGAACTGGGCGTCGAAGACGGCGTCATCGTCACCCGCACCGACTCGCTGGGCGCGGGCCTGACCAAGCAGATCGCGGTCAGTAAGGAACCGGGCGATCTGGGTGACCAGTACAACAGCTTCCTTGATTGCGAGGAGATCGACGTGGGCCAGGTTGGCAACGGCGACGTTGTCATCAGCCGCAATGGCAAGTTGCTGCGGCCGAAGCGGCTGGCGTCAAACCTGTTCCAGTTCCGCGCCGGCTCGGGCGAGGATCGCTGCGTGCTCGACTGCATCAACTCCTTACAGAACGGTGCCGATCTGCTGTGGATCGAAACGGAAAAGCCGCACATCGGCCAGATCGCCGGCATGGTGAACCGCATCCGCGACGTTATCCCGACCGCCAAGCTGGTCTACAATAACAGCCCCAGCTTCAACTGGAC